>CANEZP010000002.1 GCA_947444305.1 Pseudobdellovibrionaceae bacterium | reverse complement strand
TAGCTTATTTGAAAGCGAAGCGAAGTCGGCGGCCGCGAGATACCCGTCGTGGTTGGCATCGGCCCTCGCCAAACTCAACGAAGGCGTTGCACCACCGCTACTGACCAGCGGAGCGCTCGCGCCCACCGAGGTCACCGTACCCGTGTTCGGTGTCAACCAAGACATGTTGCCCGAACCGTCAACGGACAGAACTTGGCCCGCGTTGCCCTTCACATTCGGCCAAACAAGCGAGTAGTCTTGCGTCATCCCGAGAGGGACGGACAGCGACACTTTCTTCGAATTTGCGGAGTCGAAGATTCTTAAGGTTTGTAGTGACGAAACCGTCGAGCTTACGTTAGCGGCCGTTACATTCACCGCCGAAATATTGCCGGTGGTGGAAATCGAAGTCGCCGGCCCGAGCACCGGTGCGGTTGCCTTCCACTTGCTCTGGGCGGCGTTCCACGTCAAAACTTGACCATCGACTAAGCCAGCCAACGCTAAGTCCATGCCGCCCAAACGACTATCCGCATAGTTTTTATTTACCGCAGCGTCGCCCGCGACAGGTACGTCGGCGACTTTTACACCGCCGCCGCTCAGATTAAGAACGCCGCCGCTCACCGGCAGTTCAACCGCCCTCGCGTATAGCGAAGATGTGCCGGCAGTTAAAGCGTCGATGATAATTTGGTTGGTCGTTGATGATGTTTGGATAATTTTTTCTTTTGTTAATCCCGCAAGCATCGTCGAGTTCATCGCAAACGGGACGCTTCGCATTTGTTGATCCACCGGGATAGCCACGGTTTGAACGCCGTCGAAGTAGCTGAAACGAAGACGGCGGCCATCGTTGGACGCCGGAGTATACGCGCAAGAAGCGCCCGACTTCACGCTCGAGTTGTCGAAGACCTGATTGAGGGTTAAGGCCGTTGCGTTGGTATTGGTGCCCTCACCGATCACTAAGGAAAAAAGTCCGAGGCTCGCGCTCATGTCACGCAAATGAGTTTCTTCGAAGAGCAGACACGTGCCGTCGGCAGAGCGGATCTGCACCTTAAATAAGACGGATGAGGAATCAACGGGGTCGACGCCGTTCGCCTTAAAAACTTTTCCTTGGTATGTAAAGCTCTCGGGCACATTGGAAGCGCGCGCGTTCAAGCCGAACGTGACCGCCAGCATCGCGAATATTACGTACGTGTTTTTCATGCCCACTCCTCAGCAAAAGATTTTAAGATGATTAATCAACCAGTACCGGCCCGAGGATGCCCGTGCGCACCCGGCGGACGCCGCCGGCGTCCATCATCATCACGTCATGCTCAACGATGCCCGAACTTGACACGACCCGCTGACCGCCGGGTAAGAACACGCTATCGCCGCTTGTTACCACCGCCATGCTGTTCATTTGAGGGCGGAGCGGTTCAAACTCGACGTCTTTCTTAAGTTTGATCAAACCCAACGCAGTCACTTCCTTAAATTCGGCACGGGTGCTGTAGAGGCGACAACGTGAAAGCCCGTTCGCGTCCGAGGTGGTACAAGGAATGATGGTGTTGTTCACTCCGCTCGCACTCAATTCCATAGCGACGCCAGGTACGGGATCGCCATCCGCGTTCATCACGCCGATGGTAATCTCGGCGGGGCTGCTGCCGTCCGCATAATTCGGAGCGCTTACTTTCATCCAACTTTTGGTAGCGGAGGGAACCATCCCGGCCTTGGGAATTCCATTGTCAAACGCCGACTGACTGCACGCGACCGAGCCGAAGCTGATCATGAGTACGGTCAATTTCAACATCGTTTGCTTGTTCACCTGAGCCACTCCTCTTTCGTTACAAATAACGATTCGGAGTGGTCTAGCTTTTCCCCGACTCAAGAAACCTTGATGGGGCCAAAGTCCTGCCTTTATTGAATTTTGTGCTCTTCAAGATTCCTTGAAGGTAAATCGACAAGCCGGCGCAAAATGCGAATTTCAACGCGGCGATTTAGACGACGTCCCTGGTAGTTCCCATTATCGGCAATTGGCCGGTCGGCGCCGAACCCCGCGCTTTCAACGCGGACCTTCGCCATCCCCGGAAGACTTTTTACGTAAGAGACCAAAGCATCGGAACGGCGTGCGCTTAGCTTTCGGTTACGCTCGAAAGAGCCCAAAGAATCCGTATGCCCTTCGATACGTACCTTAAGCAGCTCAGGATGAGACGAAAGGTAGACAGCCAGCTTTTCCAACGGAGCTTTGTATTCGGGACGGATTTTATCCGAGGCCGTATCAAAATTGAAATTTTCTAATCGAATCACCTCGAACGGAGGTTTAACGCCCGCGATATCGGCCTCGGGAATGGTCGTGCGCAATTGAAATTCATGCTTCTTAGTGAGCTCATCAAAATCAACATTCAACAACGCTTCGATATCTTCGGGCATGTACCCTTTGTAGGTGATCTGCCGGATCTCGGTCGTCTCATTAATTTGTACCACGCGCGCAGACCAAAAATCGAAGTTCCAGTTGAGGCCCGCGTAGACGCGCCAATCGGGTTCGAATAATCCATCGGCCGCCTTCGTGCCCAAGCCGCCGCTAATCGCAAGGTTCTCGTTAACGTCATAATTCAAGCCGGCCAGGAGTTCGGTCGCGATTTGCTCGGTCTTTACATACTTCGCGTTCGCGGTCGATTTCGCCGCGAAAATTTCGACGATCGCCCGTAGATCTGCCGAGGTGAAGTAATACGAAGCCGCAAGGCTTCCGGTCCATTGACTCGGCAGAGGTTCGTAAACGGATCTTTCGATCACTTGTCCCCGATCGCGGTAGCGGTAACCCAAATTGAGAGCGAGCAGTATGTTCTCGACTCGGTAGTCCGCAATGCCTTGTAGGTTAAAGGACGGACCCGCGCCTCTCCCTCGAAAGGGATTATTCTTCGTTTGATTTAAGTTCAGCGAGGATTGAAGCGCTACGCCGAAAGGATCACGCTTAATAAAATTGTACTTCCCACCCAGACGGACCTCGTTGAGCCCGGTGGCCGAAAATTGCGCGCCCGAATCATTGCGATTCGTTTGCTGATCCATCAAGTACGAAAAACCTATTCCCAAATCAAGGCGCTGCGTAAGTCCGTAACCGAAATTGAGATCGCCGAAGGTAACCGAATCATCCGAAGGGATACGGGCGCCGTTTGGATCGATGCTGTCCGGCAAGGAGTTGTACGCGCGATTAAAGTATAGCCCCGAGTGCACGATGCCCGGATTGAGCGTTTCGCTACTCTCAACCGTGACGAAGTCGAGCCCGCTCGTAGTGGGATTGAAATTCTGGGTATCGTTACCGACAAAGTTCGCATGCGCAGGTAGTGCGGCAATCGTCAGATTTATAGCGGAGATAACGCAATAAACAATATATAATCTAGCGCGCATTTATGTAGTTTGGACCACGCTCCGAACTTTATCAACGAAATGCGCGAAAGGATCTTCGTTCAAAAGAATAAACGGAGTGGCGTTGTTTACATGCCGTTCATTATTTTTTATCGAAGATACGAATGCGGGCAGGCGAACGCCACGATCTACGACGACGAAAGCGAATTTTTGATTCTGAAGATACCAAAGCGCATGCGAGCGATGTGTGCACCGTATCACCTGGTAGCCAAGTTGAACGCTCATCGCCTGAAGATCGGAACCGTCGTTTTCGTTTTCGATAATCAGAACCCATTTTTGTTTTTTCATAATGAACCTATCGGAGGTCTAGTCTAGGTCTATAGCGCGCCCGTCGTCGGGTTTTCTTGAAGCCTTCTTTCGGTCAGGTTTCGGGCATTTAGACGTGTCAAGAATACTTGAATACACCTTTGGAGGTCGCCCGCCGAAAAATCATACAGGACATTCGTCGAGGGGTTTTTGAATGATGTCGAAAGCAAAAGTGGATTTGAACTTACTGTCGAACGTGGTGCTGCATACCGAAGACGGCCAAGCTTTGAAGATGGCTAGCCTCTGGCGGAACCGGCCGGCGGTCCTTATATTCTTAAGGCACTTTAGTTGCGTAGCCTGCCGGGCGCACGTCGCTCAAGTTTGGCAACACCGCAAAGCCTTGGAACAAGGCGGCGCTAAAATTTGCTTTATCGGTAATGGCTCTTACCACGAGATTATAAAGTTTAAAAAAGAACTGAATATTGAAAGTTCAATGGTGTTCACCGATCCGAGCCGCCGAAGTTATGAAGCTACGGGTATGCGCCGAGGTATGATGCCGGCGCTAGGCCCCAAGGCTGTAGCCAACGTTGTTCGTTTACTCAGCGAAGGCCACAGGCAAAAAGTATATAACCGTGAGGCGGGAGACCTCTGGCAACTCGGTGGCGTACTGGTCGTCAATCCGGGTGACGTGATCCGTTACCACTACATCAGTGAGGTTACCGGCGATTTTCCCGAACCAGGCGAAATTGCGAACCCCCCGCAGGCGCCCGTGCACACACCTCCGGCCGCAGACTTCTCTTTGCGCTAATTCCCCTAACCGAAGCGAAAACTCGAAACCGTAAGCGCGCCCATGAAGTCCTCTTCGTGATAGACCGTTGTGCACGCATCGTCGCCCGCCGCGCCCGCGGCCACCATCAACGGGACCAAATGATCTTCACGTGGGTGGCAGACGCGCGCCGACGGCGCTTTCTCCCACTCGCCTAATTGGCGAGCCCTATCGGCGGCGGAATTGTTCAGCGCCCCGTGTAGCCAACTGTCGAAATCTTTAGATGCCGTGCGCGCGCTTTCCATTTTACCGAACATGCGAAGATTGTGATAACTCAGCCCGCTCGCGATGATGAGGATGCCCTCATCACGCAAAGGTTCAAGCGCGCGGCCCAACGCGAGATGGGCCGCGACGTCGTAATCTTCGCGAATAGAAACTTGAAAAACCGGCACATCGGCGTTCGGATAAATCGCCGCCATCGGTGAAAACATCCCGTGATCGTAACCGCGCAACGGATCGAGTTGGGAAGCAAGCCCGGCGCTTGCGATCAGCTCCGATGTTCGGGCCGCGGTCTCGACGTCGCCCTTCGAAGAATATTTTATCTCGTACGTATGCTGCGGGAATCCGCCGTAGTCGTAAATCATGCCGGGTTGCGGATTCGCCTGCACGAAAAAGCCAGGCTCTTCCCAGTGCGCCGAAACCATCAATACGGCGGCGGGTTTTACGCCGATCTCCGCCGGCATGTTCGCCAGCGAAGCTTCCAGCTTATCGTAAAACGGCATTTCTTTTTTCAGCCAAGGCCAGGGCCCACCGCCGTGGGAAATGAAATAAACCGGCAAGCGCTTCACGGGCAGTGCGCTCCGCTCGCGACCCACGCGGCGATGAATTCGCCGAATTGTTTTTGCGTACCGGGCACGGGCTCGCGTCCGCCGCCTGGATTCCAACCCCAAGCGACGAGTTCGTCTTCGGCGTTGTGCTTAATAAATTGTTGCATGTCCATGTGCGTGCGTTTCGAATCTTTTAAACGTTTGCACAGTTCGCCGTCGCTCGTGTTCTGCCACGCCATGCTCTTCGGCGCGAGCGCCCACTTCGGCGCGCCCGGTACGTTCGAATGTTTATTATTCTCAACGCCGTGGCAGGCCGAACATTTCAAGGCGGTCGCACCGTGATCGTCGGGCCCGCGTTTTACGTTCATCAAGTGCGGGTGCATGTTTTGACCTTGCGTCGGGTTTTCACCGGCCGGATGACAATTCATGCAGCGCGGATGCCGAAAAACCTTAAGCGACTCCTGGAATAATGCGACCGACTTTGCTTTGTCGTCTTGCGCGAGAAGCGCCGGGCCGCAGAGCAATAATGAAACAAGGATGAAATAAGGGCTTCTCATTACGCGAGTCCTTTCAGTTCTTTCGAAAACGGTAAGGAGCGCAGCCGCTTCTTCGTTAACTTATAAATCGCGTTGGCCACCGCGGGTGCGGCCGGCGGGACGCCCGGTTCGCCCAAGCCCGTGGGACTGCCGCCGCCTTGGACGAAGGCGACTTTAACTTCGGGCATGTCGATCATGCGCATGACGGGATAATCGTTAAAATTACCCTGCAACGCCTGCCCGTCTTTGAATTGGACGTGCTGGTGAAGCGCCGCTGATAGTCCGTACACGATCGCGCCTTCGACTTGGGTTTTTGCCTGATCGGGATTGACGACCAGACCGCAATCGACCGCGGCCCAAACCTTATGAATCTTCGGCATGCCGTCGACCATCGAAACTTCGGCGACTTGTCCGACCACGGAGCTGAACGACTCATGAATGGCCAAGCCCCACGCGCGGCCCTTGGGCGCTTTCTTTTTGCCCCATCCCGTTTCTTTCTCGAGCAAATTCAAAACGCGCATGTGCCGTTCGGATTTAGCGAGCAATTCTTTGCGCAATTGAAGCGGGTCTTTGCCGCTGGCCTCGGCTAATTCATCAATCATCGTTTCCATAACGTAGGCCGTATGAGTGTGCCCGACCGAGCGCCACCACAACGTCGTAACCGGCGAAGTCGCGCGGGTTTGATCACAACGGAATTTGGGAAATTGATAATGTGAATCGGCAACGCCTTCGAAGATGGTCGGCTCCAAGCCGTCTTTCACCATCATGCCTTCGAACGCCGAGCCGCCGATGACGGTTTGGCCCACGATCTTGTGGTCCCACGCTAACAATTTATTTTTATCGTCGAAGCCCATCGCCACGCGGTGAAAATTCATCGGGCGGTAGAAGCCGCCGCGCATGTCATCCTCGCGGGTCCACGTGACCTTCAGCGGTTTTTTGACGACCTTCGCAAGCTCGGCCGCCTCGAGCACGTAATCGGAAGACTTGCTCGCGCGCCGGCCAAAACTGCCGCCCGCGTAAACGACGTTCACTTTAACGTCGGCGGGTTTGAGTTTGAGTGCCGCCGCAACGACCGCCTGATCAACGCCGGGCATTTGGTGGCCGGACCACATTTCACATTTTTTACCGTCGTAATTGATCGTGCAATTCATCGGCTCCATCGCCGCGTGCGCTAAGTACGGAAATTCATACTCGGCGGTGACGGTTTTTTTCGCGAGCTTCATCGCTTCGTCGACGCCGCCGGTGTCCTTCGCGATTTTGCCTTTCTCTTTGGCTTGCGCTCTGAAATTTTCCATCAAGCCGTCGCTGCTAAATTTTCCGTTCGTCGGATTGTCCCATTTGACTTGCAAAGCGTCGCGGCCGACCTTTGCCGCGTGCGTGTTGCGCGCGAGCACCGCCACCCGTCCGTAAAATTCGACCACGTCGACGACGCCGGGGACCTTAGTGGCCGCCTTTTTATCCATCGATTTGATTTTGGCACCTTCCAGCGGCGGTTTCGCGACCACGGCATAGAGCATGCCGGGTATACGCACGTCGATCCCGAAGATGGCTTTACCGTTTGATTTGTCGGCCGCATCCACGCGATTGACGTTCTTGCCGATGATCTTGAAGTCTTTCTCGTTCTTCAACGCCGGCTTCTCGGGCAGCGGCAATTTACCCGCCTCTTCGGCCAATTCGCCGTACGAGAACTTTCCTTTTTTCGAAACGACGAAGCCGTTCTGCGCGTTGACTTGCGCGATTGGTAAACCCCAACGGGTCGCGGCCGCGGACTTTAACATTTCACGCAGCGAAGCACCGATCTTACGATGCTGCTCCCAACTCGAGATCAACGCCGTCGAACCCCCGGTCATTTGCATGCCGAAGGCCGTGTGATTGTAAGCCGGATCTACCGAAGCCGACACGCTCCGAATTTTGGTCCAATCGCACTCGAGTTCCTCGGCGATCAATTGGGCCATCGACGTGTTCACGCCTTGACCCATTTCGAGTTTATTGATGACGATCGTGATGGTGTTGTCCGGGGCGATCTGGACAAACGCGTTCGGTTTAGGTAGCGGAGCGCCCGGGGGCGGGGCCGCGAAGGCTTTATTCATCATCGGCGCGGGTATGTAATACGAGATGATTAAGCCGCCGCCGGCGAGCGCGGTCGTTTCTAAGAATAAACGACGCGAAAATGTTTTCGTCTTGGAGGTGTTTTCGGGTTTGGACATGACTACACCAAATCTTTCGCGGCTTGGTGAATCGCCGCGCGAATGCGCTGGTACGTGCCGCAACGGCAGATGTGCCCGCCGAGTGCGTTGTCGATGTCGGCGTCACTCGGTTTTTTCTTTTCACGCAACAAAGCTACGGCACTCATCACCTGACCCGACTGGCAATATCCGCACTGGGGAACGTTGTTCGCGACCCAAGCCTTTTGCACGGCCGCGGTGATGTTGTCGTTCATGCCTTCGATCGTGGTGATCTTTTTGCCGGCCGCGGCTTTTAAGGGATAAGAACACGAGCGTACCGGCTGACCGTCGACGTGCACGGTGCACGCTCCGCACAGCGCCATTCCGCAGCCGAACTTAGTGCCGGTATAGTTGAGCTCATCACGGATGACCCACAAAAGCGGTGTGTCCCCTTCGGCGTCCACTTTCACTGATTGACCGTTGATATGAATGTCCATGATGCTATCCCCCTAGTTGAAAGCTAAATGGTAACTGCATGAAGGATATGAACGGTATACGAAAGTTTATTGAGACCCGCCGCTCCACGGAATCGCTGGTGCTGTGTACGCTGGTGCGCAAGAGCGGGTCTAGTTATCGGGGCGTGGGCGCTAAAAAAGTGGTCTCACTCTTGGGCGACAGTTTGGGTTTTCTAAGCGGCGGTTGTTTAGAAGCCTCGATCGAGAAAGCGGCGCGCGAACGCTTCAATGAACTCCCCTTCATCGCCTCGTTCAGCACGCTCGCCGAAGAGGATCGCCTGCTCGGCTACCAGACCGGCTGCCAAGGCGTGATCGACATTTTATTCGAAGATGCGCTAGGCGGCGACTTGAATCTGCTGCTGCCCTACGGCGAAAATCCCAAGCACAATTACGTCCGGGTAGATCTCTCAGCTGACTCGGTGGGGCGGCGTGAAGCCGTTACCGCGCGCTCAAGTGAAGAAGACGTGATCTTCGAAGCCTGGCAGGAGCCCGTGAAGTTATACATCATCGGCTGTGGTGCCGACGCCGACATTTACGGATCCCTGGCCGAGTCCATGGGTTGGAGCGTTTGCTTCATCGATTACCGCGGCAGCCTCATGACGCCGGGCCGTTTCGGCTCCCACCCCGCCGTGACGATGCCGGCCGAAAAGATGGGATCCGTGATCTCCGAAGGGGATCGGACGGCGGTCGTCTTGATGACCCACAATTTTGAGGCGGACCTCGAAATTCTGCGCGCCCTTAAAAATCATCGCGTCGGATATTTAGGTTGCCTCGGCCCGGCGGTTCGCTACGAGCGGCTGAAAAATGATTTGCAAAACATGTACGGCGAAACAATCCCGGCTCGATTGAACGGCGTGGCGTACGCCCCCGCCGGAATTTTCACGCACGGTCAATCCCCCGAAGACATCGCTTTGTCGGTCGTTGCGCAGATCCAGGGCGAATTAATCGAAAAACCAAAAGACAAAGCCTGGACGCTGATCCTCGCGGCCGGCGCGTCCTCGCGCTTCGGATCGGCGAAAGCCTTGGCCGAATTTAAAGGGATCACGATGCTCGACCGCGCCTTGCGCACGGCGCGCGAACTTTCCGGAGATCGGGTTCTGGTCGTTAGCGGTGCCCACGATTTCGAACCGTATTTAGCGGGAGTCCATCATGTCCGTAATGAGCGGTGGCGCGACGGCATGGGCAGCTCGATTGCGGCCGGGGTAGGACACATTCAAAATCTCGATCCTAAAGCGGCGATGATCGCGCTTTTGCCGGTCGATCAACCCTTGGTCACCGCCGTTCACCTTCGTGGGCTTATCGAAGATGCGACACGTTCGCGGCGATGCGCGCTTACTTCAAGCGGGCCCGTCATCGGGCCGCCGGCCGCGATCCCAAAAAGGTTTTTCCCGCAGGCGCTTAAGCTAGAGGGTGAGAACGGATTGAAATCGGTATTGCGCGCTGACCAAATGATCTTCGTCGAAGAACCGGCCGCGCTGACCGACATCGATTCGCCCGCCGATCTACTTCAGTTGTAAACCGTCAACGCTCGCGCAAAGTGCATCGAGAAGGCTAATGACCACCGCGTTTGAGACGCGGCGAAACTCCTCCGTTTTTTCGATTTGGATATCGTTCCAGCTAGACATACCGGCAAAATTATCGGCAAAGACGGCCGCGCGAAAAAGCCGGTAGGCCTCTTCAACGGTGTGACCTTCGGAAGTCGATTTAAACGGCTGCCATAGCTCACCCCGTTCAATCGCGGGTTGATCGAGAAGTTCCAGGGCGGCGGCGAAGTTGCCCGCTTCCTCGGTCACTTTGTTTGCTTTTGCAAATTTCAAAATACCGGCCAGAGCGGCGCGAAGATTGTTGCTCGCCGCCGCGAAATCCGTGTGTGGAAATTTATGCGCGGGCGGATCGTAGATGCGGAAGTCGATCGTCGCGCCGGCCGATGGATTCAACGCTAAAATATTTTTAATTTCCGGGGCCGCCGCGGGTAGCGAGTCCGTGAGGTAAGCCGAAAGGAGCGAAACAAAATCGAGAACGAAGTCGAGCCGGCTTAAATCACCGCCGACGAAACGTTCGAGATCGGCCACGGTTTTTATTTCTTGTTCGAACATGATACGCATTTCGATATCGGGCAACACGGCCGCGCAGACTTCCGGATGTGTCGCGAAGAACTTTAGAACTTCGGTCACGCCGTGCCGGTATTTACGGCCCGACTGTCCTTCGCCCGCCGCGAATATGAATTTCGAGCCGATGGTTCCGAAGACTAGCGGATCCGGCGTGAAGGGAAGTTGGCTATGAGCATCGCTATTCAAAAACTTTTCGCGAATCTCCGGTGTAGCCGATTGATCGGATAGAACGTGGGCCACGCGAACCGGTTCGGTCATTGCCTCACGCAGATTTTTTTCGTTGAAGGGCGTAAACGCTTGCCCATTGAAATGCATGAAGCGTACGGCGTCCTCAGCCCTGTCTGAGTACGGCAACTGCTCCGCCGAGCGGTTTTGGGTCCGCACAAAATTGAGAAGCTTTTGCAATCCATCCGGCTGTTGTAAGGCTAAGGCACCGTCAATGGTCACGCGATCATTATATTTTACCAGCATGGCCCTATTGAAATTGAATTCCGGCGGCAAGGCAAGGTAGACCATGCGGATGACCCGCCTCAGCCTGCTGAATAAACAAAAAGTGCGCGCCTACCGGCGCCTTTACGAGTTCACGAAATCGCAATGCGGTGATTGTTCGCGCACCGACTGCGCTTGCAAAGATTCCATCTGCGCGCACGTGCAAAACCAAGCACGGCTGAACGGCGTGGAGCTACCCACGACCGACCACCGATTAAGATTTATCGGTTGCAACGGTTGCGTGGTTGCGCCGCACCTGCGTGAGACCTGCACGATCTACTTGTGTGAACCGGCACAAAAGCGCGCGGATTTCCCGCGCGCGACTTACCAAAGACTTAAAGATATTTGCGCCGGTCTCGAAGAAAAGATCATGAACCTGAGTTAGATCTTTTTAATTCTTAATCACGATCTTGGTTACGCCGTCTTGCTTCTTCTGCCAAGTTTCGTAAATATCGGCCGCGTCGTCCAGACCGATCCGGTGAGAAATAATAAAACTCGGATCGATCTTATCTTCGAGGATCATGTTCAACAACGGCTTTAAGTATTTGTGCATGTGGGTCTGCCCCATCTTTAGCGTCAAACCTTTGCCGAACGCCGCGCCGAACGGGACTTTATCAAGCAAGCCTCCGTACACGCCCGGGATCGAAACCGTTCCGCCTTTACGGCAAGCGTAAAGTGACTGGCGAAGCGCGATGGGACGATCGGTCTCCATCATCATGTTGGTTTTTACTTTGTCGTAAGCGTATTGCAAACCCGTACCGTGCGCTTCCAAACCAACGGCGTCGATGCAGCTATCGGGACCATGCCCGCCGGTACGCTTGCGTAATTCTTCGAGCACGTCGAGTTCTTCGTAGTTAATCACTTCGGCTCCGCACGCGGTCTCGGCCAGCGCAAGCCGTTCGGGGAAGCGATCGATCGCGATGACGCGTTCGGCACCCAGTAGGTAAGCACTCTTGATCGCGAAGAGGCCCACCGGCCCGCAGCCCCATACGGCCACGACGTCGCCGCGCTTGATGTTGCAGTTTTCGGCGGCTTGGTAGCCGGTCGGAAAGATATCGCTCAGGAAAAGAACTTTATCGTCGTCGATGTCGCGCGGCACTTGCAAGGGACCGACGTCGGCGTACGGCACGCGAACATATTCGGCCTGCCCGCCGGCGTAACCGCCGTAGAGGTGCGTGTAACCGAACAAGCCCGATCCGCTTTCACCGCCCATGAGCAGTTCAGCCTTAGGAGCTTGCGGATTTGAATTATCGCAGAGTGACCATTCATCTTTGTGGCAGTGATAACACTTGCCGCACGCGATGGTGAACGGCACGACCACTTTGTCGCCGGTTTTTAATTTCTTAACATTGGGTCCGACCTCGACGACTTCACCCATAAACTCGTGGCCCATGATGTCGCCCTTCTTCATGCCGGGCATGAACCCGCCGTAAAGATGCAAATCGGAGCCGCAGATAGCCGTGGAAGTAACTTTGATAACCGCATCGCCGCTATTAAGGATGCGCGGATCCGGAACGCGCTCGACTTTCATACTGCGCGTGCCTTGCCATGTGACTGCTTTCATAAATACGGCTCCTGTCCTAGTGGTGACTGTAAAGTTTAGGGTTGAAGGTCTCTTCCATGCCGCCGCGGCTTTGTCCTTCGACGGTAATAATCTCGCCGACTTCCATCAGTGAACGAAGGCGCCGCAGGTCTTCTTGCAACTCACCCTGCGGTGACTCGCCCAAAATGCGCTCGAGGAAGTCGGTCACGGAGCCTCCGGGCGGATGGTAATTAACCAACACGCGCACCTCGGTCCCGCGATTGAAAGGCAGCTCACGGAACGAAACTTCGCCCGTGTGCGCGACCGTCGAGCCTTCCTTTGAACGCCACGCGATCAACGCTCCGGGCACGTCGCGAACGATTTCACTGTCCCACTCGATTTCGGCTTGGCCTTTAAGAACCGACCATTTCCAATGCGAGGTTTCGCTGCCGGTGATTTCGATCGACGAAAGGTGTTTCATAAAATTCGGCAAGTTCTTAAGATCACGCCAGTAAGCGTAGACTTTTTCGGCAGGGACCATCATCGTGATGACGCTATCGAAACGAATTCCATTTTGTATTTCATCGGCGATGTGGGGCCGCGTGGGAATGATTTCTTTGTGTGTTTTGTTGGGCATAGATCCTCCGCACGATTAGGTTTGCAACCCGCACGCCACGTTCGAAACCCGCGACAAACTCGCCGGGCCTAAAGATCTAGTTCAGTTGTGGGGCAGAATTCCCTACTCACGGCGGCGAACTTCGCTTAGGACTACTATTCACGGATTGGTTTACAATCGACGACTTCGAATTTGTCTTTCAAGATCCGGAGAAGCATCAAAGCTTTGCCTTCAAGCACCAGATTGCCTTTACCCGATTCGCGAAGTGAAGCCTTCGGCAACGATTTCTCGGTCGCGACGTGCGCCGAGGTGACGTTGAATGAATGAAGTTCGGTGACGCTAGATTTGTAAATCGCACCGGTCAGCAAACCGGTTTTGCACGAGCTCGCGACCGCTAGACTATACTTACCCTTCGGCAAACCCGACCCGTCGAAATCAATCCTGGACCGGCGGGTGAACTGACGAACGATGGCGTGGCCATGGGCACCCGCCACCTTCAGATTCTTCAGGTCCATAACGACTAAAATCTGCGAGGCCACAGGTGCCGCCGCGGGTTTATCGTCGGTCATGTCCATCTTGTGAATCGTGCCGATCGACTGGTCGATCTCTTTGTCTTCGGCGTGAAGGTACACGCCGCCGACGAAGCCGACGCCGAGACCGGCGCCGACGTGGATCATTCCGATGAGAAGAATTATCTTAGAGAGCTTCGACAAGAGCTTGGATCTCGGCCGTTTCTTCAAGGTGCAACTTGGCGCGCATTAACAATTCGATGCCGCGCTTTTGCAGCAAGCGCCCTTGCGACATTTTTACGCAAATTAGGCCTTCGAGTTCGTCGGTGATATTGTAGACCGACTGATGTTGGGGCCAGAGATTGTCGTCGTCATTGCTGCCGCCCGCGCATAGCGGAATCAAATGATCGATTTTGAATTGCGAGCGGTCACCCGGTTCGATGCGATAACCGAGCTTTTCGTTATAATCGCGGATAATTTGCTTTTTACGGCCGCTTGAAACGTTGCGTTCGCAGTACGGAATACGTTCGGCGTAACGATAGCTGTTGGGACGCGAGCAGTACGAGCCCGGCGTCATCTCGGCGTCTGGATTTTTCGGGAACACCGATCGCGCAAAGCTAGGTGACGACAAAACGAACAAGGACAGAACAGAAATAAAGACTTTGATACCCATATGACTCCCCCCGGAGTGATGCACAGATGATAGATGGCGCCAGTGCCGGAAATAGTCCACCGGTGAGCGCGCAGCCGCAACGCAAATTTTATCAAGATTGGGTTCGGATGCCGCGTGAAGACGTGCCTCGGCTGTGGATATCAATGAGCCGTGTCAATAAAGCGATATAAGAGCGCACATGTTTCTATCCCGCTTGACGATTTTGACGTATTTCTTACCCACCTCTGGAGGACCTTTTGGCCAAGAAAAAGAACTACAACGACCTATTTGCCGACGATGAAATTGCAAAACCCCAAAATGCTTTTGATGATCTCTTAAATTCGTCAACCGTAAACGTCCGCGGTCTTGCGACCGGCGACCGCTTCCGCGGCGAAATTTTGGCCGTGACCGGGCAAGAAGCTTTCGTGTCCACCGGTACGCCCACCGATGCGGTCATGCCGTTCTTGCGTGAAGAAGGCAAAGAACCGCCCAAGGCCGGCGACGTCGTGGACGTGATCGTCGTGCGCGCACGCGAAGGCGAAATTTTGGTGAAAGCCGTCGGTTCGCGCGGCGTAACGACCGACGTCGATTCGCTCGAAGACGCGTTTGATATGGAATTGCCCGTCGAAGGCGTTGTTTTAGAAGCCGTTAAGGGTGGATTTCGCGTGAAGGTTCAGGCCGTCAAAGCGTTTTGCCCGGTTTCGCAAATCGATTGGCGCTGCGTAGATCCCGCCGCTTACGTCGGCAAAAAATATGAGTTCATCATCACGAAGTACGAGCGCGGACGTGACCTCGTCGTTTCCCGCCGTAAGATTCTCGAACAAGAGCGCGCGGCCGGCGAAGCGGATTTCTTACGTGACGTCGAGATCGGCGCGATCTTCGAAGCTACCGTTTTCCGCCTTGAAAAATACGGCGCGTTCGTTCGCATGAAGAACGGCGTTGAAGGTCTGATCCCCATGAGCGAATTAAGCTGGGCGCGCATCAACCGCCCCGAAGAAGCCGTGCAGATCGACCAGACCGTTCAGGTGAAATTATTGAGCGCCGTTGAAGACGGCGACCGTTTGAAGGTTTCGTTTTCGCTTAAGCAAGGCGGCACCGTCGACGATCCGTGGTCTTCGATCGAACAAACTTTCCCGCTCGGCACCATGGTTGACGGAACCGTTGAGCACAAAGAACCGTTCGGGATTTTTGTACGCATCGGGATGGGCGTGACCGGCTTGCTGCCGCGCTCGGCTTGGCGCGACGCCACCGACGGTAAGGATTACGAGAACAAACGCAAAGGCGACTCCGTGAAAGTGCGGGTCGATCGCATCGATACGGATAACCGCAAATTGTCGTTCTCGCTTCCGCGCGAAGAAGAAGATGAGACTTGGCGCGATCACGCCGCCGCCAAAACACCGGGCGGTGCGGTTGCTAAATCTTCGGGCTTCGGATCGATGGCCGATTTGTTTAAGGGCGTCAAAGGCAAGTGATTGGACAATCCGAAAGCGCGCATCAAACGAACTAAGAAATTTGGGCGCGGCATCTTCGCGGCGGAGGCGATTCGCAAAGGCGAAGAGATCGCCTCGTTCGACGGCGCCTTCTACGACGACGACTTTGAACCGTGGACCGATGATTTGCGCAATCACACGATTCAGTGCGGGCCCGCGTTGTGGCGCGACTCGGCGGGCTTCGCGCGGTTGCTCAATCATTCGTGCGATCCGAATTGCGGCATTAAGGGCAAGTTCAAGGTGGTCGCCATGCGCAACATCGCGAAGGGTGAACACATCACCTGGGATTACGAAATGACCGAACGTTCCGAGTGGTGGAAAATGCGCTGCGCCTGCGGCTCACCTTTATGCCGCAAACGCATCGGCGATTACCGAAAAATGCCACGCGCAATCCGCAAGAAGTATAAGGGGTACATTTCAACGTGGCTTCAGCCGCGTCGCTGACCGGTGGCTTCAGCCGCGTCGCTAATCACATGCCTTTGTATTTGATTTTCTTTTTGTCGAGGATGGCTTTCATCGCGTCCCGCTTGTCGCCTTGGATCTCGATCATCCCGCAGTCGTCGGTGATTTCAAAAGTGCCGCCGGTGCCGCACCTGGATTTTAACTCTTTACAAAGTTCTTTCACGAACGCCGTTTGGCGCGGCAGCTGATCTAGGATCGTGACCGTCTTCCCGCCCCGCCCGTTCTTCTCGAGCCGGAACACCGCCGTCCACGAAAGGCTTTTGACGTAAAGATCCGTCGATTCCGGTGCGGCTTTTGGTTTGTCTTTACGATCTTCGACTTTGTTGCGGTCGCGCGGATCGTCCGACCAAACTAATTTTGTATTCTTTGTTCCCGGTTTAGCCATGATTAATAGTAGAACGGCGCCGGGACCGCCGGCGTGTAGCGCATCGCGGGCATCGGGCGTTTGATGTAGGTTTGTGGTGGGTTGGTCGGCTTCGCGCTCCCCGCCGAGACCTGCTGTCCGAAATTCCGTCTTGGACTTTGCCCGCGATTTTGGGCCGAGCGCTGCGCCGTACGCAGGGGCGCGGCCGGCGCAACCGGTGCGGGATTCAACTTCTTCGCAATTTTGCGCGCGGTGGTTCTTCGCTTCGCGACGTAGGTGGTGGGCGGCGCGGTGCCGCCTTCCAATTCTTCGAACGAGCGAACGGCTTGGATGCGCGTTCGGCCCCCGACGGCGATCGGCGCGTTCTTCGGGCGTGCGGTGGCTAATTTTGCGAGCTGACTTTGTACGGTTAACTTCGGATTTTGCCTGAATGACTCAATCAATTTTTGGACTCCGGTTGCGAGATCCCCGCTGTTCGCCATGCGAGAGATTTCGATCATGCGTAAGCCATCTTCAAAAAGACTAGCCGCCGCGCCGACGATCGGCGCGATCGTAAGCGGAACGTAGAGCGAATTCATCTCTTCCAGAATGAACAATGAACCGTTGGCCGTTTTTGCGGCGCCGCCTACTTTCGCTCCGTTGTTGACGGCAGCGATGACGATGAACTTTTCGAGCTGCTTCACCTTCACGCTCACGGCATCGCTCTCAATCGCTGCAAAATCGACATCGCGGAAGCTGCCGGTGAATTCTTTCTGGCCATCTGGCAGAAGCATTTTAAACGAAAAGTTTTTGTCGGCCGACTGCGTAAAATCTGAGACCGAAAGATTAGCGAAGGATAATGAAGAGAAAAATACGAGACCTAATGAAGCGACGATCGTCTTCACAAGCATTCCTCCGGAGTCAGTTTTTAAAATCAAAGGGGAATAGCGTTCATAGGTCGGCGCAATAAAAGAGGCAAACCAATTCGTGACGATTTGGCGCAGTGTTTGCTGATGTTTTAAGATTCAGGAGAAAATGAATATGAAACCTTCCGTTTTTGGAATTCTTTGCTTCATTGCAATGAACTGCTTTCCCTTATTTTTTCCTCTAGCTGCGAACGCCTCGAGTGAGCCGCAGACGATTGATCCTAAATCAGACGCGACGATGCTCAACCGTTTCAACGGCCTGTGGGTTCCCGGTACGACGCCCCCCGATATATTTAATTTGCTCATCGTCGGCCAAGATGATGCGGCGGGCAGCGGGAAAAATCCACGCGCCCCGTTAAGTTCCCGCAGCGACATCATCATGGTCGTCTCGTTCAATCGGCTGACGAAGAAACACAATATTCTTTCGGTCTTTCGCGATCACTCCCCTTCCGGCGGTTGCGAAAAACGAATCGGCAATGCGCCCGACGACAAAGTGAACGGCGTTTATTCTATTCAAGGGCGACGCGGCTTCATTCCGTGTCTCGAAGGCATGCTCGAAGAGATGATCGGTCACTTGCCGCACTCTCTCGCGCCCGAACTTCTCGACCGCGCGGGCCGTTTCAAAATTCATGCGTTTCTCGAAGGCACGCGCAGCCAAACGATCAAACCACTCGGCCAAGACATCACCGCGGTCGTGTCCTCGAATAAGGCGGCGATCTTAAGCACCTTCGGCGTTTTGCAAACAACTTCGGCCCTTGCCGTCGTCATCGGCGGCGCGGCCACCGGCACGGGTCCCGCTTATTTATTGGGATCGACTTTAAGCACCGAAGAAGCAAAGAAAATGGTCGACCCGAAATACCTGACGGTCGAACTCAAAGAACGAAAGGTTTATCCCGCCGGCGGCTACCAGCGTGCATTTAACTTCGCGACTTCCGTGGCTACGATATTGGGTTGGTCCGCTTACGGTATCAATCAGTGGAAGGCCTACAACTTTGATTTTTTAGGCAAGTACTTCGGCGCGGCCGTAAATAAAAACATGAGTCGCTCGGTTGATTTCGTAACGCTCGAAAAAGAAGTGTTCATGCGCGCGGGCGATCATTTGCTCCTTCACGCTTGTTACAAGGACGGCCACACTCCGATGCGGGTGATTCAGTGGGGCGAGACCGCTTCGGCATATTCAATTTATTCAAACGGTAAGATCTTCCACTCACCGTCGGCTTCATCACTCAGATCGTTAGCGTACGTCGATATTTTACCGGCACCGTCGAACTGCAATTAAAAACAGGTCGTGTCCGCATCGGCGGGTGCGTATACCGCGAGTGCCGAATTCACCCGGCGCTCTTGTCCCGCTGACGGCCGGTTAATCACGCCGTCTTTGTCGCCAAACACCGGATCAATCCACAGCGCGCTCGATCCGCCGCCGTCTAAATTCACGGCCTGTTGCGCGCCTAACGAGATCATAAACTGCGCGACCGCTTTTAAACTCATGCCTTTGCTTTCCGGCGATCGTCCTTCCACCATAACGATGATCGCGTGTTGATCGTCGATCAAACCAACCGCCGTTCTCGGGTGACGGTCTTTGATGAACGCTTCGTTCGCGCCTTCGGAGTTTACGTCCACTTGCCCGTTCGTCACGATGCGTGGAATCCCGCCGACGGCGTTTGTGACTTCGGGCCAACCTTGGCCGGCCGGTACACGCTTGATGCTGAGGCGCTCTTGCGCATCTATACCGAGAACGCTTCGCTCTCTAGAGTTGAATGCTTTTAAAACGGAATTCAATTTTAGAAACGAAACGGATTTACAGTTCCCGTCGAAGAAGCCCGCGTTCACCGCGGCGATGGCTTTGGATTGCGCGCCGTATTCCGAGACTTTTTTGCAGCCCGATCCGCCGACCGGACGGATGAACGTGTTCGGATCCCGGAGGTCGACCGTCAGGGCGTAAGCTTTGATCGGTTGGTTGGCCGAATCACGGAATGAATACTGTTTGTACATAACCGAATTCGCGAGCGAGCAAGATTTAACGGGAGCCGGACTTTGCGCCAAGCTAGATACAACGGTGCCCAATGCCATGATGAGGTGGAGAATAAATCAGTCCTTTGATTGTGTTTCCCCAATTACAGCAAAGAACCTTTGCTTGCGGGAAAGCCGGACCCGAGTTCCGGACTAATGACCGGAGCTCGCCCTTACTTCTGGACGATAAATGAGGTTCGTTTACCCGCGACTCGGACGTTCGGCCGGGGTACGCGCCAATGGACGAGCCGGACGTGCCGTCGTGGGTTCGGGTTTCGGAGTGAAGATTCGTCCGAGAACCGAAAAGAAGGAATCTTCGCCGCCGTAAACGCCTTCGGATCCGGTCGGTTGCGGACGTGAAGCGGTCGTCGTCACCGCACCGCCGCTTTGGCGGTACTTGGCGTTGGCCACCATTTGGTCATCGCAATATTGCGGCATCTCGCGCGCGACCGTCGGCGGATCGGTAATGTTCACTTCGATCGCGCCGTACTTCTTGATTTGACTCTGTAAGAACCTAGCGACACCGGGGGCGAGGCGAACGCACTCACCTGAAACATTGTGCCCGAGCATCTCGCGATACGACGGCGGAACTTCGTGGAAGAATATTCCGCCCGTAATACGGACCGCGTTCGGCATCGGCACGGGCTTGCCGTTTTTATCGGTGAAGGTTCGTGTGTGATACATAGGGAAAACGGTCGACTTCGCGCGGACTTCATCCTCGGTGCAACCGCTGCCTTTGAACATTTCGGGCGTCACGGCCGAAACGATCAGTCGTTCCTTGCGCGGCGTGCGCGCGCAGTAAGGGGCCTTCTTCAGTTCGCCGTTCGGAATTTTTAATCCGCCACCGGTCGAAATTCGGCTCGGTACGACTTGCGGGAGGTCCGGCGATACGATTTCGATCTTCTGAGTCTGTTGATTAACGTAAACTTTCACGGGCGTATTTCGTGCGTTCGGATGCGCGACGGGTTCCGGACAGCGAGTGGTCCCGATGGCGACGCTCGCTTGGAAAGGCGCTTCGCTAACGGCGGTTGGTGCGGGATCAGGCGTGACGGCCGGCGCGGCGGCGGCCGGCTTAACGGCCACGGCCGGAACCGGGACGGGTTCGGCGGCCGGGATCGGGGCCGGGGTTCGGACGACCGGTGCGGGAGCGGGTTGCGGACGTGGTGCCCGGGCGGGAGCCGGAGACTGCGGCACTTCTACACTGCCGCCGAACATAAAGCTGCCTCCACTACCGAAGGATTCGGCCAGGGCAAGCGGCGATACGCAGATGAGGACGGTAAAAGTAAAACAAGCCTTCACTCTATAACTCCCATTGAAGTTCTATAGGGTGATTACATTCCAAGTTTTGGGCCCGCCCACGCTAGGTTTTCGTGGGCGTAGGTGGAGATGCTCTAGAGGGGTGTCGGCCTAAAAGGTCACCGTCTCATTCTGATACGCGGCTCGCTAATTCTTTTCGACATCCCAGAATTCGCCGTTGTCTTCCCCGTTGAATTGCTTCACTTGAAAGGCTTCGACTTCGCCGCCCAACTCCATACCGCTGTTCATTAGATAATTTTGCAGCACGATGGAACGGAGTTCGCGCGAATTGCTTTCGAACTCGGGGGTTTGAAAAACGGCATCAAAGGGAAATGCGATTCGGATACTGAGCATGACTTCTCCTTACAACTTGAAGCGTGATCGGATACGAGCGAGGTCTTCTTGGCGCGCGCGCACTTTCAGCGTTACGCCGGCCTCGTTGTAGGATTCACCGATTACCCGCATTTGTCGACGAATCTCGCCGATGGCGCCCTGAATTGTGTACGGTACGGTGAGATCCGCCTCGCTCATATCTTTTTCAAAGAAGCTCAAAAGTGTTTCTCGCATATCGGCGAGATCTTTTTTATCGCGCGTGGAAATCATGATGGCGTCGGGAAACTCGTTTTTGAGTTCCTGCATCTGCAGGGCCGTCAAGCGATCACGTTTGTTCAACACGAGATAGCTCGGATGTTCGGTCGCGCCGATCTCACCCAACACGCTTTTCGTGACTTCGAGCTGTTGACGAAAAGTCGGATCGCTCGCATCGACGACGTACAAAAGCAGATTCGCATGCAAGGCTTCTTCGAGCGTCGAATGGAACGAGGCCACCAAATCATGCGGCAACTTTTTGATGAAGCCCACGGTGTCGGAAAGCAAAACGCGCGGCTGACTCGGCGGATGCATCGGCCTCACCGTCGTGTCGAGCGTCGCGAATAATTTATCGGCGACGAGAATCTCGCTCCCGGTCATCGCGCGCATTAAAGAAGATTTACCGGCGTTGGTGTAACCGACCAGCGCCACCGCATTTTCTCCGGAGCGACGGCTGCGGCGGACGGTGCTTTCTTCTTGCACGCCCTCGAGTTCCACTTTTAATTCTTTGATGCGATCACGTATGTGACGTCGATCCAGTTCCTGCGAGCTTTCGCCCGCGCCTTTTCCGCCTACTCCGCCGCCTTGCCGTTCACTGCCGCCACCCGTCTCGCGAAGGCGCGGGGCCAAGTATTTCAATCGTGCGATCTCAACTTGCAAGCGTGCCGCGCGGGTGCGGGCGTGCCGCGAGAAAATTTCGATGATCACGCCGGTTCGGTCGAGCACCTCGGCACCGGTCGCGGATTCGAGATTCCTTAACTGCGACGGTGAGAGTTCGCTGTCGAAGACGATGACGGTCGCTTGCACTCCCTCGGGCGGGCCGCTTTCGCCGGCCTGGTCCTCTTTCGATTCTTCTTCCTCTTCTGCTCCTTCGGAGTTTTCGCTTCGGCCCGTTGAGTCCGTGTCGAAACCCTCGTCATCGTTTATGCCGCTGAGGTTATAGTCATCCTGTCCGTCGATGTAGTCGTCATCTTCTTGGTCATGGCCAAAGCGCTCGGCCGCCTTGCTTTTCTTTTTGATTACCGACGGTGCGATAAAGCCGGGGCCGCCGGTCCAGCGCGCAAGTTCGCGCAGTTTTCCCTCACCGACGACTAAGGGCGCCCGCGTGCTGCCGCGCTTTTGCGTCACTTGCCCCACGACTTCGAAGCCCAGCGTGTCGACGAGGCGTTTAAGTTCTTCGAGCGAACCGATGTTGTCGGCTTCGGACATGCCGGGCAGTTGTAAACCTACGAGAAGGGCTTTCGGACGCGGAGCTTGGGTATCGGCGTGTTTCATGGCTGGAATATGCCATAGCGACCGGCCGATTGTAAGCGCGTGAAAGCCCCGCCCGGGTGGATTAAGCCGGAACTTTGTGTTAAATCGGACGCTTCATGGACAATCCGACGGATCCCGGACAAGTAGAAAAAGCCGTGCGCACGCTCGAGGCCCTGGTGACCGACGGCGCGAGCCTCGAGCAAATTCCTCAAGGACTACGCGAAGCTTTGATGATCGCGGCGGGCCGCCTCGTGCGGCCATCGCGGCTTGAATTGCGACTCCGGAACAAAGAGATCCGACGGGCGCGCGAGAAAAAGAAAGTGGCCGCCGATCGGACGGCACGGAATTCGACCGGCATCCGGGAGGCGCGCAAAGCCACCGTTTTCCAGGCGCCGGACGCCCTACCCGGCCAGGCTCCGGCCGGACCGTCCCTTGAGAACTCCCGCAACTGCTACGTTTGCAAAGTTGAGTTCACCCAGCTGCATCACTTTTATGATTCGATGTGCGTGGCCTGCGGCGAGTTTAATTATCAGAAGCGCTTTCAGCGGGCACGCATGGACGGACAAGTCGCCTTAATCACGGGCGCACGTTTGAAGATTGGATACTACGCGGCCATCATGATGTTGCAATCCGGTGCCCGCGTGATCGTCACGACACGCTTCCCGGCGGACGCGGCCGCACGATTTGCGCGGGAAAAGGATTTTGCGGAGTGGTCCGACCGGTTGAGCGTTTATGGTTTGGATCTTCGGCATACGCCATCCGTTGAGATTTTCTGTAGCTACATTGAGCGGAAATATGATCGCCTCGATATACTCATCAACAATGCCGCCCAGACCGTCCGCCGACCGCCCGGATTTTATGCGCACATGCTCGAGTTTGAGAAGAAGCCGTTTCACGAGCACGAAGCCAACGTACGCGGGCTTCTAGCCTCTTTCGAGGAATGCAAAAGTCACCTCACGGCTTTGACCTCCGGACTACCTCCGGACGACGTGTCCGGCAAAAATCTACCCGTCGCGTGGCATGGACAAGGTCCGGGTATCGGCATTAAAAAATCCGCGGAGCTCTCGCAAATCCCCTACTCCTACGACAATTCGTTGTCGGCGCAGGAAGTTTTCCCCGAGGGCAAGTTGGACGCCGACCTTCAACAGATTGATTTGCGTAAAAACAATAGTTGGCGATTGAGCCTGGCCGAGGTTCCGACGCCGGAGATGCTTGAAGTTCAGTTGGTGAACTCGATTGCTCCGTTTGTTTTATGCAGCCGCCTCGCACCGATGATGAGACGGGACAATACCGGCCGCAAGCACATCGTTAACGTAAGCGCGATGGAAGGTAAATTTTCGCGTTACACGAAGACCGATAAGCATCCGCATACCAACATGGCCAAAGCCGCGCTGAACATGATGACCCTGACCGCTTCGCTAGATCTGGTGAAGGACGGCATATTCATGAATGCGGTCGATACCGGTTGGGTGACCGATGAAGATCCTGCGCAGATTTCAAAGCGCAAACAAGACGATCACGATTTCCATCCGCCTCTAGATATAGTCGACGGTGCGGCTCGCGTTTGCGATCCGTTTATCGACGGAATCAATACGGGCAAGCACTGGTGCGGTAAGTTTCTAAAAGATTATTTTCCGACCGAGTGGTGAAGGTTCTGTTTAAGTAAAAGTTCTGTTTAAACAGAGTCAATAGCTGAACGTCATTGCGACGGACGGAGAAAACTTTGTCCGGAGATCCTCGTTGTATTCATGCGCGGCGCGATTGAGCTGCTGAGCCCGGACAAAACTTGCCGATAAACTTATACCGAGTCCCGACCAATAAGCGATTGCTTGTTCGTGACTCAAAAAGCGGTCATCACCGTCTGTAAATTCAGAAATCAAAATGACCGTGGCTAGTAAGAGGCCGCCTTGCGCAATCCGGTGCCAAACTTTTGCTTTGTCGATCCTACGGACCGCGCGGGGCGAGACATCGCGTACGATCGGCAATAAACTTTCGGTAAAATACGGCTGCTGTCCGGAGCCCATCATAAACTGGCCGGGCGCTTGGTTAAAAAAACCTTCGGTGAGACTGAATTTTTCGATTTCGGTTGTTCGAGCTTCGCCCTTTAAAGAGAAATCAGGCGATGGACCGCGATAGGCGGTAGCACAGGACGTGAGGGCCAAAACAAAGACGCCGCTCAAAGTGGCGGCGCCGATAAGTCTGAAGATCATTAAGTCGTAGGCTTAGCCGCTTTACCGCCGCCTTTTTTGGCCGCTTTCTCTTCAGGAGTAAGACCCCAAGGCGAAGTTTTCGGACGATTGGCGTCTTTTTTCGGACCGCCTTGCGCTTTCGGATCACGTTTAGCCGTGCTTACAGCGCGAGCTTCTTGTTGGAAGTCGGGAACGTAGTGATGTTCTTCGATCTTGGTGGCTTTCGCGGGAACCTTCTCGCCTTCGGCCAACTGAACCACTTTTACGCGGCTCAATTTTTCGGGGTTCGCGATCGCGCACTCGATAGAGTTCACGAAGTGCTTCAGCTTGTCGCCTTCGTATTTGAAAGCTTCGCCGATTCCGGCCATAACTTCTTCGGCGGTTTTGCCGGCGGCGGTCAGCTCTTCTTTAGCTTTGATGCCTTTGTTCAGCGTGGCGGTCCAGAATTCGGTAACTGATTTCATCGCGTAATCCTCTTTGAAAATTAAGGGCCTATAATGGATATAAAGTCGGGTGCGGTCAATCGGCGGAAGGCACTTTCTTCGACGAAATCCCATCAGATCGACCAAAAACAAAGGCAACGACCGGTATTCCGCCATTCAAGAAGGGTCTTTTTTCTAAAACCTTCCAACCGCGGGGTAAATCAAACTTTCCCTTCACCGATTTTGACGGCAACAGAAAGCAGGCCAGATCGGGTTTGGCGACTTCCTCAGCCTTGGCAAATAGGCGTGCGTACAAATCAGGAAGAGGTTCTTTGACCTTAATTCGCTCATTGTACGGAGGGTTCGCGATGACCCAGCGTTGCTTATTTCCGGCGGGCGGAAGTGGTTTAGCATCAAAGAAATCCTCTTTTTTGAGCGTTACGCGTGAGGTGTCCTTTAGGTTCACTTTGGCCGCGGCTTGAGTTTTCAGGTCTTTTTCGAAACCAATGAGCGAATCGAACTTCGGACGCTTTGTTTGTAGCTTCGGTTTGGCGTCCGGCTGCGCCGCAAATCTTTCGAACGCAAAATCGCGCGCTTCGACCAATTCGTCACGAAAAGCCGCCTCGAGCAAGAATGTTCCGCTGCCCATCATGGGATCGACAAGCTCGATATTTCCCGGAATGTTCCAGGCGTGTTTGCGGCCCAAATGCTGGAGGAGCGACGCCGCGATGGTTTCCCGGAGAGGCGCTTCACCGATGAATTGCCTTTGTCCGCGCTTGTGCAGACGTTCACCGGAGGTGTCTAAGGATATCGTGCAATCGTCGTTGATGAAGCGGACGAACATGTCCGCCGTTTTTCCGCGGATACAGATTACGTTCTGTTTCTTCTGATATTCAATCCAGCCGTCTTTGCACGTCTCCTCGATCCGGTTTTTGATCTTCAAACGCGAGAGTCTGGTGGAAACGTGGATTTTGATTTCGCAGGTCGGATCGATCCATTCTTTCCACGGAAATGCGGCGATTTTATTATAAAGCTTCGGAAAATCTTTGCAGCGAAACGTCTTCATCCGCAGCAATATCCGGGTCGGCGTTTTTAACGCAAGGTTCATGGCCAAGCCCTCTGCGAGTGGGGCCATTACGGTAACCCCACCGTGTTCGAGCTTAGATTCAAAATCGGGAAACCAGTCACGCACTTCGGCTTGTACAATATCTTCGAGACCCGGAAGCGCGACGAGAAAAAATTCTTGGAGTTCAAATGTGGACATGGGTGCTTCGTAGCCCGTAAATCGGACAGTGTCACCCCCGGCACCCGCATGTTAGAGCTATTGCATGGACGTGAAGAAATTGATCGATTTAACGAAGTACTCGGCTTTCCTCTTTGACTGCGACGGCACGATTGCCGATTCGATGCCGGTGCACCTAATTGCTTGGAACCGTGCTTTGGCGAAATGGGGCGCCTCCATCTCTTTGGCCGAGCATCTGACCTGGGCCGGCCGTCCGACCCGCCGGATTGTTGGATTGCTGAACGAAGAGCATGGCTTGGCCATGGATCCCGAAGTGGTTTCGCATGATAAAGAAAACGCTTATTTAGATTTGATCACGACGGTCGAACCGATCCGGGCGGTCGCTGAGGTGATCCGGGATTTTCACGGGCGAGTACCCTTCGCGGTGGTCTCGGGGAGTCCGCGTGATTCGATCGAGAAAACTTTGCGTCACCTTGGAATCCTGAACAAGTTCGAAGCAATCATCGGTGCCGAAGATTACGAAAAGGGCAAACCCGCCCCTGACTGCTTCCTCAAAGGCGCCACGGCCTTACACGTAGACCCCACCCACTGCCTGGCCTTTGAGGATGCCGACTTAGGCGTCGAAGCCGCCCGTGCGGCCGGAATGGGTTGGTTGCGAGTCAGCGCCGAAGGTTTTCACCTCGATCAGTCCAAACTCTAGGGCCCGAAGGCCCAGGGTAACCGTGCAGATCGAATTGAAGCTGGTGAATAAGATCATGATGAGCCCAGCAAAGCGTGACTAGATTTTCAGGCTCATTGCTCCCTCCCCGTGCGACCGGAACGATGTGGTGAATATCGACCCATCGGTCCGTTCCGCAGCGGTGTCCATCCGCGTCTGTATATGTGCAGCGCCCCCGGTCCCGGGCGTGTACCGCGTGTTTCTGCGCGTTCGTTAGTGGAACTCTGTTTGTACAGAGTTCGGCTTCTACGCTGGTCTCTGTTTTAATTTTGCTACCCGCTTTTGCTTCGTTTCTCTTTGCCGCGCGGTCAGCCTTACGGACTGGGTCTTCGCGATCATTAAAATATTTCGCGATTTGAACAATATCACCACCCAGCGTTCCGGCCCGGCCTTTTTGCGCTAAAAGGGCTCGCGATCTATTGAGCTCTTCGTATTCCGCGACCGTCATCGTGATCATCACTTCCACTAGGTCTCCCGAGATCGGCTTCGCTCGGTCAAATTGCCGCGCGCGTGGATTTCTGCGCGCAACTTCGAAATCAAGTTCTCGCGACGTTCGTTCACTCGCAAAAGTAATTAGATCGTCGGCGTTATCTTCGTCCAAGACCGAAACCATTCGGCTCGCCTTTGACATAGTTATTTTGTTTGCGGAGATCGCTTCGAGTAGCGCAGGAATCTGCGCGCTTTTGCGCGCTACCGCGATGAAGGCATAGGCGACCGATTCAGTGAGGCGAAGAGCATCCACCGAATATTGGAATAAACTGTTTTTGCCCGAGGCCCGGTCGACCTTTTCCCTTTCGGCTTCGATTAGGATGGTGATGATATCTGCTTCGGCCCTAAAGTATTGAGAGCAAATTTGTATGGCGCGTTCGTGGATTGCTTGTTGTTTGAGATTGAAGGTCATAGTTTCTCTTTCCGGTGGTACGATTCGTGAAGAGAAATATAAAAGATGATCTTGCGTCAATGATAATTCGGATTAATATACAAAATCCGTTTATCGGACTTTGCCGGACAGAATTTTTGATCTTACTTTGCTAAATCTGACTCTGTACAAACAGAGACTCCGTTGAGTCAGACACTCTGTGCAAACAGAGTAGTAAAAAAAAATCCGGGACTTGCATCCCGGACCCTTACGCCATCAATGGACTTTCTCCGAAATCCGGACCGGCCAATCCGGTTTTCGCAATTCGACGGGCAAGTGTGCCCTCGCTAATTTCCAGCACCTGATCACAATCGCGAACCGTGCCGAGGCGGTGCGCGATGATCAACATCGTGACGCCCTCACAACTTTCGCGGATCACACGTTGCACGAGCGCGTCGGTTTTCACGTCAACGCTCGCCGTGGCTTCGTCTAAGATCACCACTCGCGCCCGCATCAATAGAGCACGCGCTAAACACAGCAGCTGACGTTGACCTTGCGAAAAGTTCGCACCGTTTTCCGTCAACTCCGTCTTAAGACCGGCGGGTAAAGCCCGAACGACGTCACCCAAGCATGTTCGATCTAGAACCGACCAAATCTCGGCGTCCGTAAATTCAGTGTCCCGGTCCAAGTTCCGGCGCAAGCTGCCCATGAACAAGGTCGGATCTTGGGGAATAATCGCCAAAGCCTTCCGCAATCTATTCAGCGGAATCGAGGCAATATCCACCCCATCAATCAATATCCGACCACTCTCGAGTTCCAAAAAGCGGTACATAGTTTGGAACAAAGTGCTTTTGCCCGAACCCGTCCGTCCGATGATTCCCGCCTTCTCGCCCGCCCGGACTTGAAAGGACAAACCTTTCAAAACTTGCGGCAAGTGTGGAGCGTAGCGTGCCACCACGTTCTCGAACCGGACCTCTCCGCGAAGCGGCCACTCGCCGATAACGTCGGCCGTCGGTTTCGTCACCGAAACTTCCTGCGGTAGCTTCGAATAGAACTTCACTCGTTCCATGCTCGTCATCCGCGCTTCGACCTCGGACCAGATACGGATACCCCAGTTCAAGACTCCCCAGAAGCTGAGTGAATAAACAGTGAGTAGTCCGGCCAAGCCCGGCGATAAGTTTGCGTAGCGAACGGACAGGACGATGCCTACCGCCGTACACAGTGAGACCAATCCGCCGACCAACGGAATCCGCGACGAGAACCAACGGTTGATCATGTAGTGTCCATGAAACATCCGTTGGTTATGTGCCAGTCGCGAATAAAATTCGGACAAGAACCATTCCCGTTTGCCGAACGCACGAATCACGGACAAGCCCTGTAGCGTCTCCTTGAAATGTGCATATCGCGGCGAACGCGAGATCGAGTCTAACCGTTTCGCCTCTCGCGCGCTCACCCGGTAAAGCTTCTGCACACGGTAATAAATGAATAGTACCGGCGCGATAACCAACAAGATCCAAGGCAGAATCGAAACGATCAACGCAAGCGTGATCACGACCTGCGCCAGGCAGCGCATCGAATGTTCGAACGACCACTGGAGCTGGATATCGATTGACTCCATGTCGCGCGAAAATCTCTGTAGGACGCGGCCCACCGGCGTAGAATCATAAAATCGCACGTTCGCGTTCAATACCGACTTCAGCATGTTGTCGTGAATATCCCGGCCCGCGGCTAATCCGCGTTTTAGCCAAAAGAAATCCGCCGCCAAGGTCGCGATCAAAACGAGAAGTCCGAGACCGCCGTAAACGTAAATCGCCGTTGACGGACCGTGCGCCAGCTGTGCGAGCCAAGGCATCGTACCGGCGGCTTCTCCGCTCTGAATATTCGACACGTAGGCCAGCCAGGTTTTCTGTAGAAGCGGAAACACCGTACCGCTCGCCGCCGCCAACGCTAAGCCCACGAGGATCAAAGGCCGCCAGCGGCCTTCGCCACCTAACGACAAAATATAATCCCGGTAAACCCCACCGCTCACCGCGCCGTACTCACGATCTTCATCGTCGGTAATACGCGAACCTTCGCCGCCGAGTGCGCTCCGCTCGGGCAAAGCCTTTTTCTCGACCTCGCCCGTTTTGGATAAAGCATACTCATCCAAATACTCGCGGAAATCCGCGCAGCTCTGCTCAAGTTCCCCGAAAGTTCCGCACGCAATCAGCTCGCCCGCCCGCAAGAATGCGATACGGTCGAAATCACGTAAGTGATTCAGGCGATGCGTAATCACGACGCGTGTGATGTTGGACCATTCGCCGAATAACAACCGCTCCGCCAAATGAGCTTCCATCGCCGGATCGACCGCCGATAAAGGATCGTCGAGAACCACGAGCTGCGGTCGGTGCAAAATCGCGCGCGCGAGACTAATCCGCTGGCGCTGCCCGCCCGAAAGATTGATTCCCTTCTCGCCGATTTCGGTGCGCCACCCACCTTGCATCAGCTGCATATCCTGCCGAAGGCCCGCGACCTCAATCGCGTGATCTATGTCCGCGTCGGTGACGCCTTCGTTGCCGAACATCAAGTTCTCTTTCAGAGGACCGTTGATGATGTAGGCCTCCTGAGGAACGTAGCCGATCCGAACCGATTCGTGCCGGCCGCCCTGTTGATCGGTAAAGTATATCTCACCGCTCGAAGCAGGCAGTTCACCAAGCAGCGCGTGGATGAAGGTCGACTTACCTGCACCCACCGTCCCGACGACCGCTAAGCTTTCGCCCGCACGCAACGAAAGTTGCAGATCTTTGAGAGCCCAGTGGTGGTTCTCGCCCACGTGAACGTTCAAGCCGTCCATGACGAAACCCACGGGTGCCGTAGCGCCGGGTCCGGACGCCGAAACCCCTTCCGCGTCGGGCTCGACGGTAGGTTGCGCAACGAACTTCGCGATGCGTTCGGCACCGACTTTGGCGTTGATGTACATCGAGATCACGCGCGAGATAAACGCAAACGGATCCTCGAGCAGGACGAACAGGCTGACGCAGGTAAAAACCAACGCCGCGTCCAAGTGCCCGCCGCGCCAAGTATGCACGGCCAGAACCGAGAACAAAACGAATGTCCCGACCGATACGTAAACCAAAGTCGTAAGCAACTCGGCCCCGGCGATGCGCCGGCGCGAAGCTAGCTCGGCCGTGCGGATCTCGCCGATCTCCGCCCCGACGGATTTTTCCCAACCGAAGTACTTCACCAAGCGAACGGCGCTGAGCATTTGGGCCATTAGCGATACGCGCGCATCCCGTCGTTTCATTAAGTCTTCATCGAACCTGGTGAAGTCGGCGCTGACTTTTTTAGTGATCGGTACCAGCAATCCCAACAGGACGACCGCGACCCAAGCTGTGTCGCCGATGTAATAGAACAGCAAACCGATCGCGCCGGCGATCATCAAAGCGCAATAGATAAGATCGCTAACCGCGTTTCCCATTTCCGAAACCGAATCGGTGTCGGTACTCATGTGATTCACGATATCGCCGACCGCTATTTTCTCACGCGCGGATTTACTCAGCGCCAGCGAATGGCGGAAGATCTTCGTGTTCAAAACGTTTACCGTAATTTGAAAACGGCGCAACGATCCGTAGAAGTAATGTTGAATGCACAAGCCGGCGATGATGCCCGAAACCCCGATGCATAGACCGTAGAGCAAAGCTTCGGTCATGGCCGCCCCGTCGCCGATGCCGTTTTGCAAACGAGTCACGAAGCGATTCACCAATACGGGACCGCACAAATTCAAAGCGGCGTTGCCCATGTAGAAGAGCATGGGCCAAGCCATAAACTTCAAAGAAGCGCGCAGCAATGAATTCATCAACGCCGGACCCGACGACCAGTCGATGGCCGCTTCGGGAATAGTTTCGTTGATCGGATCCAACTCGGGCGGCAGCGCGGGCAAGTCTTCGGCTTGCAGGTTGCGCTTAGCGCCCAGTTCGATGACCGGATTGATTTCAGAAAAAAAGGCTTTACGCCAAAAGCGTAATAGAAAAGCCACGTGAGACCTCAAGTTGTTGGACGCAGACAAAATTGGCGGCGCCGGGTTCAAAAAATGGATTGTTAAGCGGTGATACTTTTAACGGTGAAGCTAAAAGGTAGAGGAGCGGGCGGAAGCACTAGCTTTGGCTAGAGATGCGGCGCCCATGGTAGGTCGGACGCACATTCCGTCGGTGATTCCAGCTTTAATAATTTGATCGATCATGCGTCCTCCTTCCTAAAAATGTGTCAGATGATGTCTACAAACTAAAATTGTAGCGAACTGATAACGTGAGAATACGCGCATAATGTACAAATTGGAAATTATATTTTCAAATTCATTTATTTTGTTGTTCGACCGCGATAACGGTGAACTTTTCGTCATGAAAACGAAACACCACGTTTAATCCCGAAACCCAAATCGCAAAACGCGCATCCGACCGGGCTAAGTACGCGGGAGGACGAGGATCTAACGCCAACATTTCATGAACCAAAGCGCGCAATCGCGCGGGATCTTCGATGACTTTCGCTTTCGTTAGTTCATCCATATTATGCAAAGCTTGTTCGGAAAATTCGCAAACGCGCGGCGCGATCGCAATCTTATCCGTCCACCCGCCCTTAAAATCTTCGGGACGATCGGCCTGCGCAAGATAAGGTTTGATATCTAAAATCGGTGTACCTTCGACCAGATCAACCTCGGCCAATCGCAGCTCATCGCCCTCGCACGATAGAATGCGCGCCAGCGTTAAACCGATATTATTTGGTCGATGCGGGCTTCGCGAAGCCATAACACCGATCTTTTTTCCCTGCAGGCGTGGCGGATGAACTTTGCCGCGGTTACGCTTGCTGATGCTGAGGTGCAAGTGCGTAATCAACCACACGTGCGAGAAATCTTCGAGGCCGCTGAGTATCCCGCGACCCCGCCACTCGGGACTGAGTTCTACCGACGCGCGACTGTTCTTAGCGAGTGAGCCCTGCCGGGGCGTTCCGAATTTTTGTTTGAAGTCGGCGCGGATCCAACCGATCGTTTTTAGCGGCAGCTCCATCAATTCACCAAGCGCATGATGACGATAAAGTGCAAAGCCGCGGCGAAGATCGTGAGCAAGTGAAAGATTTCGTGATAGCCAAAAACGCGAGGGTAAGGGTTCGGCTTCTTCAAAGCGTAGATGAGCGCCCCCGCCGTATATAAAAGCCCCCCGGCGACGAGCAACCAAACGCTGACCGGCCCGAGCGCCGCCCCGATTTCGGGAAGGTAAGGCCCCGCCATCCAACCGCAGATGATGTAGAGGCCGACGGAAATCCATTTGGGTGCCCTGACCCAGAATAAGGACTGGAAAATACCCACCGCGGCCGTTGCCCAAACCAAAAGCAACAACCGACCACCGGCTTGCGGATCGAGCGCCAGCCAAGAGATCGGCGTGCCCGTGCCCGCGATTAAAATAAAGATGGCGGCGTGATCGAAACGTTTTAAAAGTGATCGAGAACCGGGAGACCAGGTGGGTCGGTGATAAAGGGCCGAGACCCCGAACATACAAACTAAACTCAGCGAATAGATGACGGCCACTCCGACCGCGCGTGGCTCATTGGTATTTGCGACCAGCATCGCGCAGGCCCCAAGCGCGAAAAAGAAAGCGGCTTGGTGAAAATGCCCGCGCAACAATGGCTTAAGTATTTGTTCGGGAATCGGCGTTTTCATTCCCTTAAGCCTTAGCTCAGCTAATTAAGGTTGGCCACTAGTTCCGGCTGGGATTTGCCCGAGCGGTTGAGCTCGGCCTCAACGAATTCCCAGTTCACGATCTTCCAAAAGTTTTCGGCAAATTTAGGCCGTTCATTTTTGTAATCGAGATAGTAGGCATGCTCCCAAACGTCCAAGACCATCAGCGGCACTTCGTTGTCGTTCATGGGATTGTTGGCGTTTTTCAAACCACGGATCGCGAGTGCACCCGACTGATCCTGCACGAGCCACACCCAACCCGAGCCAAAAAGATCGGCGGCTTCGGCGTTGAATTTTTTCTGGAACTCTTCAATCGAGCCGAAGCTTCTGGTGAGCACGCCGTTCAGGCCGTTGCTCATTTTCTTGCCCGAGGGCACCATACAGTTCCAAAAGAAAGTGTGATTCCAAGTTTGCGCGGCGTTGTTATAGACTTTTTTGTCTTTGCCCTTGGAGGCAAGAATGATGTCCCGCAGCTCCATTTTTTCGTAGTCGGTGCCCGCGATGAACTTATTTAGTTTATCGACGTAAGCCTTGTGATGCTTTCCATGATGCACCTCAAGCGTAGCGCTCGAAATTACGGGTTCGAGCGCTGTGGTCGCGTAAGGCAAAGGGGGTAGTTCGAATTTCATATTATCTCCCGGATGAGGTTGAGCTGATCGCCGTACATAATTGCAATACGGCGACCACCGGGCAGAGAGAATTAACGCCGCTGAAAATGCTGGCGCGGGGCCTGACGCCCCATCGGGGGGGCTTTTACTCCGGGACGGGGCTCGGCTTTTTCGCCTACCCGCTCTTCCGGATCGAATTTCGCGATGCGCGCGATCGAACGCCACATCACTTTGTCTTCGGGGGTAAGCATCGAAAGCGCCTGCCCACTTTTCCCGTTGCGGGCCGTACGGCCGATACGGTGCACGAAATCTTCCGGCACCTGCGGAAGATCGTAGTTAATCACGTGCGCGATGTCGTCGATATCCAAACCACGCGCGGCGATGTCGGTCGCGACGAGTATGCGGAATTGCCCCGACCGAAATCCTTCGATGGCTTGCTTGCGCTGCCCTTGCGTGCGGTCACCGTGAATACGCGTCACCATGTAGCCGAAGCCGTTCAGATATTTGCTGAGACGATCCGTGCGATGCTTGGTTCGCGTGAAAATCAAGACGGCGCCCTTACGGGTGTTCAATTCGTCGAGCAGAACTTCGTTCTTTTCTTTTTGCGTGGTGCGGATTACGGCCTGCTCAATTTTGGCGATCGGAATCGAAGTTTGCCCGACCGAAGCCTCAACGGGATTTTTTAAAAGGTCGTTGGCCATGCGTTTAATCTCGGGCGGGAACGTTGCCGAAAATAACATAGTCTGCCGTGCACGCGGTAAGTGGCGGATAACGATTTTCAATTGCGGCGCGAACCCCATGTCGAGCATGCGATCGGCTTCGTCCAAAATAAAAATAGAAGATCTCGAAAGCAATTGCGGTTGCGTGCGCAGGTGATCGACCAAGCGGCCGGGCGTCGCGATCAAAATGCGTGCGCCGCTGCGCAGTTGGTGATTTTGTTGGCGCATCGACATGCCGCCGATGACCAGCGCGGGCGAGAGATTAAAGTTTTTGCCCGCGAGCTCTTTAACAAACTCGTGAATCTGCATCGCGAGTTCGCGCGTGGGCGCCAAGATCAAAGCCGAGGCCTTCGGATCATTCATCAAACGCACGCACATGGGAATCGCGAACGCGCCGGTTTTGCCGGTGCCCGTTTGTGCCATGCCTAAAACATCGCGGCCCGCGAGGCCGGGCGGAATGGCTTTTTCTTGAATGGGCGTGGGGTTAATAAATTTCAAAGCATCTAAAGCTTTGCCGAGGGACGGCGGTAAGCCGAACTGTTCGAACGTGGACATAGACATCTCCTGATGGCTGAATGTCAGGAACCAAGCTTCGTAAATAAAGCTTGAAATTCCAGAGTGTCGCCAAAACGAGAAGCGGACGGAATGCCCTTAAAACTCAGAAGCGACTTGATTGATTGATGACGCAAGCTAGCAGAGCCCGCGCCCGTTGGCTAGAAAATATTAAAGTTCGCCGAAACCCACGTGGTGGTGCGGTCGTTACGTGGGTCGGCCACGATCCAGAGCACCCCCGGGGACACGTAAATATCACGCGTCACCGCGAAACCAACCGCGAACGTTTGGATCACGCGCTGACGAAGATAGGTATTTGCGTTGCTGCTTGAGCGCCGGTGCTCAAACGCCATGGGATTCGAATCGCTACGTAAATTGATCCAATCGTTCACGCGGTATTCGATGAACGGCGTGATGCCGAAGGCGTAATCGGCTTGCGTCGCTTTCGCCGCGGCCGAGTTTTTATCGAAGAAGCCTAGATTCAAGTAAGGAATGAAGCCCACCGAGAATTGCGAACCACCAAAGTCGTAAGCGTTGTACTGCGAAATCCCGGTTTGCGTGACGTAGCCGTTCTTCTGTAGATCGGAAGCGGTGAAAACCGTCTGCGTAACCCCGAGCGAAGCCTGAACGCCGAGCCACCGGTACAAGTATTGATAACGCACGAAAGGATTGTCGGCGTCGACTTTATCGCCCGTGTAGCCGGCCGGTTTTTCCATCTGGCTGGGCACGATCCAGCGTACGCCTACCCCGCCGAAAAAACTGCGCTGGGGGTCAAGCGTGTATTTGCCCGAAACCGACCCGGTCAACGAAGTGAAATCCGTGTTGCCGGCCTGTCCGCTGAGGTTAGGACGTTTCTCGTCGAACGGTTTTTCAAGCGAGCCGGTGTTGTAACCAAGCGCGAAAGCGAGCGAGTACCTCGACTTCGAACCACTCTCGGTGCGCATTTTGATGTTGGTGATGATGGCGTCGGTGTCGGCGCCCGATGCAGAATCGGTGGTCGTCGTCGCTTCTTGCGCGTGAGTAACGAAAGATGCCAAAGCAACGAGGATGCAAATTAGATTTTTCATTGGGTGACCTATTGATTGACCATGTAAAGCGTTAATTATTCTTAATTCTTACGCGCGCGCAGATCTTTCGCGGCTTCGAGGACGGTGTGATTCATCTCCATGAGCTGTTGCGTGACTTGCGCAAGCCCCGCCAAAAGATCGGCGAGTTGCTGCGTTTTACGCTCGAGAAGATCCATGCGGGTTTCCATCGGTACGGCGTCGCTAACATCATTATTCATGAAGGTGGTCTTACGCCGTTATGGAGGGGTGATCAAGTGGATGCGTCGCTCACGCTTTAAAAAATAAACTTCACGGCGCAATGTATTTTGAGTTACACAAGGTGCCTATGGCAGAGATCGGCACACCCGAAAATCCCGAAATCATCGAACCCGGCCAGGCCCCGCGCCCTTCCGCGAAGGCTACGGTCAAACGCTGGCCGATCGTGCTTCAGCTTCTACGCGTGCTCATCGGCGTATCGATTCCCGCGGTGGCTTTCGCTTTGGTTTTTAGCTGGATGTTTCATACCGCGGTGAATTTCGGCGGCGTTTTGCCCTGGCTGGGACTGGTATTGCTCGCCCCGCCCGCTTTGCTGCTTACGATTATTGCCGTCGCGGCCAATTTGATTTTGTGGCCCGTGATGATTCTGATTCTCTCAGGTAAAAACGTGGCGAACCCGCTCAACGATCAGCGGTTCGCACGCTTCAAATTCGTAACTAACGTCCGACGTTAATTAAGTTCCAGTGATTCTGCGGAATGGATCCGCCGACGCCGTAATTGCTCTGCGGCGCTAAGGGCAACACGCCCGGTGCGAGACCGGGTGCTATTCCGGGAGCCGCGTAGCCCCCGCCGTAACCGCCGCCACCGTACTGACCGTAAGCGCCCGCGCCGTAACCGCCGATCCCGGCGAATTGCTGCTGACCACCTAAATAAGGAGCCGCCCAGGGAGCCACGGCGCCGCCACCCATCTGACCACCGAACTGACCGGGCATCGGCAACATGCCGGGTGCACGCGGGATCGGCATCATACCGGGAGGACCTTGCGGACCGTACTGACCAAAAGGTTGCGGGAAATAAGGCTGCTGTTGTTGCTGACCCATGCGACTCGCGAGGAACGTTCCGAGAAAACCACCGAGCGCTCCGCCGAGCAAACCACCCATGAAGGGGCTGCCCATGAAGCCGCCGCCACCACCACGTTCTACGCGCTCTTCGCCCTCTTCAACAACTTCACGAGGAGGACGGCGATTGGCGGTATCACGAATTTGTCTGCGGAACGGACCATCAAAAGACTTCTCGACGCCGGTTTGCGGATCAGCCGGTCCGCACTGAGTGCAGCCGAATTCGGCTTCCGTTTTGCCTTGGTGGCGAAGTTTGAGCCAGGCGCAGAATTGGCCGGGGGTCCAATCGCGAGTTTCCTTTTCGACGAAATATTTGCGATGGGCATCCATCAGATCGCTTTTGCCCTCGGTATAAATTTCTTTGACCAGCTCTTTATCACATTTCGACTTGGGGATACCCGATCCCGTGCCCTCGGCAAAAACCGGGAGTGAGTTCGTGAGCATGCTCGCGATCGTCAGTATTTTCGTTACGCTTTTCATCATCGCCGTGATCCCTCGAAGGAGTATTATGTCTTCTTTTCGGGAGATTCGCCTGACTTCTCAAGAATTTCGCTCGTTGACGTCTTAAAACGAGACAGCCTAATATCCGTTCCCATGGATATTAATCTACTCGCTACGTTTGCCCTGCTCGTTGGTCTGGAAGTTGTCTTGGGAATCGACAACATCCTGCTCATTTCCATACTTACGGACCGTCTGCCCGAGAGCAGCCGCAACAAAGCGCGCTTCATAGGCCTTGGTCTAGCGCTGGTCGCACGGCTCGTTTTGCTGATGGGCGCGTCACTACTGGTCCGCATGAATGAACCGGTTTTGTTTAGCTTAAGCTGGAAAAGCCTCGTGTTGATCGCGGGCGGCGGCTTCTTATTGTTCAAGGCCGTCAAAGAAATTCACCACACCGTCGAGTCCACCCAAGCGGGCCACGGGGTCGAAAAAGTTTTCGCAAAATTCTCGGCCGTGATTTCACAAATCGTCATTTTGGATCTCGTGTTCTCGATCGATTCGGTCATCACCGCGGTCGGTTTGACCGAAAATCTGCTCGTGATTTACGCTTCGGTCGTCGTTTCGTTCGTTCTAGTTTTGGCCTTCTCGGGCAAGATCGCCGCGTTCGTGCAGAAGCACGCGACTTTGAAAATTCTCGCGCTCTCGTTCTTGGTCACGATCGGCGTGACGCTGGTTATCGAGGGCGTCGGCGGCCACGTGCCCAAAGGTTATATCTACATGCCGATGGGGTTTGCGTTGCTGGTTGAATTGCTCCAGATGCGCTTCACCTACAATCAAAGCCACCAAAAAACAGAAGTGCCGCCCAAGAAATGAATCTGCTCCAGCTCCACAACGGATCGAAACATTTCGGCACCAAAACTTTGTTCGATAACGCCGCCTTCGCCGTAAACGAGGGCGAGCACGTCGGCGTGATCGGTCCGAACGGCGCCGGCAAAACGACGCTGTTCAAAATTTTGGTCGGCCAAGAACAACTCGACACCGGCACGCTAACCAAAGCTAAAAATTTACAGGTCGGCTACCTTGAGCAAGACAGCGAGTGGCGCTTAGACCTAACCGCCGAGCAATACCTCGAAGAAAATTGCACCAAACCCATTTGGGAACTGAAGCAAATCGGCCGCGATCTTGGTTTAGACGAAGGTCATTTCGGCCGGCCGCTGCATGAACTCAGCGGTGGCTTCCGCATGCGGATGAAGCTGCTTTACCTCATCGGGCGCGAACCGAACCTAATGTTGCTCGATGAACCGACCAACTTCTTGGACCTTGAAAGCATTCTCGCACTCGAAAGATTTTTACAGGGGTACTCGGGCGCGTTCCTCCTGATTTCGCACGACCGCGAATTCTTACGTCGTACGACCGAATACACGCTCGAGGTTGAGGGCGGCGACATCGCGAAGTTTCCCGGAAACATCGATGACTACTTCGAACAGAAAGCTCAGATGCAGGAAATCCTGCAAGCACAGGCCGCGAACTTAGACGCCAAACGCAAGCACATGCAAGATTTCGTCGACCGCTTTCGCGCGAAGGCCACCAAGGCGAAACAAGCGCAGAGCCGGATGAAGCAGCTCGAGAAAATGGACGTGATCGAACTTAAAGATCTGCCTATTCGCGCGCGTATTCGTATCCCGAAGCCGACGCACACCGGCCGCGACGCCATTTCGTTAGAGCAAGCGGATCTCGGCTACGGGACCAGAAAAATTCTTCGCGGCGTAAATCTAAAACTCGATCGTGGCGCGCACCTCGGGGTCGTCGGCTTCAACGGCGCCGGCAAATCCACCCTACTAAAAAGTTTGGCCGGCGAAATCCCGCTTCTCACGGGAGAACGCGCGCTCGGTTACCAAGTTAGCCTCTCCTATTTCTCACAGCACTCGGCCGATCAACTCGAGATGACCGACACCGTGCTCGGCTCGCTGCAAAAGACCGCGCACCGCGATCTAGACCGGCAAGACATTTTGAACATGGCGGGCAGTCTGCTCTTCTCGGGCGACGACGTTCATAAACCGGTGCGGGTTCTCTCGGGCGGTGAAAAGTCACGCGTGGCGCTCGGCCAAATTTTACTTAAGCGTAGTCCCCTGCTGTTGTTAGATGAACCGACCAATCACCTCGACTTCGATACGGTCGAAGCGATGACCGAAGCTTTACGCAGTTACGAAGGCAGCGTCATCGTCGTAAGCCACGATCGCAGCTTCATCGGCCGCGTTTCGAATAAGATTTTAGAGATCCATGACGGCCAGGTTGAAATGTTCCCCGGAACTTACGACGAATACGTCTGGAGTTTACAAAAGGGTGTATTGAGCCAAAGAAATCTCGACCGTGAATCGTCGAACACGACGGTGCACGAAGCGCCGACCGGCAAGTTCAACTTCAAAGATTCCAGTAAACAGATTCAAGCCGTGATCAAAGAGCAGCAACGCAAAATCACCAAGCTCGAAGAGTCCCTGCACAAACAAGAAAAGAAGAGGGACGCACTAACCTCCGAACTTCTGACCGCGCAAGGCGCCGCCGCGGCCTCGCTCGCGAAAGATCTTAATCATTGCGGCAACGAGATCACCAGGATCGAAGAAGAAATTCTTCGCCACATGGAAACTCAGCAACAAAAAGAAGCGGAACTGACGTCTTTAAAGAACTGATTAAGAAATCGTGAACCGTTCGGCCAATTGCTCGAAGGTATTGAGGAGATCGCCCTCGTTCGTCTCGGGCTGACGTTCTTCCAAAGAGAGAGCGTCGAGATCATGGGCGTCGCGCGTGTCGTTTAAAATTCCGCTGACGAAATGATAAGCTTCGTTGGCCCAATTGGTTTGGTCGGTATCGAACTTTCGCATAAATCCTCCTGATCCGAGATGGCGTAGTATAAGCTTTCGTCGCAATTCCTATGCCGGAACCGATACCAAATATAATCGGTTTAAAGGTAAACAATCGGGCGTTTTGCCCCCGGAGCGTCTTGCTCTAAATACCAAAAGCGAACCCGAGGAAGGTCGCCGAGCGGCCGTCGTCGAGGGCGTTATTGCTTAAGGAAAGTACGTAGCGGTATCCACCCGACACGAGGAAGTTCGGCGTGAAGAAGATGTGCAGGCCTGCCGAGGTCGCCGAGATCACGCCGGTCTCTTTGCTGTAAGAATCTTCCTCCCCGTTCGGCGTCATGACGCGGATTGGGTAGCGGGCGTCGACGTAGTCGATGTCTTCCCGCGCGCTGAAAACCAGAAAATTCGTTAACGGTAAAACGTAACCGACAAAAGGGCCCGCGCCCATTTCGCGGTCGTGCTGGAGCTTTTCGCCGGCGGCGTAATAGGCCCCGACCCCGACGCGAATATTCTCGTCTAAATAAAAGCCCCCATCCAATCCAAGCCTGAAATGCGTCCCCTGAATGGTGTTGAAGCCGACGCTAGCGCTCGGATCAAAAAACCACTCACCGGGACTTGCGGCAAAAGCGGTTGCGGGAGCGGTAAACAACATAGTGGTGAGAATGAGACGACTAATCATGCGCCGAGCTTAAACCTGACGGTGCGGGCGACGCAACCCTTCGCGGCCAAAATCAATTCACGGGTTTTTCATAACGTTTTAATCGCCGTACCGTAGCCTTGTACCAGGAGGCACATGATGAACGATCTTCAGATCCAGTACCAAAACTTCCACCCGTCCGCTTTTACTAAGGAGTACCTCGACGTTAAACTTCAAAGAGTTATACGGCGCCTACCCAGCGGTTCGAGTTTAAAGGCCGTGTTCACGGTCGAGAACGGCGCGATCACCGCCACGCTCCGAATTATGACTTCGGCCGGCGAATTTTTTGCGATCAGTAAAGGCCGTTTTCTGAAAGACGTGAACCGCCGTTTGATGGTGCAAGTCCGGCGGCAATTGGAACGCTGGCATCAGCGGCGCTTGAGCGGAGCGGCCCGTGACCCAGTCTTGGCGTGACCGTTTCGAAACCCTATTGTTCGCGTTGGGGTTGTTGGCGCTGCTTTACAGCGCCATGCTCAGCGCGGGCATGATTAATCAAAAAGAGGTCGCTTACGCGCCCTTTTTCGTTTTACAGCTTTTCATTTCGTAGCCGGTGTCTTTCACCATGGCGCTTAAAGCTTTTTCGTCGACCTTAGCTTTTTCGTCTTTGGTGACGAGGTGAATTTCGCCGGTTTGTTTTTTCATGTCGGTCACTTTGACCGTGCAGGTGGAATATTTGCTTTCGTCACAAACTTTGCCTTCGACCATTTCTTGGCAACCTTGGCAGTGCATGCCTTTAACGACGCAGGTTTTTTCTTCCGCGAAAGCACCGAAGCCGGCCAATAAAAGCGATACTAAAATCAAGCGCATAAAATCCTCCGTAAGGGTTGGTTAAGAAGTATCACTCACTCCGCAAAGCTTCAATGACTTGCAGCCTTTCGGCGCGCACGGCTGGTCCAAGACCGCTGAGTACCCCCGTAACGACGATCGCCACGAACGAGACCGCGAGCGCGACCGGGTTCACCACCCACTGAAATTCTAGATCGGGAATTAATTTCGAACCGAGAAAGATGAGCGATTGGTAACCGATAAAACCGACTACGATGCCGAACAGCCCCGCGAGCGCGCACAGGAACAAAGCCTCGGCGAAAAACAATTGCCGGATCGCCGAATGACTCGCGCCTAAGGCCTTGCGCAAACCGATCTCGCGCAGGCGCTCGTTGACCGAGACGAGCATCATGTTGGTGATTCCCATCCCGCCGACGATCAACGAGAGTGCCGCGATCGAAACGAGCAGCATCGTGAACAAATCTAGAAAACGGCGCATCTGCGCGACGAGCACGCTATCGCTCGACGCCCTGAAATTTCCTGAGTTGCCGTAGCGCTTCGTGAAGAACGCTTTGAGTTTCTTGCCCGCGTTCTCGACGTCGGCCGCGGGATCGACTTCGAGCACGATGTCCGTCAGTTTGCGGTAGTAGCTATAGAGCGGCAAAGTTAGGAAGTAAGTGTAAGGTACGATAACCTGTAGATCAGGTTTACCCCAGCTTTGCCGCGTAAATACCGGCCGGCTCACCCCGACGATCACGCAACTAAATGTCATTTCGTCGACCGAAACCTGCAGCGCTTCGCCGAGCGGATTCTGGCGTTGGAATAGCTTTTCGGCCAAACCGTAACCGATCACGCACACCGAACTTTTATTTTCGATGTGGTAAGGCAGGATGCCCGTGCCCATCGCGAGTTCACGCCGGGTGATCGGCATGCCGTGTTCGCTGATGCCGAGCACGCTGACTTCTTCGCTAACGCTGCGCCCGCCGTAGATCGCCGAATGCCGGTAACTGGAATACCAGGGTGAAATGGATCTGAATTCCGGGAAGATCTTCCTTAGCGGCGCGACATCCCGTTCGAGATCGAGCGAGCTAAAGGTGTTGGGCGGCCGGTCGACGGCTTTGAGTTGGTAATTCGGATCGGCGAAGAACATCAACGTGTTCACCCCGAGCGTGGCGTAGGACGCGAGGATCTTTTCTTTCGTGAATGTGCCGAGCGTGAGCATAGACAAAATGGACGCGACCCCGACGACCACGCCCAACATGGTCAGGAGGCTGCGTAAGCGATTGCGCAAAAGATTTTCCCACGCGCGGGGCATGCTCTCGCGCAACAGGGTCGTCAGTCCCAGCGGCGAGAATTGCGGCACGTCGATCGGGCCGGCCGGGCCGGCTGGCGCGGGTTTTTGCGAGTCTTGACCCACGACCTTACCGTCGCGAATCCAGATCGTGCGGTCGCATGCTTCGGCAACTTCGGAGTCGTGGGTGATGATCACCACGGTCTTGCCTTGTTTGTTCAAATCGCGAAGCAGCCGCAAAATCTCTTTCGAAGTTTTTGAATCCAGATTCCCCGTTGGTTCATCGGCGAGGATCACCGGCGCATCGCGGATCAAAGCCCTGGCGATCGCGACCCTTTGCTGCTGCCCACCCGAAAGCTCTTGCGGTTTGTGATCGATGCGCGAGGCCAGCCCGAGCTGCGTCGCGAGCTCAAGCGCACGGGCCCGCAACGCTTCGCCGTCACCACCGCCGTCTTCGAGTGGGTAAAGGCTCGGTAGTAAAATATTATTTAGGACGTCGGTTCCGGGTAAAAGATGAAACTGCTGAAACACGAAACCAAGTTTGCGATTGCGGAAATACGCGAGCTGCACTTCGCTTAAGTGACTGATGTCGTGGCCAAGCACGCGGATGACGCCACTGTCGGGCCGGAGCATGCAGCCCAGAAGGTAGAGCAACGTCGACTTACCCGAACCCGACGGCCCTTGGATCGCGACCATCTCCCCTTCGGAAATGTCGAGTGAGATGCCGTCGAGCGCGCGCACCTTTTGCTCGCCGAGAGTGTACGCGAAGGAAACATTTTCGAGCGTCAGCGCGCCGGGCTTCATGTCCCGCTTTCAAGCAACTGGAGGAAATCGATCTGTTCGGCTTCTTCGCCCTCATTGAGGCCGGAGGTCACTTCGAGCGCGAGATCGCTCTGACGGCCGACCTCGATTTCTTTACGATGGCCTTTACGGTTTACGATAAAGTTTTTGCCGTTCTCCTGGTTCACAAATTCGTGTTCGAGGTAGAGAACGTTTTCGAATTTGGCCGTCACGATATCGACGATGGCGCTTTGTCCCGAACGGAGTTCTTTGGGCGGGTCCATCACTTCCACTTTCACGCCGAAGGTCGCTTGTTGTTCCTTCCACCCGTCGGCTTCTTGCGCGGCCAAGTCGATGTCGCGGACGATTCCCTTAAGCGCGCCGTGCTTAAACGCGTTGACGCGAATTTCGACTTCCATCCCGATTTTGATTCGTGAAGCGTCGAGCTCGGCGGCCTTAGCCACGACGAAGAATTTGCTTTGGTCGTCGATGCGCACGATCGTTTTCTTTTGTTCTTCTTTGCCGACGTATTCGCCTTCCATCTTTTCGATGTCGACGACGGTGCCGCCGAACGGTGCGCGGATCGGCCACACGGTTTCGGGGCTTGAGAGCGACGTCGTGATCGCCACGACCGGGTCGCCCTTGGCCACCTTCTGCCCGACTTTCACGAACATCTTATGGATGTATCCGTCGTAGGGCGTGACGAAGACCGTGCGGCGGAGAGGATGAACCATACCCGACACGGTCACGCGCTGAATGAGGTCGCCGCGCTTGACGGTGCCGTAGCGTTTGCCTTTTTTTGCCGGCGCCGCCTTGCCCACCCCGGGTGCCGTCCCGGTGAACACCGGATAGAAATAATAAGCGGCGCCCGCGACTACGAGAATCACGATCGTCGCTAGGATTTTATTTCTGCTTAAGATCCCCATACAGCTCGCCTTTGTGGAATGCGTACAGCATCTGTTGTTTTTTGAATCCAAAATAGGAGGTCATAAACTTCGACCGTGCATCGATCAAGCTGTTCAAGTTGGTGATCAAATCCAGGTACGCGGCGCGGCCGTTGCGGTACTCGGCTTCGAGGATCGAGTAAGATTGTTGTTCGAGCACGAGAAGTTCGCGAGTCGTGCGTACGTTTTCGCGGTTCTCGCGTAGTTTCAGGAAAACGTCCCGGAGCTCGACCGAAAGATCGAGCAGCGACTGCTGATCTTCGGCGCGAATCGAGCGCTCTTTTACGCGTGCGATTTCCCAATCGCGACGACGGATCCCGAAATCCCAAAGATTATAGCGCAGGATCAGCATCGACTGCCAAGTGAGCGTGCCGGTCTGGTCAAAATTAGGGCGTGCATCGCGCGAGTCGACGAAATCGTGATTGAAATATTTGATTTCGTTTTCGAGCGTCAAACGCGGCCAGTATTTACGCTCGGAAAGTTGCGTGTCGTAACGCGCTTCTTCTTCGCGGAAATAGAAAATTTTCGCCCTTCGGTGGTCGGCCGATTTAATTTCGGCACCGTCGCTTTTTAAAATGCCGAAAGGTTTAGCCTCTTCACCTTCGATGTCTTGCGAGTCTAAATCTTTTTTGCTCAAACCCACGGCCGACGCGATCTTCTGGAAATTAAGATCGACCTCGTTGTCACGGCGGAGGATATCGATCTCGAGACGCTTAATTTCGGTTTCGATACGGAGCACGTCGCGTTTAGTTTTCAAACCCTGCTTGTACTGCGCTTCGAGCACGTTGAACTGGCGGCGGAGCAAATCACGTTTGTTCTCGTCGATCTCGCGCAATTCTAGCGAGGCGGACCAGTCCAGATACGTCTGCGCTACTTTCAGTAATTGCTCGTCACGTTTGTACTCGCTCTCGAGTTTGATGCGCTCCCATTTCTGCTTCTCTTTTTTGTAGCGGGCCACGTTCGAAAAGTTGTCTTCATCCCAAAAAACTTGGCGGAGCGACAGATTCAACTCCGAGAACCAAGGGGTCGCGCGGGTCTCGGGATCGTTGCCGATCAGGCCGGTTTTGCTTTCTAAGTTGAGCTGAGGAAACATCGCCCACTTGGCGTTTTTCAGTTCCATCTCGGCGATGGCGGCGTCGTTCTCGGCGCGGGCGATCACGGGCGAGTTTTTCTCGGCGATTTCGACCAGTAGAGTAAGGTGTCTGGATGTCTCGGCGGCGTAGGCGGTCTGAAGGGCGGCCGCGAGAGTACCGAGGGCAACGAATATTGCCGCTGTAAATAGAATTTTTTGGCTCACCAAGAAACCCTATGCTAGCCTTTTTGGAATGTCAGCCAAACAACGCCGTGATCTCATTTTCTTAGGCTTAAGCGGTATTTTCATAACGAATGCCCTACTGGCCGAGATCATCGGCGGTAAACTTTTTCAGATGGGCCCCGCCACCTTTTCGTTGGGGGTTTTGCCCTGGCCGGTCGTTTTCATTACCACCGATTTAATTAACGAATATTTCGGCAAAGAAGGCGTTCGCCGGCTCACTTTGATGACCGTCGCGCTCGTCATCTACGCGTTCGTGGTTCTGTTCGTGGGCATGGCCATTCCCGCCGTTTCGTTTTCGCCGGTGACCGACGCAAGTTTCAGTAACGTCTTTGGCCAATCGCTTTGGATCATCGTCGCCAGCGTCATCGCCTTTTCGGCCAGCCAGTACATCGATGTGTTTGTTTTCTGGCTCTTGCGCGCGAAGTCCGGAGGCCGTCACTTGTGGCTCAGATCAACCGGTTCGACCGCGGTTTCGCAGCTGATCGATACCTTCGTCATCATCGGGATCGCCTTTTACCTGCCCGGCAAACTGACCTTTAACGAGTTTTTAACGACCTCGGCCGGGAATTATGGCTACAAATTGCTCATCGCGGTCGGAATGACGCCGCTCATCTACGCCGGTCACAGTCTGATCGACCGATTTCTGGGCTCGGATGAATCACACCACTTGATCGATCAGGCCGCGCACGCTAGCTTAGAAAAACCTTAACGTTTAGCCGACGTAGCTCAGTTGGTAGAGCAACGCATTCGTAATGCGTAGGTCGCCGGTTCGAGTCCGGCCGTCGGCTCCAATTTCAAAGCCCGAACCCTGTTCGGCTTTGCTGCCTCACCTGTTTGAAATTGCTGTTGTGTTGGTCTGCCGTTCGGCAGACTGTTCGCCCGAAGGCTCACTTTAGAAAAGGCGACTCTTGGTCGCCTTGCTGACTCCCCAGCTTTCTTCATTCTGTCGTGTTGGTCTGCCTATTCGGCAGACTGTTCGCCCGAAGGCTCACTTTTTCAAAGCCCGGAGGGTGTTCGGCTTTGCTGCTTCTCCGGGTTCGTTCATTCTATTTTTGAGTGCAGAAGGGTCTAGTTGAAAAATAAAATGCTCTTCTTTATTTTTGCAGTGATCTTTTCGATCGCGGTTTGGCTTTACGCTGAACGTCCTTGGCTCGGGAAAACTATGACTGCCCATCAAGTTAAACAGCGCTGGGGAAGCTCGGCTTTCGACGAAGTTAAATTTAAAACGGCCGATCCACAGCAACGGGCAAGAATGGCTTATTCACTCATGACATCTTCAAGACTACGAGGCTTAGATAGCATTGAAATTCGTGAGCGCCTTGGGGACTTTGGCGGGTACTTCTTGTCCGAAAGCTACCCAACGTACCTTATTCAAATAGCGGAAGAAAAAAGTGAAGAGTCTTGGCAGATAGTTTTTTTGATAAATAGAGCAAGAAAAACGAAAGAGGTTATCGTTCACAAAAACTGCTGTGGTTGAGAACCGTCGAAAATCGCTGGGGACGTTCAGCGCGATTTGCAATATGCAATCTTCGTCCGATGCATGTTGGCCGACTTCTTTATTTTGTGGACGGCGAAGCTTTACCGTTTAGGTAAGCTTAGGTCGGTGATGCAGGTGTGGCCGAAGGCTTCGCGGGCGTTTTTGGCTAGGGTTGGATCCTTTAAATTGGCTAGCCAGCGGATGAGTAAGGTTCGGGCTTTTGGCTTGGTCATCGACAGTTCTAAGCTATTAAATAGATATTGTAGAGCTTGGCGTTTGCCGGTTTCGGTTAGCGTTGCGCGTTTGATTCGGCGGTGTTCAAAACGTCCGTAGGAGTTGAGTTGCTCCGCTAGTCGCTCCCCTTCCGCCGGCGTGGTGGCCCAGCGCTCGGGCAGCAATCCGAGTAACACTTCCGTGGCGGTTTCTTCGTCCCCGAGCGCGGCCAGGGCGCGGGTTGCGAACATAGAATCAAAGCCAACGGTAAAAATCGAATCGTGCGGCGCCTCAGACTCGGCCTTTGATTTCTTCGTACGCTTGCCGAAGCTGACGACGTTGCCGGGATCTTGCTTCACTTCTTGCGTCTCCGACCGCAAAACGCCGTTGAGCTCCGCGACGTTGACCAGTTTTATGCCCAATCGTTTGTTCTCGGCGACCCATTCGTCGTACTTCGCGCGAAGCTGTCGCTTAAAGCCCGCGAGTGCTTCGAAGTATTCTCGTGGCGCGGGAAGATCGAGGACTTTATATTTATAAAAACTTAAGACGGAGTTAAGACCGCCGTAATTGACCTGGACGCCCGTGCTGAGCATCCCTTTAAAAGCTTCGTGCCGCGATGATGAATCCAAGCCCTTCAAAATCCACGCGTTCTCGGGTTGAGGTTCAACGCTCATTCCCATTCTTGAGATGAACCGCAAATCATCCCCATCGATTTGGTCGGGTTCATCAAGCGGCGGCCGATCCTCCTCTTCTTCGGGAAACCAAAGATGAGTGTAAACCGCTAAGGCCGCACCACCCTCGTCGAGACTTGCCGGAAGACGCGGCAGTTCCGTGCTCGCATCGACCCGCTCGATCATTCGGGCCACTTCTTCATCCGCATATTCGATTTCGATCTCGCGCTCAATACCGGCGACGCTAAAGAGCAGGGCTTGGGAAGCCGCCGCCTGGGCGATGCGATCCATGTTGTAGTCGCCTAAATCGAGATGCCGATTCTGAATTGGATCAGCGAACCAACGTTGGAATAAAGGAAGGTAGACTTTTTCCCAGCGTTCATCGCCGACCCGCTCCACAATCTTTTTTACGCTTTCGAAGTCCGCTTTTTCATAGAGGGACGAAACAGGTTTTTGACCGACGCTTAGTAAATGACCGCGCACAAAAGAATCCTTCGGTGCCGCTTGCGCTAGTCCGAACAATCCGCCGATGCGTACACGGGGATACGGGTGCACGCTCATGAGCAAAAAGAAATTGGTGAGCCGCGGATCTTTTGCGAAGCGCGGCTGCGCAATCAGGCTCGTCACGCCTTCGGCCAGCGCAACGTTTTGCGGATCGCTTAGAACTTGTTCCGCAAAATAGCGAACGAGCTCGCGCGTATCGGCCATTGAAGACACCATCGCCCGCGAAACATATTCCCTTGCGCCGTCGTCAAGAACGGTCAGAAGCGGCTCGGGGCCCGCGACCGCTTTACCGGAAGGCAATCCAGAACGGAGCAAATCCTTCAGCGAACGGGGCCGGCTTGAGGTCTCGAGTAACGTAAGCAAAATATGACGCGCGGATCGATCGCCCCGAGCGGCCTTCGCGGCAACTGTTTTGAGTTGCTCGAGCCCGGTCTTCTTCGAGTCCACGATCCGATCATAAAGCCGGGCGTCCATGGTTCGCTGATTATCTTGCCATAGAATATCGTTCAGAATGTACTCGGCCGTTTTCATCTCGGCCGGGCTCAAATATTTTGCGGCAATTTCGGTCCATTCAATGATGAACGCAGAGCGAGATGCCGCGTGCGCGACGGCGCCGAAAAAAATAAAAGCGGTGATGATCAATTTCATCCCTGGCCCCTATCACGCGGTGAGAGCCCTACAAATCGGATTTGTTCGATTATGAAAAGATTAGTTGCGAATTTATCGTTCGGTGAGCGGCAGGCCGGCCATGAATCGGCTTTGGTCTTGCAACTTTAAATTTGAATGAAATCTGACGGCAAAATTTCAGGGTTTTATAAGAAAGGGGTGTCCAAGTTATGTACGGGACGGTTCCCCTTTTTGGCCATTGCCGCGTTTTTTTGCACGTTCGGATTTCAAACCGCCGCCGAAATAAATGCGGAATCGCCCGCCGATTTGATACTTGAGCAACGTGCCTGCCTGCTCAACAATTCGAATACGCGCAAAGATGAATTGATCCAAGCTTCTGAGCAGCTCACCGAAAAGGCGATCGTTGACGCTAATTCGATCGCGGATTTTGACAAGCTGATTACACTTTCAAACTACGATGACGAGCGACTGACGGATGCGCTCGAAAATTTCGCGGAAGTTTATCACGACCGGCCGTGGGAAATTCAAAGCAGTCTAACTCCCGCGCCGAAGATCGACCGATTCGTACGTGAAGCAAATCTCGAGACGATCAATATCGGTCAGGCGCCGATCAGCCAAGTCTCTGCCCCGTACGCGCGCGAACTTTTTGCTTATCTCGCGACTCAGCCGCACATTCCGTTCGGTCACAGTGACATTTGTTACGCCCGGGCTTGGGAGATGTGCAATTTGCTTAAAAACAAAGGTGTCCAGTGCGGAAAAGCCTTCGTCGTGCCCGCGGGCGAAACTCATTTTTATCCGAAGCTCGAATTCGTCGATAAGGCGCCCGAGAAGAAAGTCGCGTGGAAATATCACACCGCGCCCGTGCTTGAAGTGAGTGAGGACGGTAAGATTTCGTTGTGGGCGCTGGATCCTTCCGTGGCGAACGAGCCGCTGCCCGTTGAACAATGGAGCCAACTCATCGCGGATCTGGGCGGTCAGCCGGGGCGCTTGTATTTTACGTCCGAAACGGCGATCAGCCCCGAGGATCCGGGTTTGGATCGAGTCATCATCCCGCAAGCGCTGACGAAGCTCCTCCGAAAGAAACTTCGCGAGGCCCACCACGTCAGCCGGCATGGAAAGTGGCAAGGCGGAAGACTCCCCCGCTGCGCAAACCAGCCGATCTATCTTCCCACCGTCTCAAATTGAGAACGGCTAGGAAAGTTCTGCGGCATTGTTCCGATACGTCTTATTATGGAAATAGACGGGGTGAACGTTTGAAGAAATATTCGAAACAATCGATTTCCTTATTCGCGCTCTTCTCGATCCTTGTGCTCGGTTTCCAAAACTGTTCCGGCAAAGGTGTGCTGAACGCGACCGCACTCTCGAGCGTTTCAAATTCCGGCGCAGGTCTCGAAGGCGCCCGGGCGGGCGGTATTTCTTTGAACGAAGAATCCATCGCCGTAGGGCTATTTCTCACTTACCTTGAAGACGGCGAATGCGCCGACGGCAAAGCTAAATCGGTAATTCGTCACAGTCGCGGCGTTTACACGATCGAACGTTTGGATTGCGAACCCATTCTGCCCGCGCAAGTGCTCCAGCCCGCGCAAATCACGATCGACACGCAAAATCCTCTCGTCCTCTTCTACGCCGGCCGCAGCCTGCGCCAGCGCTAGTCTCTAATCGTAAAGCCCAATTCGTCACCGGGGTTGCCTAGTCCAATAGGCCGACTCTACGCGGGTCCCAGGTTTGCAATTCTAAAGCTTAATGAAAAAATTAAGCTTAGCCCTTACGGTGATTGTCGGTTTCACTCTAGTCAATTGCGAGAGCAAGAAAAAAGATCCTCCCATTCCGCGGGGCTTCAGCAATCCACCGCCGGTCGGTTCGCCGCCCGCATCGCCGTCGCCTTCGCCCGAGTCGGCACCGGCGACCACGGATAGCGCCAAGCCTGTTTTCACGGCTACTTACTCTCAGTTTATGCTCAATCAACAAAAACAGTGGATGTTGAACGGCCGCGGGTATCGTCCCGCATTTCCCAGCGGCGGAAGTTCTTTTTCAAACTTTTGGTGCGCCGAAGGAACAAACTGCCAACCCTACGTCGTCATGGTTCACATCGGTAATTTCGGAACGTGCACCGGAGTTCTCGTCGCCCCGAAAGTTGTGCTCACCAATCGCCATTGCGTCGAAAATGTCGTTAACGAACCCTACGCCCCACTACGTTCGAGCATCGTCATCACCGTGCCCGGCAGTGCACCGGGCAAGTTCGACGGCAAATTTAGTTTCGTAACCGCCTTGATGGCCATCAGTCCCGTCGAATTTTCAATCGGTGGCTTGAAACCGGACTACGCGTTCTTGTCCCTGCTGGAAGAGATGGAAGGCTTTAAGGGCGCAAAGTTGAATTTCAACGGCATCGTCGCCGGTGAGACTTACCATATCTTCGGCGTTTCTCCGTACCGGGACGCGAAAGACAAATCCGCGGTTGAACGCCGTGAATGCAAAGCCGTTTACAATACGACCTTCGCGCCTTTCCTCGATGCGCCTAGAGATCCAATGTTGATGTTCGCACACTGTTTGATCGGCCCATCCAATTCCGGTTCGCCGATCTACAATGATAAAGACGAATTAGTCGGAATTATCGGCGGTCAGCTTGCCCCACCGACGGTCGACGTACTGAACAGTTTAGCATCTACGTTTTTCAAAATCACAGATGAAACGACGGTGCTCGGGCACATCGGTTGGGGAACGAACCTCGCGTGCATGCCCGATATCAATGACCTCGGTAAATCAATTCATGCCGATTGTAATCGCGATTTTGTTCAGCTTCCTAAACCGGCCCTATTTCCCGAAAAGGTTCGGAACCAAGCCGAGACTGAGCTCAAAAATCTTCCCCTCACTGACGAAACGTTTCACTACGCAGTCGAGCGCGCTAACGAGATGGATCAGATCGTAAAGCTTGTTTCGCAGGCGGTCTTTCTGCGCGTGCCGGATTGCATTTATCCCTCGGCGCTCGGCAACGCGAAATCTCCGCTGGACTTAGACGTGTCTTTCTCAGGCGCTAAGCTTTCGCCCCATTGGGAGTTAACGTCGGAAGCCGCGGGCCTACGGTCCGAGAAGTTTACGTTAACCTACGATGTGGAAGCTTTAAAAAGCAAAGGCACGGCGGAGCTTACGATCGGCTTGGGTAAGAATATTCGCTTCCATAAAACTCAGCTCAAAGTTTGCGACGGTAAATAGACCGCGGCCCGCGGGTCCTGGCGTTCTTATTGCTATTGTTAAGAGGCGGAGGCTCCAGGATGAGCTACGTGCCTTACCGGTTACTCGCCTATCTATTTATTAGCCAAGCCTGTATTTTTGCGCTTGGGCCCGCGTTTGCCCAACCCGTTCCGGCCCTGGGCATAGTCTACTCGGAAAAACCGCTGCTCTTCGATCCCTCGCAAAAAGTGATTCAATACCACGGCACGGCCTTCCGGCTGACGAGTCAGGGCCAATCCCGGTGGATCACCGCCGCCCACGTCATTCATCAAGTGAGGACTTCGAAACAGATCTTCATCGCGCCCGCCGCTTTACGATCCGGAGGTCGCTTTGCCGCGTCCCGGGTGGAATACGTGAACGGCGTTGGCCGCTCAAACTTCGCCGAAATCAAACCGCAATTTTTTCTGAGCGCAAACCCGCAGGAGATTCTTTTTCAGAATCAAAAGCAAATTTCGCTCGGGTACGTTCCTAATCAAGGACTCCGCTCGGGCGCGGGCTCCGACGTGAGCATCGTCGACGGCGTGGCCAATTTCGACGAGGTCGCCTCGCTCGGCCTGCGCGATCTCTCGCTATCTCCCTTGCGGTTGAACGAAAATCTAAGCGTGAACGGTTACCCCTTCACGTCGCGGGGCGAACCCGTCACGATGCCCTGCGAATTCCGTGGTTTCACCATGCTCGAAGGCGGGTTCCGCGGCGTGCTCTTTTGCAAGACTCCCGACGTGGACATCACCGGCGCCTCCGGCGGACCGGTGCTCGACGAAAAAGGTTTGGTCGTCGGCGTAACCTCGGCGCAACTCGATATGATCGGCGACACCGCGGTCGTGTTCTTCACGCCGCTCGTCACGCGCGAGGGAAAATTCGTCGACGGATTCAACCGCACCGAAATCTTCGGGCAAAAATGCATCCGCGTCGACGCCGGAAAAAAAGAAATCAAAAGCATCGAAGCCACCGGTGATTGCCGCTGAGCCGGCGGACCACCGGCCCGTCCGATTTTCCATTCGGAAATCAGACAGTCCCGCTTTGGTGGGTCGGAGCCCCGACAGCGTATATTGCAAAGGCGTCGAAATGAACAAATAGGGTGCGTACGCTTACGTGGAGAACCTGAAATCTCTCACGATCGCGCAGGCCCTTGATTTGTTCATTTCGACGCCTTTGCTTGAGGAGCCTTAATGTCACGTCCGCCCGAATACCTTGCGACCGAGAATGGACTTCTTGATCCGATGAAGCTTGAACTTTGCGTCGCGATCGATCGGACGATCCAACGTAAACAATTGAACCAGCGGCAAGCCGCGATACTCATGGGAACGTCCCGCGCGAACGTGAGTCGCGTTCAGAACAAGACATTGGAAAGGCTGACCATCAATCAGTTGTTTCATTACCTCGCCAGGCTTTGTCCGGAATTCCGCTTCATGCTTTCGGTAGACACCTCGCTTTCGGCCGGACGCTCCGAACTCAGGCCACGCCCAACGGACGAAGCCCGCTTCGCAGAAGGATCAGCCGATGCCCAGAGCGCGGAGGGATTGGACGGCCGCGACCGCGACGATGTAGGCCAAGGCGTTCATGACGATGAGTTGGCCGACGGCGTATTTCCAGGAGCCCATTTCGCGCCAAGTGATGCCGGTCGTGCTCAGGCATTGCAGCGCGATCATGAAAAATAAAATCAAGCCCGTGACGCTCGCACCGGTGAAGATCGCACGCCCGTCGGTAAAGGTCGCCTCGCGCATACGCGTGAGCAACGTGTCCTGCAAAGAAGCATCGGTATCGGCGATGCTGAAGATAACCGCCAACGAGGAAACGAAAACTTCGCGCGCGACGAAGGCCGACATCATGCCCAGGCCCGCGCGCCAATCGAGACCCATGGGATGAAACACGGGCTCAACCGCAACGCCGACCCGGCCGATCACGCTCTCGCGCAACTGAACCTCGGGCGTGACGCCGCTTTGGTAGGGAAAATGCGTGCCGATCCACAGAATCAAAACGAAAACAAAAATCGTGGGACCCGCGCGCTTCACGTACGAGATCGTGCGCCGTAGAGCGATGTGCAAAGTAAAGCCGGGCTTGGGCCAGCGGTAAATGGGAAGCTCCATCAAAAAATGCGAGTCGGCGCTTTTCTTTAATATGCGATTTAGAATCATCGCCGCGACCGAACCGATAAACAGGCCACCGATGTACAAACCGGTCAAAGCGACCCCGCCCTTCCAAGCCGGCTGGTCATGGAAAAGAAACGTGAGCAATAAAGCGTAGACCGGCAACCGGGCCGAGCAAGTCATGAACGGAATAATAAAGACGGTGATCCAACGCTCGCGCGCGGAGCGGATGTTTCGCGAAGCCATCACCGCGGGCACCGCGCAGGCAAAACCGGAGAGGATCGGCACGAAGGCGCGGCCGCTCAAACCCAATTTGTGCAGGGGCCGGTCGACGATCGTGGCCGCGCGGGCGAGGTAGCCCGAATCCTCGAGCAAAGTGAAACCAAAAAACAAAATAAAAATCTGCGGCACGAACACTAACACCGCGCCGACGCCGGCCACGACACCGTTCGAAACAAAATCCGAAAAGGCGTTCTCACCGAGTACGGAATTTAAACCGGAAGCGAGCGCCGAGAAAGCCGCGTCCACCAAATCCATCGCGGGTGCGGCGACCCAAAAGATCGACGAAAACAATGTGCCCATGATGAGAAAGAAAGTAAGGATCCCCCACCATGGGTGCAGCAAAATGCGGTCCCACCGGCGTAGGTGATCTAGGGTAAGCCGATCAGGCGCTTTAAATACAACAAGTTTAGTCCACGCTTCGGCCACCGATATCTCGCGTTCAATCCGCGCGTCGTCCCACTGTAGCCCACGCGCGCGACGGCCGGGATGAACCGTAGATAAACTGCGCGCGGCCTCGACGACGTCGATCACGCCTCCGCCTAAACGGCCGTCGACGCGCACGACGGGCGCATCGCAAAGTTCGCTCAACTTTTCTAAATCTAAGCGGCGGCCTGACTCTTTCACGATGTCCATCATCGTGACGGCCAGGACCATCGGTAACCCAAGCTCCTGCATTTGCCGCACGAGATAGAGCTGGCGGTTCAGTTGCGTGCCGTCGATCACTAAGATCACCGCCCGCACATCATCGGTCGCGGTCAAAGTCTCTAAGGTTACTTCTTCGTCGCGCCCGTGCGGCTGCAAAGAATAAATACCGGGCGTATCCAAAACGGTAAGGGCCGGGCCGTACACCGGCAAAGTAGAACCCCGGTGCGCGTCGACGGTCGAGCCCGCGTAATTCACGGTTTTGAATTTCGAGCCGGTCAGCCAGTTGAAGAGGGTTGTTTTGCCCGAGTTGGGCGAACCGACCAGGGCAATGTGATTCGCTATTTGATCAACAGACATTCGGCTTCTGCCTGCCGCAAAGCCAAGACGCTGTCGTGCAGTTGCACCACGAGCGGGCCGTTGAACGGCGCCTGCCCAAGTACGCGGACTTCGCATCCCGTATGGAAACCCATTTCGCGCAAACGCCGGGTTAATCCGGGCTCGCCTTCAACATGCGAAATGATGAGGGTTTCGAAAAACGGGGCGCCTGTGAGTGATTTCATGTTAATGAAAAGTATTCTTAATTGCGTGAAACGAAAAGACTTTTTTGGTCCAGCTTGCCATCTGAAACCCAATTGACAACCCCCGTGCCTATTGTCGCAAGCTCAGGACTGTGGCAAAACTTAAAGCTGCTAGAGCAAATTGTCTTCACCGGAGCCAACATGAAATTCAATAACATTCTCGAGGCCATCGGCCGTACGCCCCTCGTGAAGATTAATAAAATCACTAAAGATCTGCCGTGCAACGTCTACGCAAAATGCGAATTTTTAAATCCGGGCGGCTCGGTCAAGGACCGCATCGGATACAACATGGTCATCGAAGCGGAAAAATCGGGCCGCATTAAACGCGGCGACACGTTGATCGAACCGACCAGCGGCAACACCGGCATCGGTATCGCGTTGGCCGGCGCCGTATTCGGTTACCGCGTGATCATCACGTTGCCCGAAAAAATGAGCCGCGAAAAACAAGTGATCCTCAATGCGCTCGGCGCCGAGATCATTCGCACGCCGACCGAGGCGGCCTCGCACAGTCCCGAAAGCCACATCGGCGTCGCGGCGCGCTTGCAAAAAGAATTGCCGAACGCGCACATCCTCGATCAATACGCGAATCCCGCAAACCCGATGGCGCATTACAACGGCACCGGCCAAGAAATTTTGGAAGACCTGAACGGCCAAGTCGATATGCTCGTCGTATCGGCCGGCACCGGCGGCACGATCACCGGCACCGCGAAACGAATCAAAGAAAAAAATCCGAATTGCATCGTGGTCGGCGTCGATCCCGTAGGTTCGATTCTCGCGGGTGAGGACAAAGTGGCCGGCTACCAAGTCGAGGGCATCGGTTACGATTTCATCCCCGACGTTTTAGATCGCAAACTCATCGACGTATGGGTAAAGACGCGTGACCCTGAATCTTTTCAACTCGCACGGCGCTTAATCAGGGAAGAAGGATTTTTGTGCGGCGGTTCCAGCGGATCGACGATGGTCGGCGTAATGCAACAAGCGCCCAAGCTCAAAGCGGGCCAGAATTGCGTGGTCATCCTTTCGGACGGCGTTCGCAATTACATGACGAAGTTCGTGGATGACATCTGGATGACCCACCACAACTTCAACTAAAACGTCGCTTAAAAACAGCTTTTATTTACGTAGACTACGCGCTGATCTTTAAGCGCGTAGCCGACCCACTCACCGCTCGCGCGGCCGCTCAAAACCGTACCGGCTTTTTTCTTGCCGAGCATTTTAGATTTCGCGTCGGGCTTTTCATAGACGCCGCACTCTTTCGACATCGTCATTTTCGCGCTCGTCGGCGAACGCAGCTCTACCTTTAGGTTCTTATCGTTCGGCGAAGCGGCCCGGGTATTGGCGATCGTTTGCCCGGCCTGGGCGCTCTTTACGGCGATCAAAGCTTCTTTCGCTTCGCGCGATTCTAAGGTTTTCGCGGCTTCGGCTTCGCGGCGCTGAAGCTCGGCTTCACGGCCCTTGGCCGTCGCTGAGAGTTCGCTAAGACGGTCTTCCGCATCTTTCATGCGCCCCTCGCCGGCTTTGATTTCGCTCTCGGCACTGCGCACTTCTTCTTCTTTGCGGCTAATCGCACGGCGCTTTTCAAGGATCTCTTTTTCGGCGGCGTCGGTTTTGTCTTTGTTTGTCTTATGTAGCGTTTTCAGTTGTTCAAGCTGAGCGGTGAGGTCCGATTTCTTTTTCGCGTTTTCGGTTTCGGCTTTCGCCAAGCGTTCTTGCGCGCCTTTTAAATCGGCTTTGCCTTTTTCGAGCTCTTTCTTACCGGCTTCGAGCGCCGCTTGCTCGGCCTTCGCACCGTTTTGCGTCTCGGTCGTTTTCTGGGCGAGCGCCGCCAACTTCGCTACCTGTTCATCGCGAATCTTGCGGAGGGCATCGTTCTCGCCGCGTAGTTTTTGGAGAAAAGTAAGCCCTTCTTTAAGCTTTGCCTCATCTTTGGCGATGGCTTTCTCCGCCGCCGCTTTATCTTTCTTCGCTTGTTCTTGTTCCGCGCGCGAAGTCTTAATGTCTTTTTCGAGTTGGATCAATTCGAGCTCGGCCTGTTTGTGGCGAGCGTCGGCGGCGGCTTTTACCTTTTGGGCATCTTTCTTCTGGCGTTCCGCTTCGAGTTCTTCCTTCTCGGCACGGGCGCGCGAGGCACGGGCCTGCGCCGTGGTGGCGTCTCGCTCGGCCATGGATTCTTCCACTTCGGTTTCAAAATCGTCCTCGGCGTGCGCGAACGGCAAAATAGCCATTCCGGTGACCGCGACCAACATCGAGATTTTGTGCCGTAAGCTCATGATGGAACTCCTGTTAGGTCTTCTCATCGGCTGGTCGGACGTCTAGGTTAAGGGAGAATTTTTTACCGGAGCTGTCCGGCATGGAACCACGCTCGCCGAGAGGAAAAAAGCCTCGTGACGCATAAAATCAAACCGATGAATTTCAACTACTTGAAAACAATCCACCGTTAACCTTAAGCAGAATTTGAAATTTTCCATCAGTAAATCGTTCTATAAGGTTCGCTTCTATCTGCCACAAAATGAGCGGAGAGTTGGCACCCCGCTTGCTCTACGGTCAGGCTCCCCCCAAGCGGCCTGGTACCCCTCCTTACCCTCCAGGTCGCTTTTTTTTACTCCCCGTCTAAATCCACGTTTAAAATAGAAACATGCGTTCAACAGGTTTTTTCATCGCGTCCTTTACCGCGCTCTCTTGGCTAACCGGTGCGTTCGGATTGCTGGCGTTCCAACCGGCCTTAGCATCCACGAACGTTGAGGCCATGACGGTCATCGTCGATCCGGGTCACGGCGGGATCGATGACGGCGCCGTTCGCGAAGCGCACAAGGAAGCCGACATCACGCTCGAAGTGAGCCGCAAAGTTTTTGCGCTGCTCAAGAAAGACCGGGCGTTCAAACCATTAATGACCCGGGATAGCGACCGCGCTATTTCGTTGAGCGAACGTTCTCACGTCGCGCGCGCGATGAAGGCCGATGTCTTCATTAGCATTCACGTCAACTCGAGCCCCGACCTCAAGGCTCACGGGGCCGAATTCTACTTTCAAAATCAGCTCCCGCCCGATGAGGAATCGATGATGCTTGCCCACCGGGAAAATTCGGGCGACGGGACCGATGTGCAAGTGCGCTATCCTTACCTAGAACGCAACGCCTTTCCGAGCGATGTCTCGGCGATCGTGGGAGATCTTCTCGACGGTGACCGCGTGCTCCGCAGTTCACAACTGAGCAAGTCATTGAAGATGAATTGGCGCGGAAGTAAAAAAAGCAAAACCAATAGCATTCGCCAGGCGCCGTTCTACGTCCTAAGCCAGATGAGCGTGCCCTCTTCGCTGATCGAACTCGGCTTCATCACTAACGCGGCTGATTTACAGGAACTCACCTCGGAAACGCACCAGCGGCGCATGGCCGAGGACATCTATCGTGGCCTGAAATCATACAAAGATTCCATGGACAAATCCAAAGCGCTCCCCTAAAACCGACCCATGCGTTTAGACAATCGAAAGCTCAGTGAGATGCGGCCGGTCACCATCGTTCCGGAAGTCAGCCGTCACGCCGAAGGCAGCGTTACCATCGAATTCGGTCACACGCGCGTTTTGTGCACGGCCAGTGTCGACTCAACCGTGCCCAAGTGGCTCCAAGGGACGGGTCAAGGTTGGGTTTCGGCCGAATACGGAATGCTCCCCCGCTCCACGCACACGCGCATGAACCGCGAAAAAGCGGCGAACAGCGGCCGCACGCAGGAGATCTCGCGTTTGATCGGGCGCTCGCTCCGCGCCGCCGTTGATTTGAAAGCGCTGGGCGAAAGACAAATACAAATTGATTGCGACGTTCTGCAGGCCGACGGCGGCACGCGCACCGCCGCGATTACCGGCGGGTTCGTCGCGCTCGCGATGGCGCTTAATTTTTTGAAAAACCAAGGCGCGTTTTCGAAATTGCCGATTAAGAATTACGTCGCCGCAGTCAGCGTCGGATTACTTAACGACAGTCTGTTGCTTGATCTGAATTACGAAGAAGATTCGGCCTGCGGCACCGACATGAATTTTGTCCTCACCTCGAAGGAAGAGTTCGTCGAAGTGCAAGGCACCGCCGAAGGTCAAACGTTCACCAAAGCACAAATGGATCTTATGACGATCTCGGCGATGGAAGGCTGCAAAACGCTGTTCGCTAAACAAGCCGAAATCATCGGGAAATATTATCCCCTCGTATGAGAACATCATGAGCGCGCCTCAGCTTTGGATCTCCACCACCAACCAGGGCAAACTCAACGAGTTTCGCAATTTGATCGGCGGTAGCGTCGACATCCATTCGGTCGGTGAGCTCGCGAACTACTATCCTCCTCCCGAAAACGGACAGACCTTCACCGATAACGCGCGCATCAAAGCGAAGACATTAAAAGCGTTGAAGCCCGGCGCGTGGGTGATCGCCGACGATAGCGGTCTCGAAGTGGACGGTCTCGGCGGCTTGCCCGGCGTTCACTCCGCACGCTACGCCGGCCCGAAAGCCTCCGACGGCGAGAACGTCGCGAAGCTCCTGAAGATGGTGCAGATCCGGTCGGCGGCAAACCGCAAAGCGCAATTTCGCTGCGTGCTCGTTGCCTACGATCCCGCAGGAGTTGAGCACGTCGTCGAAGGCGTGGTCACCGGCACGATCGCGACAAGCGCTAAAGGCAAAGGCGGCTTTGGCTACGATCCGGTTTTTATTCCCGAAGGCAAAGAACAAACTTTTTCCGAACTGGGAATCGCGGTGAAAAATCAAATCTCACACCGGGCCAAAGCTATTCGCCAGTTCATGTCGCTGATAGAACAGAGCACCTAATGACAAGAATGAAGATTTTCTCGGGCAACTCGAACATCGACTTCGCGCGGAAAGTGGCGCAGGCCGCGGGCGTCGAGCTCGGTCACTGCGACATCGGCCGCTTCGCCGACGGGGAAATTCAGGTTGAGATCCACGAAAGTGTTCGTGGCTGCAACGTCTTCTTGATCCAAAGCACGAATCCACCCGTGAACGAAAACTACATGGAATCCTTCATGATGCTCGATGCGCTTAAGCGCGCCTCGGCGAATGAAGTGACCCTCGTGATGCCTTATTACGGTTACGCCCGCCAGGACCGCAAAGTGGCCCCGCGCGCTCCCATCTCGGCAAAATGCGTGGCCGATCTTTTAAAAGTCGCGGGTGCAGATCGCATGGTCGTCGTCGATCTTCATGCCTCCCAGATCCAAGGTTTTTTCAACGGTCCGGTCGATCACTTGTTCGCGATCCCGACCCTCGCGCGCGCGTGGCGCGACCAAATGGGTTTTGGTGAACAATTTGCCGTGGTCAGTCCCGACGCCGGTGGCGTTGAGCGGGCGCGGGCTTTCGCGAAACGCATTGAAGCTTCCATCGCGATCATCGACAAACGCCGCTCGGGTCCCAACGAGGCCAAAGCTCTCCACCTCATCGGGGACGTTAAGGGCAAGGTCGCCATTATCTTAGACGATATGATCGATACCGCCGGAACCCTCTGCCAAGCGGTTGACAGCCTGCTGAACAATGGGGCAAAAAAGGTGTTTGCGGTCGCGACTCATCCGGTGCTTTCGGGCCCGGCGTTAACACGATTGCAGGAATGCGGCGTCGAAAAGGTTTGGGTCACCGACACCATCCCGTTAAGCGAAGCCGCACGGAACTCACCAAAATTCCACGTGATCTCGGTGGCGCCCGTCGTGGCCGAAGCGATTCGCAGGATTTATACGTTTGATTCCGTGAGCGCACTTTTCGATAACTGATCTGAATTGGCGTGATTTCTGCCGAAATCACTTTCAGATATTGCGTGATTTCTAGTGAAATCACTCTTATAAATGACGTGATTTCCGCATAAATCACTTTAAACATTGCGTGATTTTTTACGATCACTTGAGCTGAGGAGCTAATACATGTCGACGAACCAAACTCTTACCGTAGCTGCTACGACTCGCGAACCCGGCAAGAGCACCTCGCGCGGTCTTCGTAACAACCGCACCGTTCCCGCCGTTGTTTACGGACCGAAGACCAAGCCCCTCACCATCGCGATCCCGGTCAATGACGCGGTTAAGTTCTCCTCGCGTGGTTTTGAAAACCGCGTGATCACGCTTGAATCTGCCGATTCGACGATCAACGGCTTGAAAGTCTTGCGCAAAAGCCACGACATTCACCCCGTAACCCGTCAGCCCATTCATTTGGATTTCTTCGCTCCCGACATGACGCAAAAAGTTCGCGTTAACGTTAAAATCATCATCGAAGGTAAAGCCGCCGGTACCGCCGAAGGCGGTTTGGTTACGGTTGTTCGCCGTGACGTTGAGATCGAAACTCTGCCCCTCGAAATTCCCGAGTCTTTCACCCTCGACGTATCCGACCTCGGCTTGAACGAATCGAAACACGTTTCGGACATCAAGTTCCCGGCCGGCGTAAAGGTTATCACTTCGAGCGATGAAACCATCGTTACTTGCGCGGAAGTGAAAGAAGAAGCTCTTGCGGCAGCGGTTGTTGATCCCGCAGCGGCGGCGGCACCGGGTGCAACACCCGCGGCAGGCGCGGCGGCTCCGGGCGCGGCAGCGGCTCCGGCGAAGAAGTAATTTCGGAACTCTGTTTGTACAGAGTTGTAGACCGCCGGAATCTGATTTCGGCGGCTTAAGACTGAAAAAACGCCGGAGACGGCGTATTCAACACTGAAAAACGCCGGAGACGGCGTTTTTTTATTGGAGTGGCATGAAACTCATCGTCGGGCTCGGCAATCCGGGTACGAAATATCAACTCACCCGTCACAATATTGGTTTTCTTTTTATCGATGCGCTCGCGGAGGCCTTCGGCGGTTCCCGTTCGTTCAAGTCCGAATTCAAAGCCGAAACGCAGAAAATTAAGATCGGCGCTGAGCAGGTTCTCATCATGAAACCGCAGACATTTATGAATTTGTCCGGCGAATCCGTGCAACCGGCGTTGAGCTTCTATAACATGACGGTCGACGATCTGCTGGTGGTGCACGATGAGGTGGACGTCCCGTTCGGACAGATGAAATTTCAGCGGGCGCGGGGGCACGGCGGCCACAACGGGATTCGCAATATTCACCAACTGCTGGGCACCAACGATTACGGCCGGCTTCGGTTGGGCGTGGGCCGGCCGCCGGTCTTCGTTGGGGACGACGGCGAGAAACGTAAAGCCGTGATGGAAGTTCACGAATGGGTTTTGAATAACTTTGCGAAAGACGAAATGTCCAAGATGCCCGATTATTTGAATCAAGCGATCAAGGGCGCGGAGCTTTGGTCGGCCAAGGGCCTCCAGGCCGCAAGTACCGAATTTAATAAATAGGAGTGTGATGTGGGTTTAAAAGCTGGAATCGTAGGACTGCCGAACGTCGGCAAATCAACTTTGTTTAATGCACTTACCGCATCGAAGGCCGAGGCGGCGAACTATCCGTTTTGCACGATCGACCCGAACGTAGGCGTCGTAACCGTTCCGGATGACCGCCTGGGTGAAATCTCGAAATTCGTAAAGCCTCAGAATCAGGTGCCCACGGTCATCGAGTTCGTCGACATCGCGGGCATCGTCAAAGGCGCTTCGCAGGGTGAGGGTTTGGGCAATAAGTTTTTGTCCAACATCCGCGAGACCGACGCAATTGTGCACGTGGTTCGGTGCTTCGTCGACCCTAACGTGATCCACGTGGCCGGCACGGTTGATCCGATGCGCGACATCGACATCATCAACACCGAGCTCATGCTCGCCGATCTAGACTCGGTCGAAAAGCGCTTCAAAAAAATCGAAAAGCTCGCCGCAAAAGATCCCAAACTAAAGAACGAGTTCAACATCACCAAGAAACTTTTTGATGCACTCAAGGACGGCAAGCCGGCGCGTACGGTCGACGTTCTCGAAGAAGAAGTCCAGATCATGTACGAGATGCACTTGCTTACCGCGAAGCCTACGCTTTACGTATGCAACGTTTCGGAAGATGAGTTCCTCGCGGGGAAAAGCGCGATGGCCGACCTCGTGAGCGAGCGCGCCAAATCAGAACGTAATCTCTCCCTGCAGATCTGTTCGCAAATGGAAGCCGAGATTTCGCAGCTTGAACCTTCCGAGCGCGGTGAATTTTTGAATTCGATGGGCATCAAAGAACCCGGTCTTAACCGGCTCATTCGCGAGGCCTACTCGCTTTTAAACCTGATCACCTATTTCACCGCCGGTGAAAAAGAAGTTCGCGCGTGGACCATCCGCAAAGGCACGAAAGCACCGGGCGCCGCGGGCGTGATTCACACCGATTTTGAGCGTGGTTTTATCCGGGCCGAAACGTATCACTACGAAGACCTGTTGAACTTCAAGTCGGAATCCGCCGTGAAAGAAGCCGGCAAGTACCGTTCCGAAGGCAAGGACTACGTTGTCAGTGACGGCGACATCATGTTGTTCCGGTTTAACGTTTAATATTCAGATTTCATTTACCCGCGCCGGCGCGGGTAAATGAACCACGGGTAAGACGACGACCGGACGCCCGGCGTTGCGTTGTTTATATATCTGGCGCGGCCGCGCATCGTTTCCTACGCTGTTCCCTCATCATTCCGGGGGGAATACTATGCACATCTTGAAGCTCAGCTTTTTGCTCGCGTTTGCCGTGCCGCCTGGGCTCGCCCACGCGCAGGTCCGGTCGGTCTTCAAAGGTCGGCCTTCGGTCGTCATGTATACCAATACGCCGCTTAAGAAGATGAGCTTCGGATTGTCCGAACGGCAAATGGACCGGATTGCCCGGCTTTCGGACGATGCGGTCCGGTTTGATGACGTTTACTATTTCGATCACAATCCGAAATTCGACTTCCGGGAAGCGGGTGGCTTTTCCGGCCGCTTTTTGCCGGACGTACCGCCGCCGGTTGAGAAAGGTCCGATAATAGGCGACGCCGAATTCGCCGGACAATGGTGGATCGAAAAGCTGGGCGTACGCCAAGCTTGGCCACTCGCCACCGGCAAGGGCGTCACCATCGCCGATTGCGATGCCGGTTATTACCACGACGAACCCGACTTACTCGCAAACATGTTGTTAGAATACAAAGCCGACTTAGGAGACCGCGATGAACCCGGGGTCGTTAACGACGGCGGTTTCGCGACCCACGGGACCTCGGTAGCCTCCATCATGGTCGGCGTACTGAACGGTACGGGTACGAACGGCATCGCCTACAATTCGAAGATCGTACCGCTGCAGAATTACAATTACGACAGCACCGATGACCTCGACAAAGAAGAGGCCACCGCGGCCTGCATTCTTAAAGCGCTGACCATTCCGCAGGTGGGAATCATCGTGCTCGAAAATCAAACCGCGAACGGCTCGAGCGAAACGTTCGTCGGCACCCGAGATGCGGTTCGTCTCGCGTTGAAGGCCGGCGTGATCATCGTGAGCGCCGCGGGCAATTATAGCGCGGAACTTTCGGAGGAGAAAAAAGACGACACCGGTTCGATCATCGTCGGAGCATTAAGAAAAGACGATTCCGTTCCCGTTTGGAGCAACTTCGGCGAACGCATCACCGTCGCGGCCTACGGTGAAAAGTTGCACACGCTCGCGGGGCCGAACGGTGTGTTCGAAGATTTCGGCGGCACGAGCGGCGCCACGCCGCAAGTGGCGGCAACGGTCGCGTTGATGCGCGAAGTGAATCCGTTCCTCACGCCCGCGCAAGCGCAACGGATTTTGATAGAAACTCGTTTGAACACTGCGACGACCGCGAAAGTCGGCGGGCTGTTGCGCGTGCCGGAAGCGGTCACGGCCGCGAAAGATTCACGGAGGGACGTGAACGCTTGGGGTGCGCAGGTGTTGTTCCGTGAGCAGCTCTCGGCGATTTTGCTGAATCCCTAGCGCTTGTAATCGGCGCACCAGCAAAACGAATCGCCGGCTGAGCGGTGCGCGCCTAAGCGCGCCCGCGCATTTGCGGATCAAAAGCGTCGCGCAGACCGTCACCGAGTAAATTGAACGCAAGCATGGCCACGAAGATGGCGACGCCCGGGGTGATCATCAAGTGTGGGTAAGAAGACATTGAACGCCAGCCGTCGTTAGCAAGTACGCCCCAGCTTGAGTACGGCGGCTGGAGACCTAGGCCGAGGAAGCTGAGAAAACTCTCGGCTAAGATGTTCGACGGAATTTGGAACGTGAGCAACACGATCACCGGGCCCAAAATGTTCGGCAAAATATGCTGGGCGACCATGCGTAGCTGCGAAGCGCCCATCGAGCGTGCGGCCTCGACGTAAGACATTTGCTTCACCTGCAAAACCTGTCCACGCACGACACGCGCGAGCGAAACCCAACTCACTAACGAGAGCGCGAGCAACATGCTGGTCAAAGCTTTCAGCTCCGGATTGCCGATGATGTCGGCCGCTTCGAAAACGAGTTTCACCAGGATTAATAAAATGATCGAAGGGATCGAGTCGAGGATATCGATGATTCGCATCAACGCCGAGTCGGTCCAACCGCCGAACCAACCGGCGAGCGCGCCGTAAGCCGTGCCGATGATCAAAGAAACGAAGGCCGTAATCACGCCGACCGCCATCGAAATGCGCGCACCGTAGATCAAGCGTGAAAGCATATCGCGGCCGAGCGAATCGGTACCGAACCAGTGCCGTTCACTCGGGCCGGCCAAGACTTGATCCAAATATTGCTCGTCGAAGGGGTACGGCGAAATCCAAGGCGCGAGCAAGGCCACGGCGCAGACAAAAATAATTAAAAATCCGGAAACCATCGCAACTTTGTTTTTGCGTAGCGCGATCCAAGCTTCATGCTGCAGGCTCCGGCCCGTCGTTTTACTTGCTCCCAAACTCGGTCATCCCATCTTTACGCGCGGATCAACGATCGCGATCAACAAATCGGTGACTAGGTTCGCCACCACCAATATTAACGAAAACAACAACGTCGTGCCTAGGATCAGCGGATAATCCCGGTTGGTTACGCTCAATACTAAATGTTTAGCGATGCCCGGGATGGCAAAAATTTGCTCGATCACGAACGAACCGGTTAAGATCGCCGCCGCCAAAGGACCGGATAAACTTAAAACAGGGATCAGCGAATTGCGCAGGACGTGTTTAAACAAAACCGTTTTTTGATCGAGCCCCTTCGCGCGGGCGGTGCGGATATAATCCGAGTGAATCACTTCCAAGACCGACGCGCGGGTCAACCGCGCGATCACGGCCGCCGGCCTAATGCCTAAGACCACCATCGGAATGATGTAATAGGTCGGCCCTTCCCAAAGCGCGGGTTCGAGCCATCCGAGTTGCTTGGCGAAGACCATGATGAAGATCGGCGCGATGAGGAAACTCGGCAGCGATTGCCCGCTCATGGCGACCATCATGCTCGAGAAATCCACCCAGCTCCCCCGCTTCCAGCCCGCGAGGATCCCCATCGGGATGCCGATCATGTACGAAATGATGAGAGCGTAAACGCCGAGTTGGATAGAATTAGGCAGGCTCTCGGCGATGATCGAAGTGATGCCGCGGTTTATGTACTTATAGCTTTGCCCAAGATCGCCCTGCAAAAGGTTATACATGTAATCGCCGTACTGATTGATCAGCGGCTCGTTCAATTTATATTTCTTAGCGAGATTTTCTAAAATTTCGGGCGGCAAGGCTTTTTCGGAATCAAACGGCCCGCCGGGTAAAGTACGCAGCAAAACGAACGTCAACGTGGCGATGACCCACATGACGAACACGGCGCCCAAACATCTTTTGATTACGTAAATGGTCAGCCCGCGCGTAAAAATAAAAACGCCGGCGCCCCCGAAGAACGCTAACGCCGTCAGGTAAACGAGCGGCGTTGGAATCTCGTAATTAAAGAAACTTAAAAGAATGATGGAGGCGACCAGAAGGGCCGTCCCCGTTCCCCACAAACGGCCGATCACTTAAAGGAAACTCCCTTAAATAAATAGCGCTCGATCGAATTGAGCGGAAAATTCTGCGTGCGCTCGGAGATCATGACTTGCCGGGCGGCGGCGTAGACCGGCATCACCGGCACCTCGTCTTCCGTCAGGAGCTTCTGCGCTTCGGAATAGATCGCGCGACGTTTTTCTTTATCGAGCGCGGCCCCGCCTTCGGAAACTAACTCGTCGTACTTTTTGCTGCTCCAGTTGGTGTGGTTATTTTCCGACACGGAGGTCATGAGCGACATGAACGTCGAGGGGTCGGGAAAATCGGCCAGCCAGCCGAGTCGGTAAATGCTGGGCGTATCGGTGCGCAAACGCGAGAGGTAGACTTTCCACTCTTCGTTTTGCACTTGCACTTCGACGCCTAAATTCTTTTTGAGCTGCGCCTGCACGTTCTCGGCGATGCGCTGATGATTCTCGTTGGTGTTGAACGCCAAGTTAATGCGCGGAACTTTTGCGCGGTCTTTGAACCCGGCTTCGTCCATCAACTTGCGCGCTAATTCGGGATCAAATTTCAAGCCGCGGTTCTCTTCGTAGCCGAACATGCCCGGCGGAATCCACCCGCGCATGGGCGTATGGTCGGCGGCGAGCAAATCGGTGATCTGCTTACGGTCGACCGCGTGCACGAAGGCTTTGCGGACCTTCACGTTATCGAACGGCGCTTTCTTGATATTGAAACCGTAGTAGTAAGACGAGAGCAAAATATTTTTACGAAAGCCCGGCTTCGTTTTTAAAATTGGAAGTTCTTTAAACGGCAGGCTGTACAAGAAATCGAGTTTGCCGGCCTCGAACAGATTCATCGCCGTGGAGTACTCGTTTATCATGTAACACAAGATATTTTTGATCTTTGCTTTCTCGCCGTAGTAGTCGTCGAACCGCTCCATCACCAAGTTCTTGTCGTGATCCCAAAGTTTCAATTTGTACGGGCCGAGCGAAACCATTTTATCCGGGTCGGTCCAGTGGTCGCCGTGCTTCTCAATCAGATCTTTGCGGACCGGGAAAGTCGCGTGGTGCGTGAGCAGCATGGGGAAGAAGCTCATCGGTTTTTCGAGTTCGACGACCAATTGCCCTTCGTCATTGAACTTGATCCCGACCTCTTTGAAGTCTTTGATCTTGCCGCCGTTGAAGGCTTTCGCGTTTTTAACGTCGAACAAGAAGTACGCGTACTCGGAAGCCACTTTTGGGTCGAGCAAACGCTCCCAGCCGTCGATCACGTGTTGGCCGGTAAACTCCACACCGTCGGTCCACTTGACGCCCTTTCGAATCGTGAACGTCCAAACCTTAGCGTTGTCGGACGCCTTCCAATCGGTCGCCAGCGCCGCGACGACGCCGAGCTCGGGGTCGGCGAGATTGTATTCGAGCAAACCATCCATCAGATTGTTGGTGACGAGCGAGGAAGTCACGTCGACGGCCTTTGACCAATCGAGTGACGGTGGCTCTTGCTCGATGTTGATCCGAAGCGTGTCTTTAACGTCTAAGCCGTATTCGAGATTCGATTTTTTGGTACAGGCGGTAAGGCCCACCGTAAAGATGAGGCAGGAAATAAAGACGCTTTTAAAGAGAACCATACGACGAGCTCCTTTGGAGTCATTAAGTTCTCCAGAAGAGCCCTATTCAAGTCAACAAGATCTGGAACCCTAGAGTGAATCCCAGGATTCCCGGGTCGAAGCGCGCGTGGGGATCGGAACCCCTAAGGCCTTCGCGAGATACGCCGGCGGCAAAAGATCTTTCGCGTACAAACGACGGTAAAACGTGTGGTTGCGAACGACTTTCTTCACGTAGTTGCGGGTCTCCAGGAAGGGGATGTGTTCAACGAACTCGTCCGTTTCAAGGTGACCGAAATTGACCAGCCAACCTTCGACCCGGTGAGGGCCCGCGTTGTACGCCGCGGCGACGAGCGGAAGTTGGCCTTTGAATTTTTGACCCAATCGCGCCAAGTATTGCGCGCCTAAATTAATATTGATTTCAGGGTTCAATAAATCATTTGGCTCAACGGTCGATTCGCCCGCGAGTTTGCGCAAGTTATTCGCGGTGAAAGGCATCAGCTGCATGAGGCCTTTTGCGCCGACGGGTGAAACGACGTCGGGTTTATACAAACTTTCCGCCCGCATGATCGCCCACACCCACTCGCTCGCGACCGAAAATTTGCCGGACGCTTTGCTCACGTAAGCGCCGAACGCCTGGGGGAAGGTCGATTGCCACAAAGCCCGGCCACCGTCGAGACCGTCGCGTTCGCGGTCTTTACCGAAACTGAGTTCCGCGATGCTGGCGCTCCGGTTGAACGAGCCGATATTTTCGTAAGCGGAGATAAGTTGGCGGAGGTACTGTTGATTCCGCGTGCGCTTCTCGACTTCCCATAATTCCCAGCGCGCGAGATCGGGCAAGCCCAATTCAATTAATTTGTTCGCGACGTCGATGCGCGCACGCATCGCGGGATCTTTGAAGGCCGAGGCTTGAATGCTTTCGTCCTCAACCGATTCTTCCGTGAGTACGGGTACCGTGTCTTGCTCCGTGGTGGTGTCGGCGAGATCTTCTTCGCTTTCTTTTTCTTCGACGGCCGCGGGCACTGAGCCGCCGCTTTCCATCGGCATTGCTTTTAAGGCTGCGGGAATGCGGGGCTTATTCTCTTCCAGTTTGGCCAAGATACCGTCGAGCCGGGCCTGCGCCGCGAGGCCGTAGTATGAATAAGGATTGCGGGCGGTAATAGACTCGAAAGCGACTTTTGCCTCGGGCCATTTTTTCAAGCGGATGTTGGCCATGCCCGACCAGTAATTGAGCCGCTCTTGCAGAGAATCGTTCTGCTTACGTTTCTTCTTCGAGCCTTTGCTTACGTCTTCGAAGCGCGCGAGGGCGCCCTTAAAATCATTGCGGAGATATTGCAACCAGGCCAAGTGCCACTGGGCATCCTTGGCCAAACCAGATTTGGGATTCAGTTTGGCGAACAATTGGAACTTGCGAACGGCGCCGTCGTAATCTTGAAATTGGTACGACAGATAAGCCGCTTGGTACAAAGCCTCGCGGCCCTTCTTGCTTTTTGGGCTGAGCGAATTGGCGCGTTCGTAAGCACCCACCGCGGTTTGGTATTCGCCCGAGCGCGCGGCGGCCTTACCTAGCAAGGACAAATAATTTAAATCCGATTTCTGCTTCGGGTAGTAACGAATAAGAAGATTCAAGCCGTCGTCGGCGAAACCTTCGTTCACCAAAAAGTTCGCCAATACCATATCGATATTTAGCTTTTCGCTCTCGGGCAACTTGCCCATAACTTCGGTGATTTCTTTGTGGGCCTTTTCGCTTTCGCCGGCCCATTGGAGGGAGCGTACGCGCTCTTTAAAGTCATCCTTCGCCAAACCGCAATTCAGTTTCTTGCCGTCGACTTCGGTATTTTTAAGATCGTGGCCCCACCCGATCACTAAAGCGTGCGCGGGGTGATCCGAATAGAGTTTGCGGGCGCGGCGGCACCCGCTGTCGGTGCGCCCCATCTTCAAATCGGCTTGCAGGAGGCGGTAAACAACTTCGGGCAACCGGTACGAACGGCGCCATTTTTTCTCGAGCGGGAAAAGGCGTACGTTGGCTTCGCTGTATTTTTGTTGTCTCAAGGCGGCGTCGCCCCAGAAAAATTGCGCTTGGTATTTCAATTCGCTCGATGCGGGACCTTGCATGACTTTCAGGAATTCGGGCTCGGCCTCTTTATGTTTACCGATCTCGAGCAACGCCTGCCCTAGGTACCAGTGTTTGTAGAGCGAAAGATAGCCGCCCAGCTCGGGCACTTGGCTTAAATATTTTTCGGCCTGCTCGAATTGTTTCGCCTGAAAAGCTTCGACGCCGGTTTTAAAAGCGGTTCGTCCGGCATCATCGGTTGACGGTACGGTTTGCGCGAAAGAGCGCGCTTGAAATAAAATCATCACTGCAAAGACGAAGGATCCGAACTTCAAACTACCGCCTCCTGTCCTTGGTGCTTTCAGTTTGTTTGGGTATTTATAATCATAAAAGAAATCCGGTTCTCGGAACAGACCAGAGCGGAAATAATTATCTTTGATCCAGCCCTACCCCGTGTTAGCGATTCAGCATGGCAAAACAGCGAACCACTTACGTCTGTCAAAGCTGCGGAACGCACCGCTCAAAATGGGAAGGCCGCTGTAGTGATTGCGGCGAGTGGAATACATTCGTCGAAGAAAAAACGACGCCGGACCGCAAAGGTTGGGTCAACGGGCGTAATGCCTCAGGCGCGGGTGCCGCTGGGGCACGCGCAACCGGTGGCGGCGTCGGTATGGACGTCTATAATTTAATCGATACGCCTTCCTTAGATTCGGGCCAGCGCACCTCGACCGGCATCGGCGAAGTGGATCGCGTCCTGGGCGGAGGACTGGTTCGCGGCAGCTACATTCTGCTCGGCGGCGATCCGGGGATCGGTAAGTCGACTCTCGTCATGCAAATCGCCGGCAGGCTGGCCGGGCAAAAGGCGAAAGTCCTGTACGTATCCGCCGAAGAAAGTGTGCAGCAAACCGCGTTGCGCGCGCGCCGGCTCGGCCTCAAGGACGAAAAAGTTGAACTCGCTTCCGAGAGTTCTTTAGACACGATCATGAATACCGCGCTCGAAATGCAGCCGGATGTTTTGATCATCGATTCTATCCAAACCGTATTCACTTCCGACGTCGAAAGCGCGCCGGGTTCGGTCAGCCAAGTGCGCGAGTGCGCCGCCCGACTTTTGAACTTAGCGAAAACGAAACAAACCAGCGTCATCATCATTGGGCACGTCACCAAAGACGGCTCGCTCGCCGGCCCGCGGGTCCTCGAGCACATGGTCGATACGGTGCTTGCGTTCGAAGGCGATCACCACCAACAATTCCGTTTACTGCGGGCTCTGAAAAACCGTTTCGGGGCCACCAATGAACTCGGCGTTTTCGAAATGGCCGGCGACGGTTTGCGCGAAGTACCGAATCCTTCCGAATTCTTTTTGCAAGAACGCACGGATGACCGGTACGGCTCGGCCGTGTTCGCCGCGATGGAGGGGACCCGTCCCGTGTTGTGCGAGATCCAGGCGTTAACGACGACCTCACCCCTGCCCTCCCCACGCCGAAGCTCGATCGGCGTCGACGTGCAACGGGTGAACATGCTGTCCGCCGTTTTAGAAAAGCACACATCCATTTCGCTTTCGAATCGCGACATCTACACCAACGTCGTCGGCGGGCTAAAAATTTCCGAACCCGCGGTCGATCTCGCGTTGGTGGCGGCGCTTATCTCAAGTGACCGGCAAGTGCCGCTGCCGCAACGTTCATGTTTTTTAGGCGAGGTCGGCTTGACCGGCGAAGTGCGTGGCGCATCGCTCGCGACCGAACGGGTGAAAGAGGCCGTGAAACTCGGCTTCACGCAGATTTACCTGCCCGCTTCGAATCAGCGTTACCTCAATCCTTCCGATTACCCGAAGGCCACCTTTCATTGGATCCACGAGATCAGCCAAATGGAAGCGAAGTTCGGCGGCGGCCCGCGGCCCGCCAAACGGAAAGCGGCGGCGCCACCGCCTAACGAGGACGCGCCCTTTTAATTCGGCTTGGTTTCAAACAGCGCCGGGTACTGCGCGCGTAACGCCGTTAACTCCTCTTCGAGTTCGCTGATTGTCCGACCGTCGGGCGAAGTCGCGGCTCGACCGGCTTCGATGGCTTTCTGTAGTCGGGTTTCTTCCCGGACTAATTGGTCTTTAAGATTTCTAAGATAAAGCGCGTTGAGTTCCCCCGAGCGCCCGGGTGCCCGCTCGAGTTCATCATTCGTCTGCCGGATAGCTTCTCGGGAGCTGAAATAGCCGGGCAACTGCGTGAGTTCCGGCAAGACGACGGCCACTTGCGCGATCGTCGTGAGCAGTGCCGCGCGCCGGGCAAACTTCATGATTTGCGCGGCCCGGGTCGTTTTGCCGGTCAAGAGATGCCGGCAGACTTCAGGGTCCGGGGTGGTGGCGCCCGCTTGCTGTAAAATAAGAATAAAGACGAGCGCTTTTATTCGAATCACAACGGAATGCCGGGCTGCAGATCGACGCATTCGACGGGTTGATTGTTAACCGCCTTTTCAATATCCATCCACAGGTCACCGGCGGTCTGCGCAGGGTCAAGGAGCCAGGTTGTCCGCATCATGAGCTTATCATTGGCGCCGGTTAGATTTCTCGTCAGCGCGTGCGGTTGGCGCAAGAAAACGGCTTGTGCATCTTGCGCAAGAACGAGCGCGGCCTTTACGTTGCGTCCGTGAAGCTTAACCGCGAGGGCGATGTTTTTGGCGAATCGCTTTTTCATTTCAACTAGAATTTTCTCGCGATGTTCCATGCAGTAGCTAAATCTGTGCAAGATCGTTTCGGAGGTCGACTCGGCCTCGGCCGCGATCTCCTCGGTCAATTCCCGGGTGAGCACGAAGTTTTGCAACGCCAAATCATTCTTTAGCTTTTCGCCCTTGGTGTAAGTCATGAAGTCGTCGCCTTTAACCAGAGCCTGTGCGAGTGCGTGAAGTTCCACGCCGAGGTTCGAACGGATTTCTTTGAAGCGCTTTTGGAATAAGTAATCGGAAGAGAAATCCGACACGCCGTTGGTGGCCGCGACGGTCACGGCGAAACCGGCGATCATTCCGGGGCTTGCGAACAAGGCGGGCTTGGACACGGCCCACTTGAAACGCCCGAAGGCCGTTTCGCTCCACGATTTCGCAACGTAGTCCCGCACGATCACGCTTGCGCCGTGGCCGATGAACCAGCCGCCAAGTACGCCCGTGGTTGCGGAAATTACGTCGTTCTGAATCTCGGTAAGAAAGATTTTGTAAGTTCGGTTATCGAGAATCTCTTCATCTCCGGCAAAGAATAGCGGTGGCGCCACGAAAGTTTGCGGCGCTTGCCGCCCCACCTCGGGCCGGAAATGATCGAGCTGCGTCGTGACCGAAGTGGAACCGAAAGTCAGCGCGCGTTTCTGCAAGAAATGTTTAAGTCCGGTTTGAAATAACCGAATCGGCTTCGAAGAATATTTTTTGGTAAACGGCAGCGCGAGCAAACCGATAACGGTACCCGCCGCGCCGATGGTCAACCAGCGGCTCCAAGCGCCCGAACGGCCTTCCTCGCGAAGGATGATCGCGTCGATGTAGGTGTTGAACCAAGTTTCCTGCAGCGAAAGGAGCAAATAGTTGATCGCTTCGGGCTTTGCATCCTTTTGGCTTTTCAAAAAATTCATGCGCTGCACGTAACGCTCGGGCGCGTGGCGCATGTCTTCGGTGATCATCTCGTTCAGCGCGGTGAATCTTTTGAATTCACAAAAATCAGGCTCACCGCTCCAGTTTTTTGAAAACTCGCGAACGATCTGCTCGAATTCACCGCCGATCTCACCGCACACGGGCGCCGCGAGCGCTTGCGCCGGTTGGGGTAAGGCCTGCCCGAACGCGGGAAGAGCGAGAATTAGACTGAGGAAAAGGCTAATGGCTTTAGTCATAGTTTCGAATACCCGGCAGAAATTAGCAATTTAAGGGCCTCCCCGAGGCGGCCTCTCCGCGCGGCTCACGGGGGCGGCGAGCGTCCGAAAAGAAACAACCCTAAAAAAGTGACACAAATTGCGGTGAAATCGTCAGGGTTTTTACGCCCGTTTCCCGGCGTTCAATACCACAGAAACTCGCCCGCGCAGGGGTCCGAAATAGCTAAGGAATTTGGCGACTCGGGAAGGCGCCCGCGGTCTTGGCCTTGCACTTACTTTCCGTAGGAAATCTATGCGTCACCTCTTCGCTTTTCTCATTCTAATCGCCTGCGCGATCCCCGCTTGGGCCAAAGAGGACAAATCTTCTTGCCGCTACGATTTAGGCGTCGCCGGTGCCGGCGCGCCCGCCCTACTTACCGCGGCCGAAGCGGATGTTATCGCGGGGCCCGCTGAACTCGGCGTGGCCGGTCCGCGATTGGCGCGCGCGATCGCGCACATGCATTCCATTCGCACGGCTCCTTTGAAAGCGAAAATAGCCGTACTCGGTACACTGATGGAAGCCGTTCGCCGGGCGGAATTTTACACTTGGGATTACCAACCGATCGTCGGCCCCGCCGGTGAAACCGGCTTTGCGGGCGAGAACGGCAAATTTATTCTGCTGAAACCGGGCGGCGGACTCTTCAAAGGAAATGCCGATCCGAACAGCATCAACGACGGCGGCCGATGGACAGGCAAGGCCGAAGACATTGAAGAGCTCTTGCCGTGATCAAAATTTTGCTCACCATCTCCATCTTACTTGCGCATCTACCGGCTTACGCGAAGCTCGATAACGACACTTGCCTGCGCGACCTCGAGTCGGTCGAAGTTCTTCGTAAAGAAGATCAGTATTTGCGGCAAGCCTTCATCGATGAATTTGCCGAATTGGTTTTGGCGGACGAACGGCAAAATCAAACTTGGATCGACGATGCACTCGCGTCTTTAAGCCGCAACGATATCCACATTTTGATCGAAAACTCGTGGATGAAGAAGTTGAACGACAAAATTTTGAAGAACAAAGATTTCGTCACCGCGCTAACGAATTACCAAAAGGTTTTATTCCTTGAAGAGTTCGGTAAACGCATGATCGCGCTCAAGCACTCACCTTACCAGGATTTTAAAACCACGCGTTTGACCCTCACCGCCCCCGTCGCCGACGCCGTTTTGCTTGAGCTAGAAGCCGCGTTCACGGCCGCGAATGAAAGATTTTATTCAAGCCCGCGCCTTAACGCCATCATGCGAGAATCCGATCTTCGTGAAAACTGGTTTAGGATGGGCATCGGGCAAAACGAAACCCAAGCGGGACTCGCCGCGCGCGACGCCCGCGATCACGGTGGGCCAAAAGGCATCAGCTACTACTGGGATAAGCAGGTTCACGCACGCTTCCAATCTCAGTTCGAACGCGTGAAGACGATGCACGAACAAGTCATCGAACGCCTCGGTGCCGGCTCGAAACTTTTAGTGCAAGAGCGTGGATGGGTTAGTTTACACATCGATGTTTTCACGGCCGCGCGCAAATCGACGGCGAAAGATTTTACGCAAACGCTCGAGCAGCTTTTTCCCGGCCGTAAAATCAAACAAAGTATCGCGAAGTTGATTTTAGATTACTGCCAAGCGGCCGACGAGTTCTCCCCGTCCGTCCTCGTGGCGAAGCGTGAACATTTGACCGTGCACGATGCTCCCTTCGGCGCGATATCGATGGATTTTATCGGCCTCGGCGCCGAGAACTTGCGCGGAACCGTGAAAGCACTGGTGAGAGCTAAAACTTTGGACGAAGCCGTCAGGCTAACCCGCGTTTCCGAGCGCGAAGTGACCAAAGTGTTCGAAAAGCGCAAAGCGATCGTAAAATCGGCGATCGAAAAATTCTTCGGCGGCCAGGTAAGCATGCGTTTCAGCGGGGACGACGGGATCATTATTCCAGAACGCGAGATCACGCTTCGCGACCAACTGTTGTTGATGCAAGCCTTGTCGCAACTTCTACCGCGCCCCTATTTCCGCATGGCCGTCATCAATGCCGAAGGTGCTAATACCGAAAATTCGTCGCAGCTGATCACGCACGGCGAAAGCGTGGAGAAAGCACTTCGCCAGATTTTACTGCGCGACCTTGGTGGCCAACGCTTAGCCGAGATTTCATTCAACACATTTATTCCAGACACCGGCGTGCTGCGAAAAGTGAATCTAATCATGAGCGGAAAAAAGAAACTTACCGACGCCGAGAAAAAGATCATTCGCCGGTCCTTCGTGGTCGCGGTGAAGCTCATCGAAAGCCAGGTCCAAGCGCAAGGTTTGAACATCGAGTACGACCCGACCGAAATTTTTGCGATCTTCGGCAAAACGCGCTAGCTCACTAGCGAACCCGCGCGACCGCCGCGTGCCAGTCGTTCATTTTTGCTTTGCGGTCTTTGCCGCTGAGCTCGGGTTCAAAGTCCCGGTCAAGCGCCCACACTTTCTTTATCTCGGCGACGTTCGCCCAGAAACCCACGCCTAAGCCCGCGAGGAACGCCGCCCCGAGCACGGTGCTTTCGGTTTGCTTGGGCCGCTCAACGGTCGCCCCGAGGAAGTCGGCTTGCAACTGCATGAGTAAGTCATTGCGAACCGCGCCGCCGTCGACACGTACTTTGCCCATTCTCTTGCCTAAGTCTTTGCCCATCGCCGCGAGAATATCGACGTTTTGCAAAGCCATCGCTTCGAGCGCCGCCCGCGCGAGGTGATTACGGTTCGTACCGCGGGTCATGCCCACGATGGCGGCCCTCGCGCCGGGGTCCCAGTACGGCGCGCCCAATCCCACGAACGCGGGCACGAGATAAACGCCGTCGGTCGTGGTCACTTCGCGCGCGAGGCTTTCGACCTCGCGACTCTCTTTAATGAATTTCATTTCGTCGCGTAACCACTGCACGGCCGCGCCGCAAATGAACGCGCCGCCCTCGAGCGCAAAGGTCGTTTTCTTTTCGTTCTTTAAGCGCCACGCGATCGTGGTGAGAAGGCCCGCCTTGCTCACGACCATCTTCGTGCCCGTGTTCATCAGGATGAATGAGCCCGTGCCGAACGTGCATTTGCTCGAACCGACTTCGAAACACGTTTGCCCGAATAAGGCCGACTGTTGATCGCCCGCAATGCCGGTGACGGGGATTCCGTCCGGTAAACCGGGCACGCCGCTCGTGACGCCGAAGTCGTCGTTCGATGCGACGATCTCGGGTAAAACGCCGGCGGGCACTTGAAAGATTTTGAGAAGCTCGGGATCCCAAGCGCCCTTAGCAATGTTCATTAACTGCGTGCGCGAAGCGTTTGAAACATCCGTCTTAAAACTTTTGCCGCCGGTCAAACGCCACAGCAAAAAAGTATCGACGGTGCCGGCGCGTAATTGATCTTTCGCGGCACGCGCCCGCGCGCCTTCCACGTTATCGAGCAACCAACGCAACTTGCTGGCGGTGAAGTACGGATCGATGATCAAGCCGGTTTTCTTCTTGATGATTTTCGCTTCACGCTTTTTCTTGAGATTATTGCAATAGTCGGTTGTGCGCCTGCATTGCCAAACGAGCGCATTGTAAACCGGCTTGCCGGTCACTTTATCCCAGAGCAAAATCGTTTCGCGTTGATTCGTGATGCCGATCGCGGCGATTTGCGCGGGCGTGATCTTAGATTGCTTCAACACCGCTTGGATCGTCGCTGTGACCGAAGACCAAATCGCCTCCGGATCGTGTTCAACCCAGCCCGGCTTGGGATAGATCTGGGGATGTTCCAGCGCGGCGCTCGCCACAATTTCGGCCCGGTGATTCACCAAACAAGCGCGGCTGCCGGTGGTTCCTTGATCGAGCGCGAGAATAAATTTTTCCATAGCCCAAAATAAACAAGTCGGCCGTTCTTGAAAACAAAAAAACAAGGTATTGTTCCGCCATCATGAGGAATCTCTTTCGTATTAAGCCCGACGAAATATTGCGCAACCTGCTGGATTCCGACCGTGAAACGTTGGTCTACAAGTTATTGCCGCACTTCTTCCTTGAGTTGATGAAGACCTACTTCCGCGTCGTGGTCGAGAACGGCCAAGTCGTTCCTAAACGCGGCGGCGCCGTGGTGATCGCCAATCACTCCGGCGTTTCGGGTTTTGACGCGATGGTTTTGCATCACGAGATCACGCGCGCTTCGAAACGCTACCCGCGCGTGCTCACGCACCATCTTTGGTTTTTGAATAAGACGACCGCCATTCCGGCAAAGCGACTCGGCTTTATCGAAGCCACGACCGAGAACGGCATCAAAGCTTTGCGTAAAAAGCAGATCGTCGTTTTGTTCCCCGAGGGCGAATACGGAAATTTCAAGCCTTCTTCTAAAGCCTACCATCTACAAGAATTCAAACGCGGTTTCGTGCGCATGGCTCTCCTCACCGGTTCGCCCATCGTCCCCACGCTAGTCATCGGCGCCGAGGAAACTCACGTTAATTTGAGCCGTCTAAAGTTGACGAGATTTTTGCGCGGGGTTGTCCTGCCGCTTCCGTTGAATATCATCCCGTTACCGAGTAAGTGGCGGATCATCTTCATGGATCCCATCAAGCTGCCCTATAAGAAGGAGTCGGCCAACGACCGTGAACTCGTGCGGGAACTTGCCGAAGAAATCCAAGAGAAGATGCAGGAGCGCCTGAACAAAGAGCTCAAGAAACGAAATTCGGTTTTTCTGTAAGACTTAGGTGCCGGCTTCCGGCGCGAGATCGTCGGCGAGGTCTTCGCCGATCACTTTGATGATGTCGAACCACTTTTGAACCAAGAATCCGGGATTGTCGGGATTGCGTGACGCCATCTTCGACGTAATAAGCATGGCAAGACTCACGCCGATCACCAAAAGAAGAACGTACTCGATGACGATTTGACCGCCCTGACGGGTCAAGATACCTTCTCGGGATGTCTTCTTCAGCTTCGCCAAACGAACCCTCAATCGGAAAAACTTATCGCACGATGGCTCTCGTTGCGATCGCCATCATCCTGTTGCTGTCGCTGGCGATCTACAGCCTCTCCAAACTCGAGACTAAACCTTGGGCCAGCCCACTTCGTGAACTCAAGATTCAAGACACTCTTCGGAAGAAACTGCCTCAATTTGAATACACCGACGGCAATAAAGTCCTAACCCCGCAGAACTTCAAACAGAAGTGGACGCTGCTTTCCTTCTGGTCGTACTCTTGCCCGCCCTGCCTCGAAGAAATGCCCTCGTTAAACCAACTTTCGCTAAGCTGGTCCGGCCCCGAGATGGAAGTAGTCACCGTCAACGTCGACGAAGAAAAATCCGAAAACTTCGAACTGGCTAAGGCATTCTTGCAAGATCAGGAGATCGTGCTGCCGACTTTGTTTGATAAACAACGAGTGTTGACCAAAGCTTTCGCGGTCGACGTTTTCCCGCGCCATTTCTTAGTGAATCCGGAAGGTGAGATCGTGTGGGAAGGGCAAGGCTCCTACAAATGGGATTCGCAGAAGTCGCGTGATCAGCTACTCAGACTGATTGAGCGGCAAACTCCCGAGATAACTCAAGATCCTGTAGAATAACTTTAACTCGCTCGAAAACTTCTTCGTACTCTTCTTCGCCGAGCGGGCCGCGAACGCCTAAGACGTGGTCGTCACCGAGGCGTTCGAACGCGACCGCGATTTCACCGCCGCCCTCGTTGAGGAAGGAATCTTTGAACGACTCTTGCGTCGGGTAGAGCATCAAGAAAACGGTTTGCCCGTTCAACTTAAAATTTTTGCGGAACGCCGTATACGTGTCTTGGAAGTACTGTTGAAGCTTGTAGTAAACCTTAAGGGCGAGCGCTTCTTGATGTTGCGCGAAGTAGATCCGAACCGGTCCATCGAACACCGCCGCGTTGAACACCGGCGAATAAAATCTCGATTCCGTTAACTGACCAGTCGATTGAGTCATGGCTTCCTGTCCCCTCTTGTTGCGGATCGCAAATGTCGTCACGTCCTTGGACGACCTCACAATTCCAACTCTAGGAAAGATCAGTTCAGAAAATCAAAACCTTTTTCTGTTTTTTTAACTTATTTAATGGAAAGGCTGGCTTTCCAGACGGAATCGACCGGATGGTGCCCGACGGAATAGAACAGATCGCGCCAGCCGTCCTCCAAAGTCAGGAAATCGCAGCGCTTGCCGGGTTCAAGCGATCCTAATTGCTTATGCTTGCCCAAAGCGGCAGCCCCACCGAAGGTGAACGCGGCGATGACCTCGGGCAACGTCATCTTCATCTCGATGCGCGCGAGCACTCCCACGAAGCTGAGATCTTGCGTGGGACTGGTGCCGGGGTTGAAGTCGCTGCTCAAGGCCACGCGGGCCCCGGCGTCGATCAACTCGCGTGCCGGTGGGTAGCGCATTTTCAAATAGAAATCGGAAGCCGGCAACAACACCGCCGTCGTCTCCATCTTCGCGAGCGTCGCGATAACTTCGGGCCCGATGTATACGACGTGATCCACCGATTGCGGATTAAACTCGAGCGCGAGCGCCGTGCCCCCGAAGTCGGACAGCTGTTCAACGTGCGCGGTGATCGGTAGGTTCAGCGCTTTTGACGTTTCGAAATAGGTGCGCGCCAAACCCGTCGAATAGAAGCCTTTTTCGATATAGATGTCGGCTCGATCGGCGAGCTTCTCGTTCACGAGCCGCGGTAGAATCTCTCCGCAAATTTTTTGCATGTAAGATTCCAGATCGGCGTGATCGGGTGAACGCGAGTGCGGGCCGAGATAGGTCGTCACGATGTCGGGTCCGGTGAGGGCGCGCGCGGCCTTCAGGCTTTTGATTTCGGTCTCGAGGTCTTGGCCGTAACCGCTCTTCACTTCCAAAAGCGTTACACCTTGCGCGACGTATTTGTCGGCCCGCTTCTGCGCGAGTTTGCGTAGAGTGACTTCGTCGGCTTCACGGGTGGCCTTAACGGTCGAAAGAATGCCCCCGCCCTGCGCGGCGATCTGTTGATAAGTTTGGCCCTGCATACGCCACTCAAATTCGTGCGCGCGATTGCCCGCGAACACGAGGTGCGTATGCGGCTCGACGAATGCGGGCAATACCGTTTTATTTTTGAGCGAGATAAATTCAGGGTCGGTGCCGAAACTTTTTAGCGTATCGGAATGCAGTTCGGCGCGCGGGCCCGTCCAGACGATTTGCCCGTCGACCGCCACGATCGCGGCTTTTTTTACGATCGAGAGATCATCCTCCGTCACGCGGCGCCCGCCCTTCGCGGCGGCGGCCCGTAGTGAGAGAAGTTCAGAGATGTCTTCGAAAACCTTGAATGACTTAGGCATATTTTCCAACTTCAACTGCGATCATTCCAATTCACCGGGGGCCAAGGTATACACCATGCGTTAAGGGGGGATCTACGCATGCGTTTCATTTACGTCATTCTTGTTCTGGTGTCTTTCAATTCTTGGGGTCAATCTTCACAAGGTATTTACCGTCAATTTCCGGTGCTTCAATGCCCGAAGGTGGGCGAAGAGTTCGAGAAGATGATCTCTAAACTCGAGAGCGTGAAGTCCGCCATTCGCAATAATGCCAACTGCAAAAATGTCGAACTCCAGGTGAAAAGCCTCGAAGACCTCGTCGTCAAAGACCGGCAAGAGGTCATGGACATCGTCACCAAAACTCAGAGCGAATCCCTTACGGAGGAACAATCGAAAAAAGTGCGTGCCTACGCCGAGAACGTAACTAGAAAAGTGGCGGCGCTGAACGATCTTTTCATGCGCACGAACCAGTGTTTCGAGGAAGACAACGCCGGCAAACAAATCTCGACGCTGGCGGGGTTCGTCTCGGAAGCTTCGGGTTTAGTCGGTTCGCTTAGCGGCCCGTGGGGTGCGCCGATCGCCCTGGCCGGTAATGTCATCGCGGGTTTCTTAACCGGCATGGATCAAATTTTGAAATCGCGCGCGGGTTATGATTTTTCGAAGCCCGATCACTGGGCCGGCTACGTACAGAATCTTTGCACCTACCATTCGTTTCGCGACCAGATCGATCACTTATTGGATCCGCAGGCGCGGATCGCTAAGCTCAAAGAATTGAAATTCAAACTAGAACTGCAAATTTCTATGTTCACTTCGACCTGCCGCGAATGTGAAACGATCGAACGCACGTTCAATGCGCGGGTGCCCGGGCCGCCCGCTGAAACCGAAATGTTCACGCTCAACTCCGAAGCCGAGACCGCCGACCGCCACTTCCCTAAACCGGTCGGCTCCTACACTCTGCAAAACTTGGGGCTACGTCAGTGGACGATCCGCGAAATCGCGCGCGTCGAGCGCGAAGCGCAAACGTACTGGAGCGACGTGACGGGCCGTACCCTGCTCTACCGCGCGAAGGAAGACATCGAGCAATTTTTGTTGGCCAAAGAGGCGCCGCGCTTTCTGAATTATCAGGTCGGACAAAGCCGCAAAGACTATTACAACTTTCAAAACTTTCAGAGCGGGACCGGCCGCGACTTGTATAATCAGCTCGAGAATTTGAATCCGGCGGCCCTGACCCGCAAGGTGAAGTTTTCCGGTTGGACGGCGAACGATCCGCTCGAAATGTTCCGTGCGCTGGTGGTTTCCGCGGTGAACGTTGAGGTTTTGCCCCGAACCGCGGCGGGCGAAGACGTGCGTTTCTCGCTCGATTACTTCCGCGCGCAGTCGATGGTGCGCTTGCGCACGGCCCAAACCTCGGCCGCGGTCGCGCAAAGCTTCTGCAGTTTCTTTCGACATTCCGGTCGCTACTCACCCGCGATCCGGTCCGCGTGCATGAATCCGGCGCTGTCGGAAGTTGTTGCGACCGAAAACCAGCTCGAGTCCGAATTGCGGGCCGCGAACGTGCAAACCGAAGCCGCCCGTCCGCTCGCCGTCCAACCGGACTTCGAAACTTCGTATTCGCTGAACAAAGTCGACGCCCTAATCCGCGCCATCGAATTCCGCAGCGAGGGCCACTAATCGAGTTCGCCCGGCGGACCGCGCGGGCCCCGAACTCTGCGCGGCCGGCGGGAGCGTCCCCGCGAGAGGCGTCGAAATGAACAAATGCCGGGGTGTCGTCGAATCAGTAGCAATGGGCAATTTTAAATAGATTAGAAATCCAACGAGAGCGACCTCGCACCGATTTGTTCATTTCGACGCCTTAGAGAATTGACCCTCCTCAAGGCTGGGACGCTAGTTCTTCTTCTGTTTTTTCATTTTATCTATGTGGAAAAAAATCGAATCGTACGCGAGAAATAAAAAAGCCGGATCCCTCCGGCTTGCTCACATCAAAAAGCCGGATGCTTCCGGCTTGCTCACATTAAAAAGCCGGATCGCTCCGGCTTTTCGATATCCAGTGCCGGATCGCTCCGGCTTTTCGATATCCAGTGCCGGATTGCTCCGGCTTTTTTGAACTCTGTTTTAACAGACTGAATTTTTACTTGTTTACTTTCAACAGCTCAACGTCGAAGACGAGAACAGAGAACGGCGGGATGCCGGGTTGCGCTTGCGCGCCGTACGCCAAATCAGGCGGGATGTACAAACGGTAAACAGAACCTTCGGGCATCATTTGCAAAGCTTCTTGCCAGCCTTTGATGATGCCGTTTACGGGGAACTCGGCGGGTTGACCGCGATCGTGCGACGAATCGAATTTCGAACCGTTCACCAAAGTGCCGGTGTAGTGAACCGTAACTTTGTCTTTCAACGCGGGCTTTTTGCCTTTGCCGTCTTTCAACACTTCATATTGCAAACCCGAAGCGGTCGTTTTGATGTTCGGCTTCGCTTTGTTTGCGGTTAAGAACTGATCGCTTACGCCTTTGTTCTTTTGCGCGTCTTCCATCGCTTTACCTTGAGCGGCTTGCTGCAAGTTTTGGATGGCTTTTTGTTGTTCTTCTTCGCTGAGTTCAGGCTTGTCGCCTTTCAATCCGGTTTGTACCGCGTAGCCGACCACTTTGGGATCGAGCTCGATATTTTGTGCTTTGATATTCTTCGCGATGTTTTGTCCGATCGCGTAGCTCACTTTAGCTTTGTCGTCTTTCAACGAAGGTTTGCGGTCGCAACCAACGGCCGCGAACAAAGTCGCCGAACCGATAGCGATGATGTGCTGAAGTTTCATGAAGATGCCTCCGGGTTTTAACCCAAATCAATTAATGTTTCCCAACTTCAAAATAAGACCGTACTAGACCATTGATGTCAAAGGGGAATTCCGTGACGGTTGACTCCCCGCTCATGGGCGACCGCGATCGCCGAATCATATCCGGCGTCCACGTGCCGAAAAATACCCATCGCGGGATCGGCGGTAAGTACACGCTCTAGTCGGCGCGCGGCATCGGCCGTTCCATCCGCGACGATCACTTGGCCGGCGTGCAGAGAGTAACCCATTCCCACGCCGCCCCCGTGATGGAAGCTGACCCACGTCGCTCCGCACGCCGTGTTCACCAAAGCGTTGAGGATCGGCCAATCGGCGACCATGTCGGTGCCGTCCTTCATCGCTTCGGTTTCACGATTGGGCGAGGCAACCGAACCGCAGTCGAGATGATCGCGGCCGATCGCGAGCGGTGCCTTCAACTTTCCTTCGGCCACCAATTCATTGAATCGTAAACCGGCTTTTGCGCGCTCACCGTACTCAAGCCAACAAATACGCGCGGGTAATCCCTGAAACGAAATCCGTTCTTGGGCCATGTCGAGCCAGCGCAAAAGATTTTTCTTATGCGGGAAAAGTTCGCGCAGCGCCTGGTCGGTCACGCGAATATCTTCGGGATCGCCGCTGAGCGCCACCCAACGAAACGGCCCGCTCCCGAGACAAAAAAGCGGCCGGATGTATTCCGGCACGAAACCTTTGATGTCGAAGGCACGCTCGCAGCCCGCTTCTTTCGCCATCGCGCGAATGTTGTTGCCGTAATCGAAAGTGATGGCGCCTTTCTTCTGCATTTTCAGCATCCCGTCGACGTGCTTCGCCATGCTGAGCTTGGCCCGGCGTACGTGCTCCGCGGGATTTTTTTCGCGCAATACGGCGGCCGCTTCGAGCGAAAACTCTTCGGGAATATAACCGAGGAGCGGATCGTGCGCGCTCGTTTGATCGGTGAGCAAATCAGGTTGAAAACCTTTTTCGATCATCTGGTGAATGACCGTCGCCATGTTGCCAAGTAAGGCCACCGCTTTCGCCTGGCCCGTTTTTTTGTATTCGGCAATCCGGCGAAGGGCGTCGTCCAAGTCGGTCGCTACTTCGTCGATGTATTTGGTTTCTAAGCGGCGCTGGATACGTGTCGGGTCGACCTCCACCGCCAAGACCGAAGCACCCGCGAATACTCCCGCCAAGGGTTGTGCGCCACCCATACCGCCGAGGCCCGCGGTGAGAATGACTTTGCCTTTGAGACTGCCGCCGAAATGCCGGCGGCCCGCTTCGACGAATGTTTCGTACGTACCCTGAACGATGCCTTGGGTGCCGATGTAAATCCACGACCCGGCCGTCATTTGGCCGTACATCATGAGACCCTTTTTTTCGAGCTCGTCGAAAACATCCCAGGTGGCCCATTTACCGACGAGGTTTGAATTCGCGATCAACACGCGCGGAGCATCGGCGTGCGTTTTGACGATGCCGACGGGTTTGCCCGATTGCACCAACAACGTTTCGTCGTTCTCCAATTCGGTGAGCGCTTTTAAAATACGGTCGTAGGACGGCCAATCGCGCGCGGCTTTTCCGCGACCGCCGTAGACGACGAGCTCGGCGGGATTTTCGGCGACGTTAGGATCGAGATTGTTTTGGATCATGCGGTAAGCCGCCTCTTGCAGCCAACCTTTGCAGTTCAGTTTCGATCCGGTCGGTGATTTAACGATTCGGCTCATGATTCCAGCTCCCCAACGTTGTCTAAAATGACTTTCATTAATTTGTCCGATTGGATCATTCCGCGAATTTTCGCGATGTCTTTCGAGAATACACGGTCTTGCGCGGCGAACGGAACTTCTTCACGGATGAGCGCGTAGGCCGCTTGCACAACGGGGCTCGGCTTTAACGGCTTCAGCAAGTCGAGCGCTTGGCAAGCCGCGAGGAATTCCATCGCGACGATATTTTCGGCGTTGCCCGTAATCTGGCGGAACTTTCGCGCGGCGATCGTGCCCATGCTCACGTGATCTTCCTTGTCGGCGGAAGTCGGAATGCTGTCGACGCTCGCGGGATGAGAAAGAATTTTGTTTTCGCTGACCAACGACGCCGCCGCGACTTGCACGATCATCAAACCGGAGTTCAATCCACCGTTCGGTGCGAGGAAGGCGGGCAAATCCGACATCGCGGGGTTGATCAACTTTTCGATGCGGCACTCACTAATGCTCGCGTTCGCGCTGAGCGCGATGGCCATGAAATCTAACGCGAAGGCGACGGGTTCGCCGTGGAAATTTCCGCACGAAAGAATCTTACCCTCTTTTTCAAACACGAGCGGATTGTCCGTCGAGGAATTCGCTTCGACTTGCAAAACGTTAAGTCCGTAGCGGAGCGCATCTTTCGCCGCTCCGTGCACCGCCGGAATACAGCGGAGCGAATACGCGTCTTGCACTTTGTTGCAGTTTTCGTGCGACTCGGCGATTTCGGAAGTGGGCCCGAGGATTTTAAGCAGATTGCGCGCGGTCATCGCCTCGCCGGGATGGGGCCGCGTGGCCGCGATCAACGGATCAAAAGCTTTGCGCGAACCCCTTAGCGCCTCGAGCGACATTGAACCCGCCAGGTCCATCATGAAAAGTAAACGGCGGGCTTCGTAAAGCGCTAACAAACCGACCGCCGTCATCACTTGGCAACCGTTGATGAGCGACAAACCTTCCTTCGCCTGCAACTCGAGCGGCTTCACGCCCTTCGCTTGCAAAATTTTGGCGGTGTCGACGGGTTTGCCGTCTTCCCAAACTTCGCCCTCGCCGATCAACGCTAGCGCCAAGTGCGAGAGCGGCGCCAAATCCCCGCTCGCGCCAACCGAACCCTGCTGCGGGATGACCGGCAAAATATTATGATTCAGAAATTCCAAGATTTTTTCGATCACGGTTTCGCGGATGCCGCTATGCCCGCGGGCCAGCGCGTTCGCGCGCAACACCATGATCGCGCGTGTTTGCGCGGCGGTAAAGAATTCGCCCACGCCCGTCGAGTGCGAGCGGATCAGATTCTTTTGCAACTGGACGATATCAGCCGGTGAAATACGAACATTGCTGAAGGCACCGAAACCGGTGTTCACGCCGTAGATGACTTCGCCTTTATCGATTTGCCCGTCGATGTACGCGCGCGAGGCTTTGATGCGCACGCGGGCCTCATTGGCGAGTTCAACTTTCTCTTTGCCGAGGGACGCGAGCCAAACATTGTCGATGTTGAGATTTTCACCGGTCAGTTTCATTTTGCATCCTTGAGAGCGCGGATCGCACTGGCGTAATCCGATTTGAATGTTTTATGGCTGAAAACGTAACTGCCCGCGACCAGGACGTCGGCTTCCTTCAGATACTTCGCGGTCTCGTCGGTCACGCCCCCGTCGACTTCAAGCAGAGCGGTGTGCCCGATTCTTTTCAGCTCGGACCTCAGCGCGCCTAATTTCGCGACCTGATCTTGCATGAACGATTGCCCGCCGAAACCCGGCTCGACCGTCATGATCAAAATCAGATCGACCCACTTCAGGAACGGAAAAATACGCTCGACCGGCGTGCCCGGCCTTAGCGTGATTCCGGGTTTCATGCCGAGTTCGCGAATCTGTTTGAGCGTGGCTTCAACTTTGGTGGTCGCTTCGACGTGAATCGTGAGGTACGTCGCACCGGCTTTGGCGAAAGCTTCGACGTAACGTTCGGGTTCGTCGATCATGAGGTGCACGTCCAGCGGCAGCTTCGTCACCGGCCGGAGCGATTTCACGACCGGCGCGCCGATGGTCAGGTTGGGAACGAAGTGCCCGTCCATGACGTCGACGTGAATCCAATCGGCGCCGGCTTTTTCAACCGCCGCGATCTCCTCGCCAAGTTTGGCAAAATCGGCCGACAAGATGGAAGGCGCGATCATAAATTTTGTTTTTGAGTCGTTAGTTGCTGTGTCCACCGAATTGATCACCGAATTTATCTCCCAGCTTCACCGGATAGCCGCGCAGGTAATCCACGATGGACATTTTGGCGCGTGATTCCGGCTGTACTTCAAGGAGTTCTAAACTGCCCGCCCCGCATTGGACAATCAAAGTTTTGTCGGCGCTTTTCAAGGCTTTCCCCGGTTCGATGGTGGAGCCCGATAACGCAGCGATTCGCGTTTTGTGGATCTTCAAAATCTTCCCGCCCGAGCGTGTCTGCGCGACCGGCCCCATCGTGAGTCCCCGCACTTGATTATGAATATCGGCGGCGGACTTCGACCAATCGATTTCGGATTCTTTTTTGTCGATCTTGTGCGCGTAGGTCACTTGCGACTCATCCTGCGGGACCGGCGTGAGATTGCCGCGCAGGTAATCCATCAGATCCACTTCGAGTAATTTTGCGCCGAGTTCTTCGCAAAGTTTGTAAGAATCGATCGCCGACATTTCGGGCGTGAGCGCGAAGCGCCGGGTGCCGAGCACGGCTCCGGCGTCGAGCTTTTTCACCATCACTTGCAGGCAAACGCCGGTCTCGGGATCACCGGCCATGATCGCGCGCTGAATCGGCGCGGCCCCGCGCCAGCGCGGCAAAACGCTCGCGTGCACGTTGACGACTTTGTCCGGGTATAAAGCGAGGAAAGCTTTTTTGAGGATTTGTCCGAAAGCCACGACGACCGCGGTCTCGGCCTTGAACGCGGCGATCTGGGCGGTAATCTCGGGCGTGTTGATATTCTCGGGACTGAGCACCGGAAGTCCGGCCGCGAGCGCGACTTGTTTCACGGGCGAAGGTTGCAGCTGCATCTTCCGGCCGGCCGGCCGGTCGGGCTGCGTGACGACGCCCACGATTTCGAAATGCGGATCTTTCAGCATGGCTTCGAGGCAAGTTTTGGCGATGTCCGGGGTGCCGAGGAAGACGGTTCGAATGCGACTCATGGGGGGCAGATTAATCCGGTATGCGGATGGGATTCAAGGGAATATGGGGGGGGCGGGGAAGTCTGTATGTACAGAGTTGATAGTTCAGCTTGTACAGAGTCAGGAGCTCTGCTTGTACAGAGTCGTTCGTTCCGTACCTACAGAGTCTAAATTCTGTTTGTACAGAGTCAGTGGACCTACCTATCCCGAACCATTTTCTGTGCGTACAGAGTTGAAACTGAAATTGTAGGTAGGAAGAACAACTCTGTACAAACAGAAATGAGATCTCTGTACAAACAGAGCTCGTTAACTCTGTACAGACAGACCCAGCATCATCCGTCCGCCGGACGGACGTGGTACTAGGTCTCCGCCGCCTCGATCGCTTCGAGGTCCTCAACGCTCTCCGCGTCGCGTGGATCCGGGTAACCGAATTTTTTGATTTTTGATTTGATGCGCGCCGATTTGATCGGACTCAGACGATCGATGAAAAGCTTGCCGTCCAGATGATCGATTTCGTGCTGAATGCAGATCGCGAGCAGCCCGTCGGTGGTGAAGGTCACTTTGTTGCCGTCCACGTCCAAAGCTTCGACCGTGATGACGTCATAGCGGGTTACGGTTTCGAAGTACGTCGGAACGCTCAAGCAGCCTTCGTCGTAAGTCGTTTTGCCGTTTTTAGCTACGATTTCGGGATTGAACAACACCATCGGCTGTTCAACTTTTTGTTCCATCTCGGTCATGTCTTCGACTTTGTAGCGGCCCTCTTCACGGGGGCGGGTGTCGAGTGCGACCACCCGAACCTGGCGATTGACCTGGGCGGCCGCGAGGCCGATGCCCTTCGAAGCGTACATGGTTTCGAGCAGATCTTTCGCGAACTGTTTAAGCTCGGGAGTGATCTCTTTTACCTTTACGCCTTTTTTGCGTAAACGCGGGTCGGGAAATTTAAGGATTTCTAATAACGCCATAATTCATAAAGTATAGCGCAACTTCGCCGTTTAAGCCAGCCCCCAACTGACCGGGAATCCGCGCCCCGCTAACGTTTGAGCCGCCTCATAAAGAATACGGCCATGGCGCTCACCAATACGTTCGGTCCCCAGGCCGCGACGACCGGGGGAAGTACCCCGTGAGTGCCTAAGGTCAAGCTCGAGCTAAAAGCCACCCAATACAAGAAGGCAAGCAATAGACAAACGCCCACGTTTTTAAACGTCCCGCCCGAGCGCCCGCCGCTAACGCTAAACGGAATCCCGACCAACGACATAACGAAAGCCGCAAACGCGAAACCGAACTTCTTGTGGTAGTCGACCTCGTAGCGAAGGGTATCCAAGCCGGCTTCTTTGTTGCGTTCGATGAAGCGGCCGAGCTCCTGAACGCTCATCATGTCGGAATTGTTTGAGGTCGACTGGATGTCGCGCAAATCCTCGTTCATGGTGATTTGCTTATCTTTGAAAGTTTTGGTGAGCGGAAAACTACTCTCGCTCGCGAAGAGGGTGACGAGCCCCTCTTTTAAATTCCAGAGATTGTCCTTCATTTCGACCCGGTTGGCGGCGATCAGCTGAGTCAAGTTCCAGTTGGGATCGAAGTAGTAGAGCGTGATACCCTGCGCGCTCGCGGTCTCGGGATTTAACGTTTTGATATTGAACAGAATGTTTTCGGTGCGAAACCAAATCTTGTTGGTCTTGACCGTCGAATACAAACCCGGCCGTTTTTTGATCTCAACGTATTCGACGTAATTGCGCTTTTGGATCAAGCGCGGCAGCACCTGATCGCCCAGCACGAACGACAATACCGAAACCACGCCGACCGAGATCAGAATCGGCATGACGATTCGGCGGAGGGACATACCGGCGCTGAATAAAGCCGTCAGCTCGTTCGTTTTGTTCAATTGCGAAAGCGTGAAAAGCACGGCCATCAAACAGGCCACGGGTATGAGCTGATAGATGATCGTGGGCGTGTGATACGAATAATATTTGATCAACGCCGTAGATCCCGCCTCGGCATTGCGGGCCGCGAACGACAAAACATCAACGGTCAAAAACAACGTCACGAAAACCAAAATCCCGGCGACGAGGTAAAGGAGAAAAAGTTTAAGGATGTAGCGATCAATGAGTTGCATATTAATTATTGAGTTGCATATAGGATATTAGGTCCGGGCTGAGTATCTCCTCGCTTGACGAACAATGACAAAGCGATTTTACTAAATTTATGGCTTTACGCGTCTTACTTGGTGATGAAAGTTCTACGATTAAAAAGGTCTTCCAGCTTGCGCTGCAAGACTTCGCGGTGGAAGTGCGGCCGGTGAATATCGGCGTGGACGTCGTGACCGTCGCGCAGTCTTTCAATCCCGACATCATCTTCATCGACGTTCTTCTGCAAAAGAAAAACGGTTACGAAGTCTCGAGCGAGCTGAAGTCGAACGACGGGCTAAGGCATATTCCGGTGGTGCTCATGTGGAGCGGCTTCATGGAACTCGACGAGGACAAATTCGAAGCCTCGATGGCGAACGGGCAACTCGAAAAACCCTTCGACGTCGGTGCGCTCCGTAAATTGGTCGCCGATCTCGTGCCCAAGACAAGTTCGCAACGCTTATCGCAGTTCCTCACCTTCCCTAAAATGCCCGAACTGGAAGAACCGACGCCGCAAGCGCCGCCCGCGCCCGAGCCCGCGGAAGCCGACGAAGATTTCAAACAAGTCTCGATTCCGAAAATGAAAAAAGCCGGCGACGAAAAATTCCGCTTGAATATGAAGCCGGAAGAACTCGATCCCGACTCGGTTCCCGTAGATTACAGCGTGCCCGGCGAGCGTGAAGAGAGCGATGACTTCTCGATGTCCCGTCCCGCGATTCAGAGAGAAGCCGCGCCGCCACCCGCGCCCGCTCCCGCGCCGACTCCGGCCCCGGCGATGAATCCCGCGCCCGCGCCCCGCGCGGCAGCCCCCGCACCCGCACCTGCCGCCCCCGCGCAACCCGCGTACAACGCACGACCTACCGAAATTCCGCTGGCCGATCTCGAAATGGAAGATTTGGTTGAAGTGCCGCTTGATGATGAACGCACCGTTTCGGCCGAAACTCCGGCGTTGATCGCGACCAGTGGCCTGAACGCGCAACAGCTCGAGAAAATTATCCGCGACCAGAGCGCCGACGTGATCGAGTCGGTCGTCTGGAAAGTCGTCCCTGAGTTGGCGAAGCAAATTATCGAGCGTGAGCTTAATAAATTACTTTCCGAACGCGATTCCCGCCACCCATGACCCTCGAGCAAATGATCAAAGAGGCGTACGCCGAAGATATGCCGAGCGGTGATACCACCACGGACAATCTCGGCGTAGCGGAGCGTCCCGGTGACGCTAAGCTCGTGGCTAAAGAAGATCTTGTCATGTGCGGCCGCCACATCTTCGATGCTTGCGTACAGGCGCAAGCGCCGGGCACGGCGATGAATTGGCAATTCAAAGACGGCGATTTTATCTTACAGAATCAAACCATCTGTTGGTTGCGGGGCGATCTCATTAAGCTACTCAAAGCCGAGCGCGTAGCGCTTAATTTTTTGGGCCGCTTGAGCGGGATCGCGACGCTTACCCGCTGCTTCACGCAAGAGGTCGCGCACACGAAAACTAAAATTCTCGACACGCGCAAAACCGCCCCGCTCTGGCGTGCGCTCGAGAAAGAAGCCGTAAGGGCCGGCGGCGGAACCAATCACCGCATGAATCTTTCGGGCGCCATCTTGATCAAAGAAAATCACATTCGCGCCGCGGGCGGCATCGAAGCCGCAATCCAAAACATCCGCCAAAAGACTTCCGAACCGATTGAAATCGAATGTTCAACGCTTGCGGAAGTCGAGCTCGCGCTTAAAGAACGCGTGCATCGCATTTTGCTCGACAACATGACGACGGCGCAGATCACCGAGGCGCGCGCTTTGGTGCCGTCGGTCGTGCAACTCGAGGCGAGCGGAAACATGACTCTAAGCCGCGTGCGCGAAGTGGCCGAGACGGGCGTGGATTTCATCAGCGTCGGCGCGTTGACCCACTCGGCTCCCACGGCCGACGTTAGCTTGCTCTTCGACTGGACAACCGGAGGTACGACAAATGGCTGAATTAAGCTCCGCGATGGATTCGACGGTAAATTGGGCGATGCAACGACAGCTCGCCCTCAATTCCGAAGTGCAAACCGGCTCGACGAATGACGACGCCAAGGCCAACGCGCTGAACGAAAGCGGGGGCTTAGTTTTGTATCTAGCATCGCACCAAACCGCGGGCCGCGGTCGCAGCGCAAACACTTGGCTCGACACCGGCGCCGGCGAAAGTTTGCTCAGCACTTGGTCCTTCACGGCGAAACGCGCGCCGCAGGCGATCACCGGACCGCGCGTGGGCCTGGCCCTTCACCAAGCTTGCGTGAAAATTTGGCCGTCGCTGAATTGGTCTTTGAAAGCGCCCAACGACTTGTATTTGGACGGCGTCAAAACCGCGGGCCTGCTGATCGAAAGCGTCACCAACGGCCAAGATCACCGCATGTTGATCGGGCTTGGATTCAATATCGTTAATCATCCGCGCAGCTTCGCGAACGCAACGCATTTAAGCCATGCGCTCGGCCACCGACCCGCCGAAGGGGATTGGTTTCGCTTCCTCGACGAGTTGCGAGCGCAATTCACCGAAGCGGTCCAAGATGCAGGTCGACCCGAACTGACCGAGACGGTTCGCTTTGAGCTTACGCGCGCGCTGAACGCGAACCCGAACCGGCCCTTTGCGGTAAAAGAAATCTCGCCCGCCGGAGATTTACTACACGAAGGTGGACGCGTGCGTTGGACCGATCTATAACCACCGCATGTCGTTGACCTACACGCCCGCAGGAATTTTGACTTCGACCCTACCCGACTTTTCGTTACCGTCAGTCGAAGGCAAAGTCGTCGGAACCAAAGATTTTAAATTTTCGCCCGCTCTACTTGTTTTATTTATATGCAACCATTGCCCGTACGTAAAAGCGATCGAACAAAGGCTCGTCGATCTTGCGCGGGCGCACCGCGGCCGCGGGTTAAGCACGATTGCGATCTGTTCGAATGATCCCGCCGAATATCCCGAAGATGCGCCGGCCGAGCTTCTTAAAACATGGCGCGAGAAGAAATATGAATTTCCTTATCTCATCGACGAAAGCCAAAAGGTCGCGCGGCAATTCGGCGCCGTTTGTACGCCGGATATTTTCCTTTACGACAAATCTCGCAAACTCGCCTACCGCGGGCGCCTCGATGACTCGTGGAAAAACCAAGATTTGGTTAAACGTCGCGACCTGAACGAGGCGATTGAGGCCGTTCTGGCGGGAAAACCGGCCGAGTTAAGTCAAAACCCTTCGATGGGCTGCTCGATCAAATGGAAAAATCAAAAATAGTCTGGTAGACGGTCTCATGCGCTTGCTTCAAATGTTTTCGCTGCTTGTTTTTTTATTCACCGGTACCGCCGCCTTCGCGGTCCAGCCGCGCGCCTGGGATTGCAAAATCTCGGCTAAGTTGGTCGGCTGGGGCCAGCACTTTCTATACTACGGTCACGACGCCTGGAACGGCGACGGATCTTTGTACTGCGAATCCGGAACGACGGAAATTTACCGCAAAGTCGCGGTTAGCTTTAACTCGGCCTTCGCGGGCTTCGGCGCCGATCGCAACTCAAGCGTTCAAGTCCTCATCAATCTCGCGACCCGCATGCCGCCGAACGAGCTGCAGGTTCGCGCGCTCGTGAGCGACACCAACGGCGGCCCCCGCGTGCAATGGACCTTTGCCAGTGAATTTAACGACGCCAGCGTTTACGTCAACTCGGCGACGCCTGGCGCGGCTCTTCGCTCTCTCCAGGGCGGCACACTTTTCATTCGTAGCGCCGGGGAATAAATATGATCGGAAAATTGCTCGCGGCCCTCGGCGTTTCGGTTTTGTCGCTGGTCGCTTACCTTTACTTTTACCTCGGTGTTTTTTTACCGGTACAAGTCGTTACCGGCGAGCGCGGTCCGTTCACGTTGGTGTACATGAATCACACGGGCGCGTATCACCAAATCGGCCCGGTCATCCAAGAGGTCGAGAAATGGGCGAGCGAGAATAAGCTCCGCTGCGAACTTACTTTCGGAGAATACCTGGACGACCCGGCCGCCGTGGATCAAGACCGCCTACGCAGCCGCGGGGGCTGTGCCTTCAGCGAAAAACCCAAATTGCAAACGGCCTTGCCCGAAGGCTTTCACACGGAAGACCGCGCGAAAAAGAATTACGCCATCGGCACTTTCGACGGTGGGCCGTCGGTGGGCCCGTTCAAGGTGTATCCAAAAGTTCGCGAGTACATTCAGACGCAGCGGCTCAAACAGGCCGGTCCCGTCATCGAGACCTATTTCATCCGCGGCGAAAAAGTCACAACTGAATTTTTATTTCCGCTCGAGTATTGACCTCCACCGTGCATAAGAGGAGCGTTACGGGGTAGATATTTACCCGCGTACCACTCGTGCGCGGCCACAGGAGGAACTCATGCTTAAAAAATTAAAAGTCTTCACCGCGCTCTTCATGCTCGCCGGTTTTGTCAGCACCGCGAACGCGGGGCTCTTGCTCGAACCTTACCTCGGTTATTACGCGGGCAAGTGGGAACAAGGCGGAGGCAACGAAAAGTTTTCGGGTGCCGGCTTTGGCGCGCGCGTCGGATACAAGCACGTCTTGGGCCCAATGTTCGGTCTCGATTACATGACCGGAAAATTCGAAGACAAAGGAGATCTGAAGGCCGATCTCACCCCGCAACAGCTAGGTGCATTCGTCGGTTTCGAATTCCCGATCCTGCTTCGCGTTTACGCAGCCTACAACTTCAGCGATAAATTAAAATTTAAAAGCGATTATCGTTCAGGAACCTACGAAGGTGACAGCGGCATCAAACTTGGGGTCGGCTTCACCGCTTTGCCGCTGCTTTCAATTAATGTCGAATACGTCGCATCTTCCTACGATGAATTCAGAGGTAGCGCGACTTCTCCTGACTTCGAAACGAAATACTACGGCCTCTCCGTAAGCCTCCCCTTCGATCTCTAATCCTGGCCTCAGCTTGATTCCCAGTCCATTGGCGGGAATCAAAGCTCGACAGAATTCGTGAATCTCACCGTTTAAAATATCTCATTCGGTACAGCCTTAAAGGCCGGCCGCGATCGCTCCGAAAGGCTCTCTCACAAAGGGAGAGCGCCGATGAGCACATCTAAAAATACAGTTAAAATTACAGCCTTGTTTTCCGCCTTAATGATTTTGAGCACCGGGTGCGCGGGTTACGATTCGACCGCACCGGTCTTTGAAGAAACGCTGTCGGAAAGCGAAGCGGCCATAACCGACGCTCCCCCGCGTGAGCCGGCGTCTCCGCAAATCGCGGCCGCCTTGCCCGCGGCGGTTCAGGTGCCGAAATCACAAGCCGCCACGACGCTCGCGAAATACGACCATCTCGATCCTAAGCACGAAGTTCCCACGGATTTATTGAGCAAGGCCGTGCTCTACTTCGACGCGAACCAAAGCAAATTTGCGAACAAGAAATATCTGTCGGTAATCGACTTTGCGAAGAATTCGAAATCGAAACGATTCTTCATCATCGACTTAAAAACCGGCGCCGTCTGGGGAGTGCACACGTCACACGGCAAAGGTTCGGACGCGAATCACGACGGCCTCGCGGAGAAATTCAGCAATGTCTCCGGCTCGAACGCGAGCTCACTCGGCGCTTACAAAACGGCCGAGACCTATAACGGTAGCCACGGTCGCTCATTACGCCTAGACGGTTTAAGCACGACCAATTCAAACGCCCGCGCACGCGCGATCGTCATCCACGGAGCTTCGTACGTGAGCGAATCAAACGTGATCCAGGGCCGAAGTTGGGGCTGCCCCGCCGTCGCCCAAGCCCATAAAGACAAATTGATCGATATGCTTAAAGGCGGAAGCCTGATCTACGCAGGCCTCGCCGTGAAGTAGGACTAAAATGGCGGCAAGCTTGCCGCCATTCAACATCAAGCGCGGCAAGCGTGCCGCCATTCAAATTTAGCTTACATCATCTCCGCGATAGCGGTGTTGATCGCGTTTTTGTAATCGACGAAGTTTTTGGTGAAATCATTGACCGTGTACTCGTAAGGGATATCGGGCGTGACGCCTAAGTTCTCGATCGGTTTGTTGTCGACGCGGCGGCCGATCGATCCGGTGAATTGGAACGACGCTAAGCCGAGCGAGCTCGGGAACTCAACGTTCAGCACGTAGCCGCCCGCGCCCGAAGTGCGCTGACCGAAAGTTTTAGCTCGCTTGTTGTCTTGTAGAATTGCGGGGAAGAAATCGCCGCCCGAAAAATCAAGTTCATTGATCAACACTAAGATCGGCTTCGTGTAATTGACTTGTGGATCGGGGTTTACGCGATCGGCACCGTAAAGATGCAAAGGCTCGGTCTTCTTCTTGCCCGAAGCCCAGGTCTTCGCGACGGCACGGGTAAAATCCAAAGTCGACTGCGCAAACTGATAGTTGATCGGAAAGCCGTCGAGCGAGTCGGTACCGAAGACGGCCACCGCGCCGGCGTCGTCTTTGACCGCTTCAAGCTTGCTCTTCAAATCGTTGTTCTCTTGAATCATGGCGGGCCACAAGGTGATTTCATGGTCCGGCACTTTGATCGGATCGGTGCTGAGCACCGACATCAAAGCGAGGACGTAAAAGACGCTGCCGCCCGGGTTGTTGATTTGATCGATAATCAAACCATCGGTCGTACCGGCGAAGCGCTGCATGATCGCTTTCCATTCGACAAAGGTTTCTTTCCCACCGACGTAGTGAGGCATGCGCACGTAGCCGACGATCTTCCCGTTCGGGTGTTTGAACATATACGCGTGGAGCTTGTCGGTAGGCGCAGATTCCCAAAGCACGGTGCCCAATTTAGGGACGTACGATTGCCGACCGCCGATTTGAAACGGATTCGCCGCGGTTTTGTCGGCGAGCTCGGCCGTTTGGTATTCGTTCCACATACCCCAAGTCATCTCGGGTTTGCGGAATGAACGGCGCGGAATTTGGTTTTGGCTGGCGAACAATTTGAAATTGTCGGGTTGCGGATTCCATTCGATCCCCTCGGGACGGTACGCCCACGCCATTTGACGCTTGATCACCGTGCCGTCGGCACGTTTGAATTCAAGATCGATCGGGCCCTGCGGACAATCGACGTTCATCATCGCCGCGCGCTTGGTGAGGTAACGTTCCGCCAAACGTTGGTCGGTAGATTCGACGTTGCCGCCGATGATGTTTTTCAACTCGGCAACGACGTCGCTAACGGGACGCCCGCCGAAGCTCACGAGTTCGTCGCCCACCTGCACGGGGAACACGACCTGCGAAACTTTATCACGCTCGATGTAAACGACGAAGTAGCGGCCGTTGGTGCTATTCACCGTGAACGGAAGCGATGATCCTTCGGTCGCGTAGAACTGCACACCCACATGGTAATCACGCGTGGATTTCAAAAAGCCGCCGATAATTTCACGGTAATCTTTGGCGCTGAGCTCACCCTTAGACGCCAATAAGGACATCGACTTGGTGTATTCAGCCTGCAAGTCGAAACCGAAATGTTCCTTTTTCCACTGCGTGGGCGCGTAGCCCGTATCGAAAACACGTTTGATGAAATTCAATTCTAAAGCGACGCTATCTTTAACGGGATCGGCGTGTACCGAAACGGAAAGCAGCAGCGTAGCCACGGCGGCAAATATTTTGTTCATAATTTCTCCCCTTATGAGGGGAAAGTCGTAGCATGAAAGGAGCGCGGCGTGATGTTAAATAAAGTCACCGCCGAAGCGCGGCGGTGACCGGACTAAACTAAAGGGACTACGAGAGACGATTAAAACGGTAGTTCAATGGTCGAAGCGATGGAGCGCCCACCCTCAGCGGTTTCGTTAATGACGTTGAGGTGGCAGTTCATTTCTTTGCCGTCGAGCACTAAAGAATAACGTTTGCAGTACTCCGCGCAAAGGTTCTTTGCTTCCGCGAGATTGTTCGTACTCATGCGAACCGCGATGCGCGATGTATCGACGTCGTAATCACAAAGGTGCAGCGTTCTTGCGCCGGCGGCCGCGGGCAAGGAAGATTCCTCCACCTTGGTGCGAACTTTATCCTTTATGACCGCAAAGCCGGTGATCACCTGCTTTTTATTCTGACTTTTTACCTTGGCCATCTCGTCGCGGCAAAATTCAATTTTCGCGGGGTAAACCGGCGTGCTTAAAGTGACGGGTCCGCCCGATAGACTTCCGGCGGCCAATTCGGTTTGGCAATTCATGATTTCGGTTCGAACATCCGCCGCCCAAGCGCTATTCAAACCCGTCAACAAAAGCACTAAAGTGATTAATTTAATTTGGTTTTTCATTTTATAAGTCCTTTTAATTAGAAGTTGATCTGGGTTTCTTGATCTTCGAGCGTCACGATACCGTTCGGGCTAACGTATTTTCTTAACGTACAGACCGAGTGATTCGCCTTCAACTCTTCATTGCTGCGACGGCAGTACTCGGCGCAATGTTGCGAAGCTTGGAGGCTATTTTCGGAACTTAAATTCACGCTGCGTACGATCGGCGAACCGGCGACGACATTTTGGTTATTCAAAGCGCAACCAAACCCGAGCGGGTTTTCGTTCGCCGCCGAAATGCTTTTCCAATTTACCGGTGAGACCGAAGCCGCTTCGATGATATTAAGTTGAACCGCGGACAAGCCTCCGTTGACCCGGCCAAGGCCGAAAAAGAAAGTCAAACAGCTCTCACGACGTGCGGGCCATACGTTTGAACGGGCCTTTGCGCCACCGTAAAATACAAGTTCGCAAACGCTTGATTCTTCGGCGAGGGATGTGCCCGATGCTCCACCGGTAAGCGGTGCCTGCGCAACCGGGGGCTCCGCGATGCTCTGTTCGGACGGCATGATCACCAAGCTACCCTGCGGGATGATGAGCGTTGCGGGCGTGATGCGGCTATCTACGCTCGCCACCGGTGTCGACGGTGTCGTCGGCGGAACCTGACGATCCGACAAAGTGATCGCGCCGCTTTTCATTTCGCCCGCTCCGCAGGCCGTGAGCGCCAGCGTAGCCGCGGCCACCATTAAAACTTTCAGAACATTATTTCCGGAACCCATAAGTACCCCCTCGGTATACAATCATTGTGTCGTGCACCCGCGACACTTTCTGTCGCGTTTAAAAATGAAACACCGAAGAGCGCTTGCCCCTTTAAAAGCTTTCAGTTGTACTTAATGAGATGGCAATCCTAAAGAAACGTGACCGTCTCAAATTGATCATCGAAACGATGCAGCGCCTCGGTCAGGCCAATCCTAAGGAAATCATCCAGCGGGTCGCCGTGGCCTCCGATAGCGACGCCACCGACGCGGCCTTCGTGCGCAACATCTACCGCGATCTTAAGGACCTTGCCGACGAGGGCCACTTGACCGCCCGTTATTTCAACGCCGACGGCGCCGAATTACCGCCGGAGGAATGGAATCAAAACTCCAATACGCGGATCGAATATTCTTTGACCGGGGATCCGGCCGCGAACGTCCGCGGCTTCGCGATTTTAAAACAAGCAAACTGCGCGCTCGTGCCGTTGACTAAATCAATGGAATGGAACGTGACTCTCGCGACCCAGCTTAAGGCCGCCGGCAAGTTGAACATCTTATTTCGTATACGGCCCGGCGAATGGGGCGCGATCCAACTAGCCCTCGATCAATTCCCCGCGAAGTTCGTCGTGGGCCGGAGCGATGACTTCGCCGTCGACGCGAGGGTGTACGCCGACGAAGCGAAAGAGATTTTCGGGACGCGTACCGCGATCTTAATGACTTCGGATCTGACCGTTTCACGTATTGATTTGCCGGCCCGGCAAGGCCACGCCTTACTCACCGCGGGACGCGACACTACTGTTCGCCTTACGGATCTCAATTCAAAATCCGGTACGAGCTGGGCCGAACTGTCTTTCGACCAGATCCGATCGATCATTCAGCCCGCGCGCACGACCGCGACGTTGCCGCTTTCCGCCGATCCATTCGAAGCCGATCTGAATTGGCAACCTTGTAACGGCGAGCCCCTACCCGCTTGCGCGTGCGTTCGCGTGGGCACGCTGCGATTTTTAATTTTCGCGCAACCAGAAACGGTGAACGGATGAAATTCGATGCGCAGATGACGGGCGGTCATCCCGTCGAAATCCTCGCAAAGATTTCGGGGCAGGATGAGAACGGCGTTTACCTCTGCCGTTGGCTCATGACCGACGGCACGAAGAAACTCGTCACGGTAAAAAAAGCGAAGGTGCTTGAGCAGTTGACCGGGTCGGTTAGGCCCTTCACCACGTACCTTCACCATTTGAACATCGCGCCTATTTACAATCACGTTCAAATCCAAGACGAAGAATTTTGGGTAAGTAAATGGATCGACGGAGTTTCGGTCGGTCAGATCCTTGAGAAGACGATTTCCGAGGGCCGGATCCTCCCTTTGAGTTTAACCCTCAATATCGTTAGCCAATTGGCGAATGCCTTGGCGTATCTGCAAACCTTCACCGAGCCAAAATCGCATTCGCCCGCGAAGATCGCCCACGGCGATATCAATCCGTTCAACGTCATGGTCCAGAGTGACGCGGGCGTAAAGCTTATCGATTTTGGTTTAGCGAGGGTTAGACTTGAATCTGCTAAACAAAACGTTACGGCCCGCGGGGCCCACCCGGCCTACGCCTCACCGCAACGCTTGATCGATAAACGCATCGATCCGCAAGACGATATTTTTTCTTTAGGCATAATTTTCTGGGAACTTCTGGTCGGTCAATATTACTGGGGCGACCTGAACGCGATGCAAATTCGCACCGAGCTCGAGAACTTCACGCCGAAAGATCCGCGCGCTTACCGCGCAAACCTGCCGGCCGATGTTTGCCGCTTGGTTTTGCATTGCCTAGAGACTGAAGCTTTCCAGGGCTACAAGGACCCGCAGGAATTGTTGAACGATCTCCAGCCTATTTTGAAACAACACTCTTTCGCCGCGGATGAAGAGTGGCTGCGCCGTGAATTCGGCCAAAGCATGGACAAATATCTAGGTGCGCTGAAATGGCCGGCTAAAAAGCCCGGCGAAATTCTCGCGCCGGTACCGGCAACTTCCGCCGCCAAAGGCAGGAATCAAAAAGCCAAACCGTATAAATTCAATTTAGATAAACTTTTTTTGCGTGCGGCCTTACGTTCGACGATGCGGATCAGCGGTGTACTGGCCGCGATCGGCGTCGTGATCGCGCTTTGCCTGCGCTACCCCGTTTATTTTCCGGCGAAAGCCTTCGGCCAATCGCCCGCGAAAGACGTTTGGGCTTATACCTTCCAACCGCCGCTCAAAGCCGAAGCGAAGCAAGATCACATCGTCCGCATCGACGTCGAAAACGGGCCGGCCATGATCCTCGTCGACGGCGTCAAACTAAAACAGAAGACACCGTTGTACGTCAGCTTGAACCGTGAACGCTACTCGCTACTGGAAGTACGTCCACCCGAAGGTATGCCGTACGAGCTGATCTTGCCGCCGGGCACGACGGCCGCGACGGTCAACTACAAGTACCGTCGACACTTACTGAGGTAAGCGCTTACAAATCACGCGGCTCACGGCGGATGCGGCGTAAGAAAAGAACGGCCCGGTGACTTTGCCGTCCGCGGAAATATCGTAGTTAACGACCTCGGACCGGCTGATGGCGCGGCTGGCGACATCGTAGAATTCCATGCTCAACTTTTGGCAGAAAACCTTCCCGTTATTCTCGGTGGACCCGATGGTCAAAGCGCCTAACTGCATACCGTACAATTTAGGAGTTTCAACGAAGGTCAGACCGTCGGGGTAGTTGCGGATTTCGTCGTAAGTGACTTCGCTGGGAACGTCGACGCTCGCCGCGAATGAAGTGGCGGCCGAAAGCAAAAGTGTAGATAAGATAAGCGCGAAAACTTTCATGATGAATCCCCCTATAAAAACGTTGGGGAAAGCATAGGAAAGGATCGCGCAGAAAAAAAGCCGCCCCCGGTCAAGGCCGGAGGCTTCGCGATTACGGAGTTAGCAAATAACTTTGGTGTACGCTGATGCCCAGCGCGCTCGAAATTAAATCAAGCTCAAGTTTATAAGGCTTTTTAAGATCCAAAGGTTCCGTACGGATTTCGTGACCCGTGCTCTCTACGGTTTCCGTACGCTCGGCGATGATCTTGTCGTTTTCGTCGCGCAAGATACTGTGAACGCTGGTCTTCACGTTCGTCGTGAAGGCGATTCGCAATTTGTTATCAAAAGTCGACTTCATATCGACGCCGCTCACCGTGATGGCGTTCGAGTTCGCGCACGGGTTCACTTGGTTGTTCGGCAGCAAGAAGTTATCCGCGGTGGGGATCGCCCAGTTGCGGCTAAACAAATCCATAACCGATTGCTGGGGCACCGAGTTGCTGTTCCAGAACGTCTCCGTCGCCGAAACTCCGCACAAAGGTTCTGCGGGCGGCGTAGCCGAATTGCCGAGGAACTTGACCATCATGACGTTGGCGATCTGCGTGCGCGGTCCTTGGAAGTAGCGAAGGCGGATATTCAGTTTGCTCGCGGAATCTAAATAGATCCCGTTCGTAGCGCAGCCCATTTTCGTCGAATGTGCCTCGTCGTTACTTACGAGCATGACCCAAGCCCCGGCGGCGTCTTGATATTCTAAGGTCGACCCGTCATCCGAGAGGACGGAGAAACGGTAGTAACCGTTCGGCTGATTTGCGCGGAGGCGGAAGATACTATTATATTCGACCGCGAAATATTCGACGAGCGGTTGGCCCGCGTTGTCGGCAAGCAATTGACCGTTAGACTGCGCGAACCCTGCCGTAAACGCCCGGGTGGGAACGTTCACGTCATTAAAGTAGAGTTCCTGCGTGGTCGTAATCACTTTCGGATTATTCGAATAATACGCACTGATATTTTGCGCGTTCATTTCCGCGGCGCCCGTAAACTGAGATTGATTTAGGTAGCGGAGATTGGCGCGCAGACCACCCCGGGAAGTCGTATTCGCACCGCCGCCGAAGGGTTGGCAAACAAACTGATTCGCGCTCGCGACACCAAAGGCCAAACTTTCCGAGAAGTTATCCGCTCCGTGCTGGAAGCTAACATCCTGGCCGCAGTTTTGAAAACCGCCCAATATAACTAAGGTTGTAACGCTAAACGCGAGGATTCTATTCCAACGTACCAAGGGGACCTCCGGGAAGTAGACCTTTCCAGGATGAACCACTTGGGGGTAGATCGCCTAAAAATTTGGCTCTGAAATCTCACATTGAGATGTTCGGAGCCAAATATAAGTTGATTTTGGGGTCTCGCCCGCGCCTGGGCCACCGCGAAAAGGCCGGTAGTCCGAAGATTAGGATTAAACGTAGCTGCCGCGTTTGATCTTATCGATGATGACCTTTTCGAGGATCAACGGATCTTTCGGATCGACGCTAAACACGGCCTGTTGTTCGCAACGTTTCTTTTCACGAACCAGCCAGTGCAAGATATCGGCGAGCTTCTTGTTCTTCTTATCTTGAAAGAACGGATCGTTTTCGAGCGCGTCTTTCGCTTTCTTCAGCGAGCGGGCTTCGGCAACGTCACGATCATTCACGTCGTAGTAGTTAAGATCGAGCTTCTTCACGTCTTCGGGCAATACTCCTAGGAATCTCACATCGGGCGCCGAAAAATCGGCGTTCCGGATCAGGGACGCGGCCGAACCCGCTTTCAAAGTACGGAAAATGTTCTGCAGAGTGTACGCATCGAGATCCCCGTAGAAATACATCGGGATTTTCAACTGATCTTGAATCGTCTTACACCAGCCGCGAACGCCGTTCGACGGAACACCTTGCGCACCTAGGATAATGCAATTGTGGCGGATATGCATGCCGTTGGCGACGAGCGTATTCGCCGTACCTTCCGACTCAATAACCAAACAGAAATCAATCTTGCCCTTCTTGGGCTTAAGTTTGAATTGCTGCGGTTTGTTCTTCGGCTGGAAAGGTGTCGTTCCTAATGACGAAAGATCGACGACGGCGGTCGAACCGTCGGACATGGTTTCGGTCACGACGAGATTTTTAGAGTAAGTCTGACCGCCGCGATCGTTGGCGAAGCAATTCATCTCTTCGCGGTAAACTTCGAGCATGTCGCAGATGAAATCGATGATCGCGTCACTCTCGGGCTGATCGTCGAAATCCAGAGCTTTAAGCTCCGGGTTCTTCTTAATCATACCTTTGACGATGTAGTAATATTCCCTTTTCGTGTGCGTCGCCGCGCCGACCAACTTCTCGAGCAAGATCTCGAGCATGAAGATCGTACGGGTCATCTTTTGCACGGACGATACGTTCAGTTCGGTCTTCACGACCTTATCGCCGGCGGTAAGGAAGCCGACTTTCGAATTGTAAAACGAATTGTCGAGCGAACACTTCACCGCTTCGAGTACGGGGCGCTTCGCTTTTTCGAGATCACTCAGGATGCTTTCGCAGAGGATCTTCGCTTCTTTGGTAATATCAATTTTAGAATCACGGATACGGATTTTTGCCATTATGAAATTCCTTATTTCTTCGCGCGCGCGTCGGGCGCGGGATCAGCTTTTTTCTTCGTGCCCTTTTTGAGGGCGGCGGCTTTGAGATCGCGCGCGGCGAGCTCTTCGTGCTCTTCTACCGCGGCTTCGCTCGGCGTGCCGGCGGCGTCAACTTCGTCTTGGTGAACGGGCGTCACGCCGTCATCCCCGCCGAATTTGGCGCGCTGTTTGTCTTTCAACTGTTGCAACTTTGAAGTGGCCTGTTCGAGTTCGGCCTCGGCCGACGAAGCGTCGCGACCCAACAGCTTCTTCAAGCCGACTTCGGCGCGCTCGGTGCGGGCCTTAGGGGCGCCTAGAATTTTCGCGAGGTACTGAACCAAAATCGGACCGAACTTTTCCATGTGCGAAATCTTGCGTTCGAGATCGGCGGCTTTTCCCTCGGCCTTAATGTGGCGCGAGAGTTTTTGCCCGGCCTGCATCAGCGCGCGGCGAATTTCTTCGACTAAGTCTTCACCACCGTCGATCGTTTCTTTAGAAGCGTTTTTAAATTTGATGAACGGCGAGGTTACGCTGATCGCGTAAACAAACGGACCGGTCGGAACCGAATCTTTCGGTTGGTTCAAACCGTACGAGCGCCAATTGACCGATTCGACGGCCTTCGTGATCGCGCAAGCGCCCTTATCGAATTGCAAAGGCACGCGGTTCGCGAAACGAAGCAACTGAATCGGGGCATCGTTCGCTTCCGAGGTCAGGTGCGTGAAACGTGCGATCGCGACTTCGACGACGACGGGCTTAAAATCGCAGATCGTCGGTTTGCGGGTCACGACGCTGAAGAAATCGGTTTCACCCAAACGCTGAACGCTTTTGCTCAACGCCTCTTCACCGACGGTCAGAACCGAGCGAGTGCTGGGCGCGACGAGCTCAATCTCGTGCAAGGCTTGGTATACTTTTTTGTACTCAACTTCGCTGATGGCCGACAAATTCTTGGTGAGCAAACCTTTGGCGACGCCTTTTTTGACCAATTCCTTTAGCGTCGCTTCGTTCACGCGCGAGAAACCTTTAATCAAAAAATTCGAAAGCGTGATTTTACCGAATAAACCGGCGTGGGTCATAAACTCGCCGAGTTTCATCGTGTGGGGATGAGGCAGCGTCGCCGCGGGAATCTCGGGCACTTCGTTCGACACGCGCGGAATCGCGCGCGCTTCTTGATCCATCAGCTTGTAAGTGATCGAGAGGTGCGGATTCACTAAAGTGGTGCCTTCGAGGTAAGTCAGCAACCCGCCGTCACCGTTCAAAACGATGCGGCCGTCGATGCGGAACTCAACGCGCGTGCCGTGGGGTTTGTCCCAGTCGATGGTCTCTTTTTTCTTAAGGATGCCGCGGTTCTGTTTGATATCGACGTCGATGATCGCCGAAACCGCTTTGCGCATATTTTTAGTTTTGCTCGTCACGCGAACGCCCGAGGCATTCGTAAGCTGCGCCCAAGTGGTCGCGGCCGATATGCCGATCCCCTGCTGACCGCGCGAAGCCCGGCCGCGGCCGAACTTTGACGACGCCAAATACTCACCGAACACCTTCGGTAAATCTTCGGGATCTAAACCGGGACCGTTATCTTCTACGATAATGGAAACGAGATCGGTATTGCGCGAGGCACCCGCGCCGGTCTTTTGAATGTCGATGAGAATTTCGGGCAAAATTCCCGACTCTTCACAAGCGTCGAGAGAGTTGTCTACGGCTTCTTTCAAAGTTGTGAGCACGGCCTTACTCGGCGATGAAAATCCAACTTGCTGGAGATTCTTCGCGAAATATTCGGCGGTGCTGCTTGATGTAATCTTGGACACGGGGGAACTCCTGAGATGTCTAAATCGATTTTAAGAATCTGACGGGAACTTAGGCCCACCAAAAGTTCTACGGCGCTAGTCCTGCGACTGTTCGTTTTCGGCGAGCTGACGCATCCGGATTTCTGCGACCGTCAGGTTTTTTTTGTGAGAATTACACTGTTTACAGGCGACGACAATATTTTTCTTAGTCGACCGGCCACCGCGTGAAAGTGGGATGAGGTGATCCATGGTCAACAGGTCGCGTGAAAAGCGCTGCTCACAAAAGTAGCAGATGCCTTTTCCGATTTGCTGTTTCCACCAGGAGGACGCCCGCATCTCGCGCGCCTTGTTGCGCTCGCGCCGAACCTCTTCCGGGCTAACGGTTTCGATGTATTCGTAGGGCTGTGAAGACATGCGCAAATCTTTAACGCCGCTAGTCAACAGTGTCAATAGGGCTAGCCGCACGTTGGCTTACGCGGCTCCGGTAAGTTATGAAGCATCCATGTCACCGCAACAAATCGAACAAAGATTAAAAGAAGCATTTCCCCGTGGTCAGGTTTCCGTCGTGGATTTAAACGGTATGGAGAACCACTTCGAAGTCTCGGTGCGCTCGCATTTATTCAAAGGCTTGAGCCGCATCGAACAACATCAAAAAGTCATGGCCGCATTCTCGGCCGAGCTTAAGACCGGTGAAGTGCATGCGCTGGCGATCAAAACACAATTGGCAGAGGAGTCCTAATGAACCCGGAAGTAAAAACCAAAATCGAAAAGATCTTAGACGGAAGCAAAATCGTTTTGTTCATGAAGGGCAATCCTTCGTTTCCGCAATGTGGCTTCTCGGCCCGCGCGGTCGCGATCTTGCGTGAAGTCGGTGCCGAGTTTTCGAGCGTTGACGTGCTCGAAGACGACGACATCCGTAACGGCATCAAAGAGTACGGCAACTGGCCGACCATCCCGCAACTCTACGTGAATAAAAAACTTCTCGGCGGCAGCGACATCATGATGGAAATGTACGAAGCGGGCGAACTGACCGACGCGGTCAAAGCTTAAAAGCGCTCCCCACTCCTGGAGGCGCTCCCCACTCCCACGCGGAGCGGCGATTTATTTCGTTTTGGCGTCTTGAGTTTCTAAAATGCCTTCGAACGAGGCGGTGATCTCGACGTGATCGCCGCGCTTCAGATTTTTCGCGAGAGGCGCTTTGTTAAAATGTTCGCGCGCTCGATCGTGTAGATGTGTTGCCCGTCGCTCACCTGAATTGTTTTGTCCGTAAAGCCGTGGATCTCGCCGCTCAACTGAATCGTTCCGCCGGCGAACGCAGTTTAAAACACGAAAAGTAAATTAACGAATAGCACGGGAGTCCCCTTTCGCGGGCGCGACCGGCGCGGTCACGGCATCGTTGTACAGCTGGAACTGCACGGGGATGCCGGTAAATAAACCATCGCCTTGGCATTTGGTGGCCGAGGGGCATTCCGCTTTCACGAGCATGCCGTCTTTCACGTCGCCTTTTCCTTTACACATCAAAAAAGAACCTTTGAGTTCGCCGGAAGTGATCATGACCGCCAACTCGTTCGGATCTTTTGCGGGCGGCTCGCCGCCGTCTTTCGCGGGCTTGCAACCGGCCGAGTAAGTGCAAACAATTTCCATTTGGTCGCCTTTCGCGCACTTCACCGGAGTTTGGTAAGCGGCAACGGTGGCGTTCGGATAGATGTAGCAATGAAACTTCGGCTTCGCGGCATTTGCCGCATTGAAGCTAAGCAGCATAAAAAGAAATGTCGTCGTAAGAAAGTTTAGCAGAGAAGGTCCCGGTCTTGCACAAAAGTACCGTCAGGAGGCCTTATGCTTAAACTCATCGTTCTCGCGTTAGTGACGTTCATGCTTGCCCCACCGACCTTCGCCCAGGCACCGCCGCCGCCCCCGCCGGGAGATTTCCCCGCGCCGCATCCGCACGATGGTCAGCGGCCTTCGAAGAAACCAAAAGAAGTGACGCCCCCCGAGCGCAGCAGCGTAAAGCCGGCGATGCCCGTTGCGCCGCCGACGCCGGAACCTACCGCGCCCGACGAACCGCACATCAAATAACTTTTAAAGATTAATCTTCTTCGAAGGGTTGGTAGTTCATCAGGGAATACGCCGGGCAATAGCCCCACGATCCCGTACCAAGAAAGTAGAGGCCGAGGTAAGCCCACGAGGGCCCCCCGGCGAAAGCCCAGGCCAGCATGAAAACGCCTAAGATAAAGCGGGATAATCGATCCCACCAGACGACATTCTTCTTCATGGACGAGACTGTCCAATGTTTCGCCACTTTTTGCAAACTTCAAAGAGGTTTTTCGTTTTGCCGATATATAGATATGGCAAGAATCTTAGTGGTGGATGACGATCCGGATATTTTGAAAATGGCCGACGCCGTTTTGTCCAGCGTGGGCCATACCGTGTTCACGGCCGAAGATGCCATGCGCGCGATGGAATGGCTCAATCACATCGACTTCGACCTCATGCTGTCGGACGCCAACATGCCGCTTTATTCCGGCTTCGAATTGGTCAGCACGGTTCGCAATAACAACCGCTTCAAAGATTTGAGCATCGCCATGCTCACCGGCTTACGCGAACGTAAAGACGTCGAGCGAGCGGTCAATGCCGGCGTCGATGACTACATCGTCAAACCGCTCGATCCTTTGATTTTAATCCAAAAAGTAAATGCGTTGTTCGAAAAGAAACCGCCGCTTCATTATCCCGAAATTCTCTTAAGCGGAACTTCGTGGTCGCAAGCTTCGATCCGCCGCACGCTTACCGTCGACGCGGTCTCTGAACTCGGCGTTCGCGTGTCGACCGACATCGCGCTCAAAGCGGGGCAGTCGGTCGATCTCGAAATTGATTTCTTCAATGAACTTGATGCTAAGTGCCCGCCCCTCAAAGTTTTAAGTGCCGAAGTGAATCCCGAAACCGGTATCACCACCGCGCAGTTGATTTTTCTAGGCGCCGACGAACAATTGCTGCAAAAAATCCGTCGCTGGCTTTATCAGCACGGCGGCGCGCAGAAGGCGGCGTAAACCAATGCGCATCCTTCTCGCCGAAGACGATCCCAATATTTCGATCATCGCGAAGATCTCACTCGAGAAACTCGGCGGCTTCGACGTGACCGTCGTCAGCGACGGCGAAGCGGCGTTGAACGAAGCTCTGACGCAAAAATACGATTTGATTTTGCTCGATGAAATGATGCCCAAGATGAACGGCTTGCGCGTGTGCCAGGAATACAAAGCCCGCTGCCCGTCTCCTAAGCCGGTTATTTTCCTAAGCGCAAAATCGCAAGAGTCCGACATCCGCGAGTTCACCGATAACGGCACCGGCTTCATCCCGAAGCCGTTTGACCCACGCAAATTGCCCGAGCAAATTGCGGCCTTACTTAAGGGCGTGGCGTGAAATCGATTCGCGTCCGTCTTTTTATTTTGTTGAGCTTGTTTGCCGGCACGACGCTCACTCTAAGTTGGGTCACCTACTCAAGTTTCAAAGCCCTGATGGATTCGCGCCGCCAGCTGGAGTTGTCGTACACGATCCGTGATGAAGTCGAACAAGTCGGCGCGCTTAAACCCGGGACCGAACTCTACCGCCGCATGCAATCGTACGGGCCGCTTCTGCAACCCGATAGGCGCCGGCAAGAGCTGACCGACATGCTCCAAGCCGCGGCCGGCAATCACGCCGCGCAATTGAATGTCCGTCATAAAACGTTCGTAAAAAACGAAGCCGAGTATCAACGTTTCATGCGCGAAGAAATGAACTACCTCGAAAGCAAACTTTTATACTACGGCTCACTCGCGCTCTTCACGATGCTCTTCGGCTTCGTCGCCTTGCAATTATTCATCAGCCGCTCGGTGGTTCGTCCATTGCATGTGCTCTCGCGCAAGATGGTAGACTTTCTGCACGACCGCTACACTTACCAATTCCACGTGCCCTCGAACGATGAGGTCGGGCAAATGCAGGCCACGTTTAACTCACTCGCCCAGCGTGTAATATCGAATATGGAACAGTTAAAAACACTGGACCAGGCAAAGTCGGAATTTTTGAGTATCGCTTCGCACGAACTGCGCACGCCCCTGACCTCGATCAAAGGTTCTTTGAGCTTGATGCGCACCGGGGTTGTCGGCAAAATGAATGAGATGGCCGACAACCTTCTTACCATCGCCGAGAATGAAACCGATCGGTTAATCCGATTGATCAACGACATTTTAGATCTCGCAAAAATCGAAGCGCGAAAACTTCCGCTGCATCAAGATTGGCATTCGTTTACCGACTTGGTGAAAACTTCGCTCGACAGCCTGCAGGGTTTAGCGGGTCAAGCCGACGTGCATTTGCAATGTGATTCAATGCCCGCGATGGAAGCGTACATGGATTCCGATCGCGTTCAGCAGGTGCTGACCAATTTGCTTTCGAACGCGATCAAGTTTTCACCCGCGGGGCAAACCGTGCACGTGCAATGCGAGATCAACGACCGTAACGAATTACTCGTGACCGTACGCGATCACGGCCGGGGCATCGCGCCCGAAGATCAAGAAGCGATCTTCCAAAAATTCCGCCAGGCCACCAGCGTGAGCAATCCCTTAGTGAAGGGCACCGGCCTCGGTCTCGCCATCGCGAAGGCTTTGGTCGATCAGCACGGCGGCATGATCGGCGTACGCTCGACTCCGGGCGAAGGCTCCTCGTTTTATTTCACGCTTCCCGAATGGCGCTATAATCAGCAACGCCCCGCCCTCCCCGGAACCGAGAAGGTTGCGTGACCATGAACTTTGATGAGCTGCTAAAAACTTTGCACCAGGACTATCTCACCGCATTGCCGAAGAAGATTCTTTTGATCGGTGAGCAAGTGTTGGCCGGCAACGCATCCGATCTGCGCGAGTCTTTCCATAAGCTGAAGGGCACGGGCCGGACCTACGGAATGCCCGAAGTGTCGGACCTCGCGGCGGTGGTTGAACAAGTTTGCCTTAACTTCCCGAAAAATGCCGTTACCGCGGCCGGCCATGCGCTCGAAATTTTGAAGGACATCCATGCCGCGCGCAAGCAGTCCCGTGCGCACGCACTCGAGGGTGATTCACGCTTCTCGGCGATCCAAAAACTCTTGCAGAATTAATTGCGTCTTCGCTAGAGTGGGTCATGGATATTACCCGCGATGTTACACCTGATCTCACCTCGCTACTCGATGCTTCCCGCGTTCTTACCGACCCCGCTTCGTTGACCGAATACGGCCGGGACTGGGTTAAATACTTGCAACCGAAACCCTCGGCGATCGTATTCCCGAAAACGACGGAAGAGGTTGTTGCTTTAGTGAAGTGGGCGCGCGCCAATAAGTTTGCGCTTGTTCCTTCGGGTGGCCGCACGGGTTTAAGCGGCGGCGCCGCGGCCCTGAACGGCGAAGTCGTCGTCTCGTTCGAGAAGATGAACAAGATTTTGAATTACGATGAGTACGATCAAAGCGTCACCGTCGAGCCCGGCGTCGTGACCGAAACATTGCAAAAGTTCGCCGAGGAAAAAGGCCTGTACTACCCGGTCGATTTCGCTTCGCGCGGTTCAAGCCACATCGGCGGTAACGTCGCCACCAACGCCGGCGGCATCAAAGTTATGCGTTTCGGTCTGACTCGTCAGTGGGTCTTGGGCATGGAAGTCGTGACCGGCGCGGGCGAGCATCTGCAACTCAATAATGCTTTGGTTAAGAACGCCACCGGTTTGGATTTGCGCCATCTGTTTATCGGCTCCGAAGGGATCTTAGGTTTCATCACGAAGATCACGCTCGGCCTGACCCGCCCGACGGCCCCGCCCTCTTTGTTCGTGTTCGGTGTTTCCGATCTCGCCGCCGTGATGAAAATCTACCACGCGTTCAAAAAAGAACTGCCGTTGCTCGCGTTCGAGATGTTCACCGACCTGGCGCTAAAATATGTTTTGAAACATCACAGCGACTTGAAAGCACCGACCGAAGGCTCGCATCCCTACTACGTGTTGGCCGAAATCGAAAAAACCGATTCGAGCGTGCAAGACAAAGCGATGGCGATCTTCGAACAAGGCGTCGAGCAAGGCTGGATCCAAGACGGCGTTGAATCGCAAACGCCGCAACAACTCAAAGACTTGTGGCGGCTGCGCGAAGACATCTCCGAAGCGACGTCACCTTACCAGCCTTACAAGAACGACATCTCGGTGCGCATTTCGCGCGTCCCGCAGTTCTTAGAAGAGATGAACGCCATTCTCAAACAAAACTATCCGCACTTCGAAGCGGTTTGGTTCGGCCACATCGGCGACGGCAATTTACACATCAACATTCTGAAACCCAAAGACATGCCCAGCGACGAATTCTTGCGCGAGTGCAAAAAAGTCGACGAGATCATGTTCAAGATGATCGAAAAATTCGAGGGCTCCGTTTCGGCCGAACACGGCGTCGGCTTAACCAAGCGCGCGTACCTCGGCCACACCCGCTCCCCCGCCGAAGTGAACCTGATGAAAGCCATCAAAAAAGACTTCGACCCCGACGGCATAATGAACCCCGGCAAAATCTTTTAGGCGTTAGGCGCTCCGTACCCTACGAGGCGCTCCGTACCCTACGAGGCGCTCCGTACCCTACGAGGCGCTCCGTACCCAAGCGCGGTGATGACGCGTTCGAATCGTGTAATTTAAACTCTGTTTAACGCGCCGAAGTCCCCTGTATTTCTGAATCACAAAATTTTGGGTGGGGGGATTTATGAGGGCGTGGGGTCGCTTGTTCATTGTCGTGGTGTCTTGTGCATCACTGGTCGCGCAAGCCGCGGGGATTGATCTTGATACGCCGCCGGCCGGTCGCCGCCCCATTCGTTCCGATATACATCTTTGCCGAAATTACCTGGTGCCCGCGGAACAAACGGACGATTCGGTAGGAATTCCGTTCGACGCGCGCAACGCCGCCGAGTTTGAAGCGCAGATCCGCGAAGCGCTCGGTAAGTACGGCCCCGAACGGTTTCGCAACGGGACATTCTACGTGCTCGGTAAAAAAATGTCTGATGAGCTTGAGCAGCAAGCGACCTACACCGCCGCCCTCGATCGTCTGGGCTTATCCGCTCTCGGGTCCAGCGTGAAAGTGTTAAGCGTGCCCGACGGTTTCATCGAAAAAGAATCACGCCAGCTCGCGCGCGATATCCTCCAACGAATGCGCTATTTTTTCTTTTCCAAAAAGCGCGATTACCAAACTCCGCAGGTCGCCGAAGTTTCTTCGGGCTGGACGACCACCGCCATCTTGGAAGTGCCGAGCGTAATCTTCTTGTACGGAACGTTACCCGTGCTCGACGCCAATCTCACCGTCGCGAGCCACGCGATCACGCTTGGTGCGTACAACATCTACGTCAAGTCGATGATGAATTGGCTACTCAGGCCCGGCGGCCCCAACGGCCGCCCCGACGAGGCCGAGCTTTTCCTGAAGCAGATCCTTTTGTCCGCGCCGTTCGTGGTGAACTACAATGTTTTCGGCCGCTTCAGTGAGATCCTCAACTTTTACGCCGCCAACGGTTGGGCCGCGACGGCGGGTGCCTTTCCCGCCGAATTATCCTCTTTCGCGACGACGCAAGGCCTGACGCTGTTGTTGCAAACCATTTTTTATTCGCAAGTGGTGACGAAGGGTTTCGGCGCGTGGGCCAACAACCAAACGGGTGAGGAGAATTCCCGACTCGCGCGGGCGGCCGCGCCTTGGCTCAAAGCGCCGATCTTGATGCTCGACGGAATGGTCCTCGCGATGGCTTCGTCGAATTGGGGGGAGCCTTTGCTCACGCTCGGGCCCGCGGAATTAAACTGGGGTCATGTTTCACTGATGGCGTTAACCGCGACGGGCGCGGCTTTCTTCGCGAAATTTCCGCGCGGTTTGGATCGCACTCTACCCGCCTTCGCGAAAGCCGAAGCTTGGCGGCGGGCCGGTGCGCGCTGGATGTTCGAACCTTCCCGTAGATTTAAATCGCCTTTGTTCCAACCCGTCCGCGAAGATTGATTGCCCGCGGACGGATCGGTTTTTATTTACGGCACGTAGTTAGGATTTTGCACGTCGGTCACATCGCAGGTCGGGACCGTGTTGACGACCTTACAGTCGACGTAGATGCGGCCCTCGGCGACTAATTTGTCGGCGCTCGTTTTTAAGTGATCGTTAAACAACGTCACGAAGCCGTCGCCGGCGAAACTCGCCATGTAGTTATTCTCGACGACGCCGCCCGCACAATTCGGACGCGAGTAGATCGTCGTGCGTGTGCAACGCAAGTTGATCCGCGCGGTCGCCGCTTGAGCGCCCGGGTTGTTCGTGTTGACTTGAATCGCCCGCCAAACGTTCGCGGAATCCGTCACGTTAAACGTGAGCTTCGGCGCGGGCGTAGGCGCCGGTTGCGGAGCAGGTTTGGGCAAACCCGTAAACACGGGCGCGGCGGGCCCGGCTTTCACCGAACATCCGGCGAGCGCGTAGACGAGCGTGAACAGAACAAGAATATTGAGACGCATAAATTCCTCCCTTTGGGGCCACATCAGGTGACCCTCGGAAGTGTCGAGTAACGTCCTAAACTTGCCGAGTACACGCGAAACGGAATTCAGGCCGCGGAACCGTGCGGGGCTGTTCGGTAGCCGGGTGATATTTACTTTCGATCTTCAAGGCGTTGCCCAAGCGGCGCTGGTATTACTTGAATGAAGCGAAGTAAGCTCGCTCCTGCTTAGACGAATTTTTTTAGTACTTCGATTGGAGTTAGAACTTAGTGCATACATCCCAAAAAAACTTTATCTGTTTTTACGTACGCATCAGAATAGCCGGTGGTTCTGGCTAGCTTGAGAGAGCTCTTCAGCATTGGAGAATCGACGCTACCGTTCGCTATCACTACGACGTAGTACCCCTTCGCGAAAGTTTTGAAGGCGGACGAATACTCAATACTTACGTATTTCCCATCGTCAGATCTTCCCCGAGGAAAATAGCAAGGGTACGAGTCGAAACTTTCTTCACAGGTGGCCCTTGAAAAAGTCAGCCCGGTCTTCTTATCCGGAATAAGATCGCGCAGATCAAGACTATATCTTAAAGTTTTGGCTGCCTCTTTCGCTTTGTTTAACGATTCATCATAGCTTTTGGTTGATGAAACGATCACGAAGGATTTCTCAACCCATTGGCCGGCTTCCAACTCGGAGTCGTCTAGCGCAAAGCTAATTGTTGCATGCATGAGCATGGCCGAAATGACCGGTAAAAGGAATTTTCTCATCGCTAATTGCCTCCCGCTAAGAGCCCGTCCTAATTCGTATATTGCAGCATCTCAAGTGTGCAGAAAGCAAACTGAATAGAGGTCACCGAAGACTTCGCCCATCAGCGTCTCCAACCGGCCTTCGCTAACCATGAATTTGCTTCGGATAAAAAATCAGGTCTAGGACGACTTCCATTTTTGGCCAGCCGTTTCCATTCCTGCACTATAATAGCCCATTCCCGAAAACAACGGCTTGATGAGTAATCATCATGCGCCGGCTCCGCCTTTTGATGCTTTGATGTATTCAGGAGTACGTAGGCTAGAGCGTGCCGGGTTTCACGCGGCGTTTTCAAAACATGCACATGGTATCGACCGTTGAAGACCTCACCTTTACCCATCAACTTCTTACGTATCTCGCGACCGAACCGAGCACCTAAGCTGTTCATTCCTCTGGCCAACGAATGGTTGTCGTCACTTTCCGCAAATAGATGCAGATGATTCGACTGCAGCGAAAAATGAATTGTACGTAAGCCTTTCATCTTCGCCTTACCGAGACTGATCTTGAGTTGATTCAGCATCTTCACTGTTCGCAGACCATTCAGCCCGCGTTTCAATTTCATCGTGATGTGCAAAGGCGTTTTATCCGTGAGTTTCAATCGCGCATTATGATTTACGGTTTGCGTTTTATTCTTACGGCCAGCGCCCCGTCGCTTACCGCCCCAGCCATTGACCTTTTTAAATGTGAGTTGGGCTTTGTTACTCATCACTGCACGGTCGCACTTGAGAGGTGCTGATTCAAGACTGGTGGTGGGTATTGTATTCTTTTTGTTTAGCCGGACTTGAACGGACGGTTTGGTGTTGGGGCTTGTTTTGGTGCGGTGGCTTGCTTGGTGCCGGTGGCTGGATTGGGGACGGCCTTGTTTGGTGCGCGATCTTTTCTTCGAAGGCCTCATCGCGGTGGTGCTTGGTCTGAGCGTCCTTGGCAGTGGCGTTCCGCCGCCGTCGTGGCGGCGGAAGTGAGATATTTTGGGAGGTTTTTTATTCTTTTTTTGTGGAGGGTACTTTTGAACGGCGTGCGGGTTGATTCGTAGGCAGTCATCAAATCGCGCCGGAATTTTCGGTACCGCCGGAGATCTCTTAAACCAATCTGGTTTTTATTGAAGTTGGGAGGGCTTCGACTTGGGCTAGGACTTTTTCGGGTTTGGCGTTTTCTATGTCCATGACTAGGTAGCCGATGTGGGCGTCGGTCGACAGGTATTGGGCTTTGATGTTGGCTTTGTGTTTGGCCATGATGCCGTTGACCTCGGACAAGACGCCGGGGACGTTTTTGTGGACGTTGATGATGCGTGAGCCGCCCTCTTTGACCGGGACCGCGACTTGCGGGAAGTTGACCGCGCCGAGGGTCATGCCGGTTTTCATGGTCAGGATGAGCGAGGTCGAAACTTCGCGGCCGATCGCTTCTTGCGCTTCTTCGGTTGAGCCGCCGATGTGCGGAGTGAGGATGACGTTCTTCACGCCCTGCAATTCGCTTTCGAACTTATCGTCGTTGGATTGCGGTTCGTCGGGGAACACATCGACCGCCGTGCCCGCGACGTGACCCGCTTTGAGCGAAGCGACTAAGGCCGCGATGTCGACGACCGTGCCGCGGGAAGCGTTGATCAGAAACGCACCTTTGCGCATGGCTTTGAGCTGTGATGCGCCGATCATGTTCTTGGTCTTTGGCGTTTCCGGAACGTGCAAGGTGACGAAGTCGCTTTCCTTCAACAAAGCCGACAAAGTGTCCATCGGGCGTGCGTTACCCAGCGGGAGTTTTTTAATCACGTCGTAAAAGACAACGCGCAAGCCGAGCGACTCGGCCAAGACCGAGACTTGCGAACCGATGTGGCCGTAGCCGACGATACCTAACGTTTTGCCGCGGACTTCTTTAGAACCTTTGGCCGACTTGAGCCATTCGCCTTTGTGGGCCGCGCTATTGACGTCGCCGAGCTGGCGAGAAAGGGCGATCATTTCGGCGATCACGAGTTCGGCCACGGAGCGGGTGTTCGAGTACGGGGCGTTGAAAACGGGTATCCCCTGCTTGTTCGCCTCGGCTAAATGAATTTGATTGGTGCCGATGCAAAAAGCCCCGATGGCCTGCAGGTGCGGGTGCCGGGAGAGTAAACCTTTCGAAAGATGGGTCTTGGAACGAATGCCCAGAACTTGATATTTGGGCAGCAACTTATCGAGTTGCTCCTCGGTTAAGGCGGCCTTTTCATTGTGGATTTTGAAACCTTCGGCTTCGAGGGCTTCGGTGGCCACGGGGTGGACATTTTCGAGGAGTAATACATTGATTGGCATTCCTATAAGTACCCGAAGTGCTAATCGTTGTCACATGGCCTTTAAAAAGCTAACTTTATCTTTGCGGAGGTAGGCATAGTGAAAGATCTAGTTTTGCTCGTCGTCGACGATGATGAGTTGGTAATCCAATCGGTGAAGTTGGCGCTCCCCGATCATTGGCGCATGATGGCCTGCCAAAATCCGGCGAACCTTCCCGAACGCGGATTTCACGCCGCGCTGGTCGACATGCATCTGACCGGCAACCTAAGCCGGGCCGAGGGCGTCGACGTCATTCGTCGCTTGAGTCAAAAGCACGCGCACCTTGAAATCATCGCGATGTCGGGTAATCTCGATCGCCAATTGATGGAGCAATGTCTTAAAGCCGGGGCCAGCCGCTTTCTCGCGAAACCGCTGAGTCTCGACGAAGTCGTTTTAACTTTGGATAAAATCGAAGCTTTGTTCCTGCTCCAGGGCGCCACATCACGCGCGGCGGGTACGGGCACGCGCTGGGTCGGGGCGAGCACCGCTTCGCAAAACATCCAGCGGCAGATCGCGCAATTGCGCAACGAAGCCGGCCCCATCTTGATCGAAGGTGAATCGGGCACGGGTAAGGAAGTCACCGCGCAATTGATCCATTCGCAGCAGGCGGGCACGCCCTTCGTGGTGATCAACGTCGCGAGCGTTCCCGATAATCTTTTTGAATCTGAATTCTTCGGTCACGTAAAAGGTGCTTTTACGGGCGCCGACCAAAATAAAATGGGCTTGGCCGAAGCCGCGCAGGGCGGAGATTTATTCTTGGATGAGGTCGAAGCGCTGAGTTTGCCCCACCAAGCGAAGTTGTTGCGCTTCCTTGAAACGGGCGAGTGCCGCAGGGTCGGTGCGAAAGAAACCGTGATCGTGCAAGCACGCGTAATTGCCGCGACCAATCGCAACCTTAACCAAATGGTGACCGAGGGTAAATTTCGCGAAGATCTCTTATGGCGCTTGAACGGCAAAAAGATTTTGTTGCCGCCGCTGCGCGAACGCCCCGAAGACGTGCCCGAGCTTGTCCGTCACTTTTTGGGCAAGGACAAAGCGCGGCGTAAAGACATCGGCGATGACGCCATGCAAGTTCTAAAAGAATACCCATGGCCCGGAAACGTGCGCGAGTTGCGCCGCGTATGCGAGCAATTGATCCTCACCGCCCCGCTCCCCGTCTTGCGCAAGGAAGACGTGTTGCAAGTCATCCGCCCGCCCGCGCAGGTCCAAGGCTCGAACACGCCCGTGGATTTAGCCCGCGGCTTAAGCGATCTGGTCAACGAATACGAATCGCAAATCATTCAAAAGGCGCTCGCTCAGCAAAACGATATTGACGAGGTGGCGCGCTTACTGAAAATCTCGCGTTCCAGTCTTTACAAGAAAATCAAAGATCACGGAATTCGGAGCGACGCATGATCTACGGCCTATGGAACAATCCCCTGTACGTACAAACCGCGGGCTTGGTCATGGGCTTTTTGATCGTACTCTCGACGCTCATCTTCTTCGTTAAGAGAAAAGGCGCGCCTTACACCACCGCCTGGGTTTCACTCAAAAGCTGGTTGTTCGTGGCGCCCCTTTTGTTCGCGGCGTTTGCGCTGCCGAAATCCGCAACGCTCATCTTCTTAGCGTGGATGGGCGTGCTCAGCGCGAAGTCTTTCTTCCAAATGGTCGGCATGTACCATCGCAGTTGGTTCGTGTGGATCACTTACCTATTTATTTTCGGCCTCGCGCACATGATTTGGTACGGCCAGCTCGAGTACTACAATCTTACGCCGATGATCTTTCTGTTCGTCATCGCGCTCGTGCCGATCATGCGCAACTCGGCGACGCACATGATCCAGTATCTAGCGCTGTCGTTGATGGCCTTCATCTTCTGGGGCTGGTCGTTCATGCACATGGGACGGCTGCTCACGTTCGAGGGCGGAGAGTTTCTCGTCATCTATTTGTACATCTTGACCGAAGTCAGCGAAAACGTGACCTGGGCTTGCTCGCGCCTATTCGGCAAAATCAAACCCTTCAATCGGATTTCGAACAAGGTTAGCCTCGAAGGTATGATCGTGGCGCTCGGCGTGACGATGTTGTTGGCTTGGGGTCTGCGCCACCTGCTGCCCGATCGCTCCGAACAGTACTGGATTGCGGCTGGTCTCGTCGCCGCGATTTTTGGGCGCATGGGTGATTTGATCATTAACGTTATCCGGCGCGATCTCGGGATCAAGAACACGGGCGTGTTCATCATCGGGCGCGACGGCGTGATCACCCGGGTCGATAAAATGATCTTCGTGGGACCGCTGTATTTTTACCTCTACATTTACCTCCAGCAGATTTCGTTGCCGCAATGAAGGACTGGAATTACGACAACGATCAGTGGACCCAGCTGCCGACGCACCTTAAGCATTTGCCGCTGTTCACCCGTCACTTTGACCTGACGTCGATGTTCTTCCGCGGTCTCTGGGGCATCTTTCTGAAAGGTTTGGCCTTTCGCTTTTACATCCGGCTGCAGGTGGTGGGCGATTTCCATAAGCTCTACCGCGAAGAGAAACGCCTGATCTTGATCTCAAACCATTCGAGTCACCTCGACGCGGTCTCGATCGCGGCCGCGGTGCCTTTTAAGTATTGGCTGGATCTGTTCATCACGGCGGCCAAAGACTATTGGTTTCGCAACCCCGTGTTCACGTTCTTTTCGAAACATTGCCTGGGCGCTATCCCGATCGACCGCACCGATAAGAAAGGCGAGGCGATCAAACTTTGCACCAACCTGCTCGAAAATCTTGACCGTATTTGGCTGATTCTTTTTCCCGAGGGAACCCGCTCGAAAGACGGCTACATCAACGTTTTTAAACGCGGGGTCAGCCTCTTTGCGCTGAAAACGGACACACCAATTTTGTTTATCTATATCGAAGGTAATAACGAGCTGTGGCCTAAGGGTCGCCTGATCCCCTTCCCGGGCGTGCTTAAGGTGCACGTTGGTCAGGTACACCCACCGGCGCCGATCGAACAGATCTACGAGGCTTACAAAACCTGGGTAACCTCGATCAATCCGAACGCCTACCGTCCCGGGGACGATCACGTTGATGAAGACGACATGATCACCGAAGAATGCGTCGAAAGTCAGACGGACGAGCTTGAAGACGATTAGGACTTGTGAGACTTAATTGCGCATGGCGCAAGTTAACAAATTCTCAATCACCGTCGCGACCGCCAACGGCAGCGGCAGCCAATCAGCAAATAACATTTTAGCGCGCACCCTGTTCCGCATGGGCGTGCCCGTCGGCGCGAAAAATCTTTTTCCTTCAAACATCGCGGGATTGCCGACCTGGTTCTCGATCCGCGCGAACGAGGAAGGTTTCACCGCCCGCCAACGCCTGGCCGACATCGCCGTCTTGATGAATCCCGCCACCGCGGCGGATGATTTCAATCTGGTCCGCACCGGCGGCTACGTGTTTTTGAATAGCGAAATCAAAATTCCGGAAGCGAAGATCCGTCCCGACGTTCAATTGATTAAAGTGCCCTTTCGCGAAATCGTGCAGCCGCTCAGCGATTCGATCAAACTGCGTAAACTCCTCGCCAACATCGCTTACGTCGGTGTCTTGGCCGAATTGTTGAAAATCCCGCAAGACGTCTTGGCCGACGCGCTCACGCACCAATTCGGTGATAAGCAAAAAGTGATCGATTCCAATCTAAACGCGCTACTCGCGGGCCGCGCCTGGGCGCGAGAGAACATGGGCGATACTTTGTTCCCGTTCCGCACCCGTGCGAACGCCTGTTCGAACGACGGCAAGATCATGATCGACGGCAACACCGCCGCGGGTCTTGGGCTCGTGTTCGGCGGCTGTACGTTCGTGGCCTGGTACCCGATCACGCCGTCGAGCTCGCTCGTCGAATCGTTCATCGAAGTGGCCGAAAAATACCGCGTGAACGAAAACGGTGAGCGCGATTTTGCCGTCGTGCAAGCCGAAGATGAATTGGCCTCGATCGCGATGGTCGTCGGTGCCGGCTGGGCCGGCGCGCGCGCCGCGACCGCAACCTCGGGCCCCGGGCTCTCGCTCATGGCCGAAGCCGCGGGCTTGTCCTATTACGCCGAGATTCCCGCCGTAATTTGGAACGTGCAACGGGTCGGCCCCTCGACCGGATTGCCGACGCGAACGATGCAGGGGGATTTACTTTCGGCCTATTATCTTTCTCACGGTGACACCAAGCACGTCGTGCTCTTGCCGGGCACGCCGGGCGAATGCTTTTACTACGCGCAAACGGCGTTCGACCTGGCCGAGATTCTGCAAACGCTCGTCATCGTGTTGACTGACTTAGACATCGGAATGAACTTGCACGTCGGCCCCCGCTTCAATTACCCGCACGACGAAATGAGCCGCGGCAAGGTTTTGAACGCCGAACAGCTTGAAAAAGCCGGCGAATTCAAACGCTACAAAGACGTCGACCAAGACGGAATACCCTACCGCACCTTGACGGGTACGCCGCACCCCGCGGCCGCCTACTTCACGCGCGGCACGGGCCACGACGAGAGCGGCCTTTATTCCGAAAGCCCCGACGTATACAAAAATAATATGTTAAGACTCGCGCGCAAGTTTGAAACCGCCAAGACGATGGTGCCCAAACCCGAATGCGATACGCGCTCGGGTTCACGGATCGGTATAGTAATGTTCGGCGGTACGCACGAAGCGGTCGGCGAAGCCCGCTTCATCTTACAAAAACAAGGCATGGAAACGAATTGCATGCGTATCCGCGCCCTTCCTTTTTGCTACGAGGTCGAGGAATTCTTCGACCGCAACGAACGCGTTTACGTCGTCGAGCAAAACCGGGACGCGCAGATGATGACGCTGATCCGGAGCGAGATGCCGCAGTACTGGCAAAAGTGCCATTCCGTTTTAGAGTTCGACGGCTTACCGCTCGACGCCGAGACGGTCGTCGAACAAATCTTGAAGGTAGAAGAAGAATTAAGGAAGAAGTGCTAAATGGAAGCTAAGGTCGCAGAGAAAAACCGCGCGGGTTTCACCAAAGCCGATTACGCCGGCGCGAAATCCACCTTGTGCATGGGTTGTGGCCACGACACGATCACCAGCCATATCATCACCGCTTTTTACCAAGCGGGCGTTAATCCTTACGACGTCACTAAACTTTCCGGCATCGGCTGTTCGAGCAAAACGCCGGCGTACTTTTTATCGAAGTCGCACGGCTTTAACTCGATTCACGGGCGAATGGCGCCGATCGCAACGGGCGTGCACTTAGCTAACGCGAACCAAACGCTCATCGGCGTCTCGGGCGACGGCGATACGGCCAGCATCGGCCTGGGGTCGTTCGTACACATGCTCCGCCGCAACGTTCGCATGATTTATCTGGTCGAGAACAACGGCGTGTACGGTTTAACCAAAGGTCAATTTTCCGCAACGGCCGACCGCGGGTCCAAATCGAAAGCCGGCTTCGTTAATCCTTACGATTCGATTGATCTTTGCGCGCTCGCGCTCGAGATGGGTTGCACGTTCGTGGCGCGCTCATTCTCCGGCGACGCCAAGCAATTGTTGCCGCTTTTGAACATGGCCATTCGCCATAAGGGCACGGCGTTTATCGACATCATTTCCCCTTGCATCGCCTACGCGAACCACGAAGGTTCGACCCGCTCGTTCGACGCCGTTCGTGCCGCAAATGTTTCTTTGCAGGAACTCGGTTTCATTCAGCCGATGACCGAAATCAAAATCGATTACCCGGAAGGCGAAGCCAAGACCGTCGAACTGCACGACGGCAGCCGGGTCATTTTACGCAAACTCAGCTCCGAACATCACGATGTCACAAAACGCGACGCCGCGCTGCTCGCGCTGAACGAAGCCCGTGCGCGCCGTGAATTTCTGACCGGATTATTTTACTGGGACCAGCAATCCGTCCCCTTAAACGAAGCATTAAAACTGCCTTCGACGCCCTTGCGCGATTTGGGTGAGCAAACCCGTCCCAGCGTTGAAGTGCTGGACGAAATTCTCGCCCGTTACGAATAGCCCGACCTAAGCCCGTCGCGCGCCTGCCTCCTTACGCCGTTAAGTACTAACGTCATAAGGAGACAACATGCGTCTATTTTTGTTTATGTTTACTTTCCCGTTCGCGGCCCACGCGGCTTGCGATTTTCCCGTACCGGCCTACAAAATCAACGAGTTCGCGCCCAGCTCGATTTCAAAATACGATTTCGATTCGGCGATGAATTTGGTTGAGCGGGTCTACGCTCCCATCTTTGCTTCCGCCGGATGCCCGCTGAAACTGATTCGCAGCTGGTCGAACGGCGACGTTAACGCGCAAGCCTGGCAACAAAACGGCATCTGTAACGTCGAAATGTTCGGCGGCTTCGCGCGCTTTCCGGGGATGACCCGCAACGCGATGATCGCGGTCGCTTGTCACGAGATCGGCCACCACCTGGGCGGACGCCCATTCTACACGGGCGACAACCTCAGCGTCGAAGGCCAAGCGGATTACTACACGACGCTCACCTGCATGAAACAACTCGGCATACCGAGCGCGAACGCGGTTCTGGTTTTGGCCAGCACGATGGCCCGCCTCAACGGCGAGCGCGCCCCGAAACGCTCAACGCCCGCGCAAGAAACGGTTCGCCCCACTTTAGAAACGCACCCGCGCGCGCAATGCCGTCTGGACACTTACGATGCGGGCACGGTTCAAGCGAGCCGGCCGCGTTGCTGGTTTTATAATTAAGAATACCGTTATTAGTCGATGTTCGCCGTCGAACAGTAGACCAGCGGGGGCATGTTCACGATCATCTTGTCGGCGAAGCCCTCGCGAAAGCCTTCGCGCTTGATCAAAATCACATCGTCAAAGAAGTCGACCACGCGTGGCTCACGCGCGTGACAAGGATTTTGTTCGCGCTTTTTATCGACGGAAACGATGACGCTCGGCTTGAGCACAATGTAATCCAGGGTGAGTCCACTCTGGGCGGCATTTTCTTCTTTACGAAAAACAAAGAACGCGCTGTAAAGGCGGTCGCCAAGCTTAACTTTCGCAACCGTATCGATCGCGGCCAGCGAAAGTGCGTTTCCGCGGTCGCCGTCGGAGAAGATCGATAGAGTCTGCTCATCGCCGACGTTGAAATTAAGCGAAACCGGTTTTTCACCTTCGGCTTCGACCGTTAAGCGCAGGCCCGGTAGCTTCACGCCCTGGAAGGCGATATCGGTGGGTGTTACCTGAACATGACAATCTTTCGTTTTGCCGTGGTTCATGCCGGTACAGAAGCGGGGCATGTGGCCCGTGAGCTTTGCGCCGTGGATTGTGTCGTAAAGTTCTTTACTGGTAATTTTCGTGAAGCTTTCTTCCGTCGGATCCGCCGAATAATTTTTTGGATTAAACATGCGGTGATCGAAGCCTTTCGCCGCCAGTACCCGTACGAATTCAGATTCCTGGATCGGTTTGTCTAAATTCTGGAGCATCCAACCCGTCACGAAGCGAATGTTCTCATTATCTTCATCGTTCAGCGCGCGCAGCTTTTCCGGAGGCATCATCTTTTCGAGCAACGCGATGTCGGCCGCACTGCCGCAACCCTCTTTATCTTTTCCGTTAGATAAAAGAACGACCGTTTTGCATATTTCTTTAAGCGTCAGGAATTTATAAAAGTACATCGACATGACCATCTCGTGCAGATGGAGTTCGGCTTGTTTTCGTAAATCCATTTTGCCGAGAATCGTTTCGTTGATCCAGACTTCTTTAAGAGACTGCCGTGCAATTTGTTCGGTATTGCTTTGAACGAACGAGATACCTAAAGCTTCTTTACCGATCTTGTCGAATTCAACGGGTGCGATGTACCAAGTCTTTATCTTAAAAAATAATTCGAATTTGACGGATTCACCGGGTTTATCTGCTTTGATATTTTTCAGAAGCGGTTCGATAAATTGTTTGTAGGCCGGAAGTTGTAACGGATCGACGATGTACGATTCAAAGACTTTGCCCGCCACGCCGGTTCCGCCACCGCTGTCGCTGGTTCCGAAACTTGCACCGCCCGCACCGGAATTCGCGCCCGCTCCGGGACCAGGCCCGGCGCCAAATCCCGAGGCACCGCCACCACCGCCGCCAGACGTACCCGCGAGGACGGGTTCACGCGACGAGTTCCCTTTGTCGGCACAACCGGCCGCGAAAAGGCCAAAGGCAAGCGCCGCTAAAGCTATAAGCGATTTCAAGTTCACGAGTTTCATATGTACCTTGTAAATTGCAAAGGCTAAGCCCGCCTACGCTTGTAGCTTCGGCGGGCCAAGGGTTAGTAATTCAATTCAAAACAAGTCAGCGAGAGCTTCTTCGAAGGCAAAGTAAGAAACAGAGGGCTCTTCTCCGTTACGCGGCCGCCGGCCATTGCCGAGAGCGGCAACATATTGGTGGCACCCTTCGAGACATCAATTTGGCCGGCGGTGATGCCGTGACCAACGGGCGTCGCGCTGAAGGTGATCATGATCAATCCGTCCACCGCTTGCCATTTCTCAAGCGTATTCAGTTGTTCGAGACGAACTTCTTGGGCGGCCGTTTTGTTTTTGTTTACGATAAAGTATTTCCCGGCGCCGACTTCGCCCGAGAACAAGATCTGGTCGTAAACGTCTTCTTTACCGGCATTGATGTTACAGATCGTCTTAGCCTGGGCGGCGTTGACCGAAAAAATTAGGGCGGCGAGGGCGATTGCGTATTTCATTTTATTCTCCGTGGATCACTTAAGATCCGGTTAGTTGTTGAAACCAATTTAGCCTACTAACGCGTATCGTTATAGATTCTTGTAGTGAAAAGTAACCGACTTTTTTAACCTATGGTAAAATCGATGTATGACCGCAATCTTCGATTTCACTAATTATCGTCAATACTTACATGATTGGATCGAGTCCCAGGGAGCCCGCGCCTACGGTTTAAAAGGCCGAATGGCGGAAGCTTTGGGGATCAGCTCCAGCCTGGTCAGCCAAATTTTGAAGGGCGACAAAACGCTTACGCCCGACCAAACCTCGGATCTATGCGACTTCCTGGGATTGTCCGACTTCGAAGCCGACTACTTGCACCTACTTGTGGAATCCGACCGCGCCGGCAATGTTCGTTATCGCGAGAAACTGAGCCGCAAAATCGCGAACCTCCAACAGCAATCGCAGCGCATCGGCAAGCGGGTGCCACGCGATAAAGAATTAAACGATGAGCAGAAAGCGATTTACTACTCGAGTTGGCTTTATACCGGGATTCGCAACCTGACCGCGGTGCCCGGCCTCGATCAGGCCGACGCCATCGCCGCGCACTTAAATCTCGAACTCAGCGTCGTGAATCGCGTGCTGAGATTTTTACTCGAGAACGGATTGTGCCGTGAGGAAGGCGGCAAGATTAGCTACGGCCCAGCGAGCACGCACGTCGACCGCGAATCCCCGTTCGTAAACAAGCATCACCAAAACTGGCGCTTCCAGGCGATCAACTTAATGGAACGCAAACGCGAGAGTGATGTCTACTTCACTTCGCCGATGTCATTGTCCAAAGGAGCGGCGGCGGAAATTAAGAAACTCCTACCGACCTTCATCCAGAACGTGATGAAAATTTCGGGGCCATCGCCCTCGGAGATTACGGCGTGTCTGAATATGGATTGGTTCGAGTACTAGGATCAGAAAGATTCATCTCCGACCCGGATTTCGAAATCAATATTCTTAGCCGCCCAGCTGCGCTCATCCGCTAACGCTTCGATAAACTGTGTCGATAGCAATGCCTGCTTCGGCTTCAATTTTAATTCTACGCCGGAAGGCTTAGTATCAAACGCTTGGAAAGCTCGCATAAATCTTGATCGCAAACTTGCCGACGAAATTTGATCGTCGATGTATCCTTTCATTTGCCGCTCGACTTTTTCGGAACCTATCACGCATTTCAACCAGGAATAAAAGCCCTCATCTAGGTATACTATTGAACTCTCGGCCGTGGAGAGACCACCCAATTCGACACCCCCGGCGATCATTCGGTTTTTTTGCACCTCGAGTGAAAGCAATTGAGCCGGCATTGCCCAACGAAACCCGATATTGGCGCGAACCTCTGCCCATTGCGGCGCACGCATCCAAAAGCGATCAACTTCCAAAATCCCGAGGTTGCTTTCGTAATCAAAAGTTATACCTAGATTCAAAATGCGGTTATCGACCGGTGCGCAGCCCGGAATGTTAATACCACGACCTACGGCTACACGAACGCCAAGCGCACTAATTTTTGCGTGAGAAAATACGGACAAATTTTCATCAGACCGAAAACCATATTTAATCAGATCCGAAATATTGAGATCATCGATTTCGATTTCGTCGATCAAAACGGTTCTTACCGGCGGGTGGTCTAAAGATATCTGCGAGAGTATTACCGCGCGTTTAAAAAATTTTAAATCTATCGTTTGAACACTCGCAGATCTTTCGGCCAGCCTTAAGTTTAAATCCGCTGTGATCTTACTTCGCAATTTGTCCACGAAGAGAACTACTGAAGCGCCTATCACGACAAGAAGAATCAGAAGACTTAAAAGCGTATTCCGCCGCGCTTTTCCCGTCTTCACCGGCTAATCTGCTTTTGGCATAATTGTAATAAAGAAGGATCGCCGATCTTCCCGCAGATTTCTGAATCCGAATTCTGGGCCGCGAGCAATGAATAACAAAAGTCTTTTGCGCGCGGAAATTTAATCGCATCGCAAAAAGCCGGGTTGCGAAAGGCTAAGCTCAAATCGTTGAAGCATCGCGCTTTACCTTCACATAGCTCAGCGTAACCGAGCAATTCCGGAGTTAGCGGACTCTTATCCCTTTTTTGGATCAGAAAAGTTTCTTTCGTTGTTGTTGAAGCCGCCGCGGCAATCCGGCACGCCGATTCGACTCTTGGCCTCCTACTCTTCTGGAGTTCGCCGCAAAGCGAACTGTTCTTAGAACCGATGGCCATATTCATTATACATTGCGCGGAGGAGTCGAACGGCAATCTCTCGCCCGGCTGTTCGAAGCACAGACCCGGATTGAGTTTTGTCGCACGTTTGCACAGATCTACGTCGATCGCCCTTTGTTTCTCGTATATGCCCGCATCGGACAAGCACGCCGCTTTGTCCCTGGCTTGAACCATCGCGCAGGAAGAGGCGGTGACGGCTGCCTTGATCCTGTCGCAAACTTCCGCAGTTTTTGTTTCAACCGCAAACTTACCGAAACACGAGGCCTGCAGCGCCGGAAATTGAAGGAGCTCGCATAGATCGGCGTTTGTATGCATGATCGCGACGCTTAGGTAACACTCTTCGAGCAAAAATCCTGATAGACCATTGCACCAGCGCATATCTCGATAGGCCGATGCAAAACCACTCTTACAATCGGCACCCGAATGCTTTTCGCAAATTTCGACCGAGGGCGCGTAACGCGGCGGAAGCTGGCCTGACGGACCAGAAGCGCCCGAGCCGGGCACGCCAACGAGCGGTTGAGAGCCTACGGTTCGCGCGAGATAGAACCCCGAGCCCGGATTAAAAAATGTGAGCCACACTAAAACGCAAAGGAGGAGTGCGGCATTCGGAAGGCAAAAGGCCATGACTTTGGAGTGAACAACGGTCAAAAGTTTTTCGGAGATGGTTAGAAAAATTTTTGGGCTCAAGCGTCCATACCAATGCGCAAACAAGCCTAAAAAACCAAAAAGCAGGAAGACTCCTATTGCCATAAGTCCGGAGACTTCTTCACCAAAACCCACCGTGCCGGCGGGAAGCTTCGAGATAATAAAAAACGGCAGAGCGCCTACCGATCCGGCGATAACGAAAGAGGCCAGCACACGGCGCGGCCACAACGGCAATGCCCCTAGAATACTGGCACCCGCTAAACCTAGATTCCACGCAAAAATGGTGATCAACGTCAGTCGAATGGTTGAATAGTCGAATCCGTTGACCATGAGCATTTTCATCTGCAAATGGGTAGCTACGAGGGTAAGTAATAAACCGTTAAGTATAGCAACGATGACTTCCTCTCGCATAATTCCTTCGCCCGTAGCCGAAGGCGTCTGCGAAGGAGGAGCGTGACCGCCGGCGACGGCGCGTGTTCTTGCGGCAGGTCTCGGCGGAGGCTGATAGACCGGAATTTTCTTCGACTCAATCACCTTTCGAGCGAACACCACCAAACCTAAGATGACGAAGATTAGAAAGGCACCGTGGCGCACGTACACAATATAGCTCTCGCCGGCCGCTAGATTTTCGGCAAACTGTTGACGTTCTTGCGCACGCGGCGAAGCGGCTTTTTTGGAGACTACCCAATTTGCAAATGCGTTAGACGCGTGTTCAACCGTAGACTCTTGAACTTCTTCGGAACGCCCGCCGGCGACTAGCATCGCGCCCGATGGTGAGACCGCAAAGCCGTGATTCAATCTGCCGATGTTTAAATCGGGGCCGCGGGCCCAGCCTTTTAGCGAATAGTGAACCATTTCGATTTGGTTTGATGGGACTATACTTTTCGAAAGTGAGTTGGATCCACCACTTATGATCAGATAGCCGTTCGGTGCAAATACGGATTGGGCGTAAGCGACCGGTCGGCTTAAAATATTCTCCCCACCCGATACGACTTCGGCTTTTGAGTTGAATGCCCAACCACGCGTACTTGGTTGAGTAACGCAGGTTTTTCCCGGAGCGCATAGTTCAAGACCTCCGGCGGCGACCCAACCTATATCCGCCCGACCTCCGAAATTAGTGAAGGCTATCGGAAGTGACGGTGTCGGTAGTTGCTTTACCGTCTTAGCATTCAAGTCGATCAATTCGGCATGCTCGGGATATTCGTAGCCCGCACCGCTATCCCGCAATCCGCCGGTGATTAAAATCAGATTTGCATCGATCGGGATCAGGATCGGGCCGATGCGCGGTTCACTTAACCCGATGACCTCCCACTTATTCGTGGCGGGGGACCAGACTTCGACTTGGCGGATAAACTCACGTGGACGGGTCTCCCCGCGCCATTTATAAAATTCGATCGCGGAGTCTTCCGGGGTGACCGGGTCGGCAAGAATTCCGCCCGCGACCACAACCCGGCCGTTTGGTAACACCACGCTGGCAAAATGAAATCGTGGATTATTCAGACGCGCGGGAGTTTCAAATTTTCGAGTTTTTAGATTGAAGACGATTGAGTCACCGTGGTGACCATCGGTTCCACCAAAAATCAGAAGATTACCGTCCGGGAGATTTTTAACGGAAGGCCCAAGCAGGCCGTAGGGCAGATCGGCGATGGTCTCAATAACCGACGATTTGAGCAGCTCAACTTTTTTACTAAGCACTCCTTCGCTCTGCCCGCCAAAAAGTAAAAATTGATCTTGGCCAAAGGCTTGCGCCGCAAGCTGATCTCGCCGGATTCCCAAAGGTGGCCACGCGGTACCCGCCGCTTTGTCTTCGGCTACCGTCACGGTAACGTTGGTTGCCGAGCCATTTGAATAAACGAATTGATTGTTCCTTTGTTCGAACCAGCGGCCCGAGCTTTTTGGGCGCCCAATCGTTAATCCAAGACGCTTGATCGTAGATCCGCCGTCATTCATCTCAAAAAATGAAATCGTCTCTTTGTCCTCCACGGCCGTAAGAAATCTGCCAGGTTGAATTTGAATCGATTTTACTTCCAAGCGGCCGTCGTAAAGTCGTGGCGAAATCTCGGCGTGCACCGGGCGTGATGAAGCGAACGAAGAACTCACCAAGGTGAATTGTACGCGGCTACCGTCCCCGACGACGGCTACTCCGACTTGGATGTCACCATCCTCTTTCTCGGAGAGCACAGGCTGCGAAGATATTAAATTAGGAAGCTCGAAGCGCGAAACTTTTAGATTCGAGCGTTCAATTTTTATCAAAGCGTGGTCGCCCGGCTGCGCTAAAACTATATCGTTTGCCCGAGTGCGTACGCAGGTCGGTTTGGACCACTTCCCCTCAAACGTCGCGGCCCGATGCCACGCCGAAGTCTTTTTACTATAAATCTCTATCGCCGAGGTTGCGAGAGCAGGATCAGCTTCCCCACCGACTACCGCGATTTCATCTTCCGACCATCGAATTAAGCAGGCTTCTCTTCGAGCAAACTCAGGCGCCTTAACCTTCACCCAAGCTTTAGCTTTTTCCTCGTACATAAAAGCTAGCGAGGTGAGCGGGCCCGAGCCACTGGTCGGCTGGGTGCCTACGACAAAAACGTCCCCGTTCGGCAATAAAGTGGAAGAGTGTTGGCCCAAGGCCACCGGTAAGTTAGGCAACGTTTCTGCTTTACCGGATGCGGGATCGATCTTTTGCACCCACGCAACGGTTGAGACCGGTCCGTGACCCGAAGATGCCGCAACCGTCCCGCCCGTGATCAAGATCTTTCCGTCCGCCAACTTTAGAACACTCGCGCCGGATCGCGCGACGAGCGGTGATTGCTCAGAAATTCGTACGCTTAGGCTCGCACCGGCGTAATGAGCGAAGAACAATCCCCAAAAAAGTAGACACTTAATTTTTTGCTGCATTACTCATTTTAGCGTTCTCAACAAAGGTGCTCAAAAGAAACAAAAGCCGAGCGAATTACCTGGTTGATGGTCGAGTCATGCCGAATAGAATACGTAGGCGTAGATTGTCTTCATTGAGTCCTCGTGTTTCCATTTACGCGAAGATTCGCACTGAGATTTAACCATGGAGTGGTCAATGAAGTTTATTATGCTACTTAGTTTTTTATGTATGGGTCTGCAGGCCCAAGCGTCCGATTCGGTGACCGTAGTTTTGTCCGAAGATTATTATCAAGGCGATGCCGTGGCGCAAATCGCGATCGACGGCATTACGATCGGCACTACGACCGTGACCGCAAAGCACGGAACTTCTACTCAACAAGTTTCCTTCGGACCGATCTTAGCCGTGGGCGCACATAACATTTCGGTAACGTTCACCAACGATGCCTACGGCGGGTCGCCGTCGACCGACCGTAATCTCTACGTGGAAGCTGTTTACGTAAATCGCGTTCTCGTCGGCGGGCCTAGCTCTTTGCTCTCCACCGGCAGCGCCGCCAATCATAACTTCACGCTCGAAGCACCGAATCAGACGGTACGACCGGGCCTTGCTCCGCTCGGCTACCGCATCGGTTACACCGCGCATTCGAGCACGGCCCTCGCCGAATTGAACTCGGTTGAAGGTTGGTTAGGCAGAAAGCTGGATATGACGGCCGCGACGATCAACATGAATTCATGGTGGTGGGGCAATATCCCCGCGAGCTACGCGGTCGACGTTTCGTTCCCGATGCTTTCGATCGAAGGATGGGATTCGCGCGGAGCGAACGACATGGCGATCGCGGCGAGCGGTGGATACGACGAATACTACATCGCCATGGCCAAAACGCTCGCGGCGGCCGGTAACGCCATGGTTGTTCGACCCGGTTGGGAAATGAACGGCAACTGGTATCCCTGGTCCATCAACGGCCCCGGCGGCAAAAATCAAACCTTCGCAAATTACATCGCGACGTTTCGCCGGATCGCGGCCATTCTTCGCCGACATGTTCCCGGCGTGAAAATTGAGTTCTGCGTGAATCACCAAATTCAGCCCTTCTCGGTCGGCGGCGGCGGGCCGCCCGACTACTGGCCCGGCAGCGACGTGGTCGACGTCATCACGATGGACATTTACGAAACGAACACGGGCAATTGGTCGCAAACCAAAAACAATGGTCAGTACAATTTGAACTGGCTAACCACTTTCGCCCAACAACAGAACGTTAAGATTGGTTTATCGGAGTGGGGCGCGGCCAACGGCGACGCGGACTTCATGCGTTCCGCCATTGAGTGGATGAACTCGTTAGGCGATCGCTTTATCTTCTCGGTCTACTCGTCGTGGGAACCCGCGGATCAGATTATAAAGCCCGGAGATCACCCGGCTGAGCAAGCGGTGTGGGTCAACGCCTGGGGCAAGACTTACTTTCAGCCGCGGTCGAACTAAGCCGCGCACACGTGGCGCAGACCTTGCTTTATCCTCGGTGAAAAGAATCTCCTCTTTGCTACCGAAGGCTCACGCATGCGTCTGCTGTCCACGATTTTGCTATTCCTATATTTTTTCCACCTGCCGCTCAACGCGGCCGAGCCGACTTGCTCCGAACTTTTGCTGCACATCACGAAAAACGGCGAACACTTCGTACCATGGACCGACTTAAAATCGGAGCTGAACTACCGCCACTCAGCCACTTTGCTCGTAAAAATCCCGCTTAACGACCTGCGCACAGGTCTCGATGCACTAACTAAGTTCGACCCATCTCTTCGCTCTCCCCTTAATTTCATAACCATCGCCGACAACTCTCTCCACCTGATCGTGGACGGCCGTTCGGAAGACCTGATCGCGTTGCGGGAGGACTCACGTTTCGTGGAAGCCTCGTTCCAGATCCTCGGCTCGGAGGTCAAGAAACGCTCGTTCACGCTATCGTTGCCGGGCAAAATCGTTGAGATCCGCGATCACAAATCTTCCACGCTCGAAAAATTGAGAAACACACTTTTGCGAGCGCCGGCCGAGCGCTTGAGTATTCTCGACGGATCCACCGGCCAAGTCTTCTTCATCGTCGGGCGCGACGAGCTTACCGGCGTCACGCGGGAGGTTTATAAAAAGCTCGGTATCACGTACGAAAAAACAGCGCCCGAGTTGGACGTCGTGTCTTGGTTAGCCGACGGCTCGGACCGTCTCGCGGGTAGCCTGATCGTGCAAAACGGCCGATCGTGGATACTCTCGCAAGCGGCATTTCACGCGTTAAAAACTCTGGAAGGTAAAGAGCTGAACCTCGCCGCTTCGAGCTCCGTCAAAGTTGCGAAGGCTTTGCGCGATCAGCTTAGACAATGCCTCGAACCTATTTGTGTCATCGACACACCGGAACCGAGCGAGCCACCGGCCGAAATTACCGTGTCGATGGCGGAAGAAATCGTTTTGCGGAATACGCCCGGGCTTCTCGAAAAGATGATGGACGCGTGGAGCGCGGCCGCCGGTCACGCTTTGACCGGGCAAGATGCGTTGGCAAAAACCGCCGAGCACTTGGGCGATAAAAAAGTTCCTGAATCTAAACGTCAACTCTACCGATCCCGTCTCGACGACATTGATTTCGGAACGAGGGACGGCCGCTCGCTGTTGGAATTAGCGCGCGACGGAAGGGGCAAGTATCAAGTTGCGGTTCGCTTTATCCAGGCGTGGAAGGCTTTGGACGAAGCGCTTGCGCCCGGAAATAGAGCGCGCGAACTTACGCCCGAATCGGCGGAAAGTCTGATCGGCATTCTCAACGGGAAAGTTCCGGCCGCCGCCACGTCGACGGCTCCCGCTGTGGCACCGGCTCCGGCTTTGGCCCCGGCCCCGGCTTCGGCCGCGACAAAGAAAGCCAACGTGACTCTTTCGAGCAAAGAGGTCGGAGCTTTCTTGAAGTTCCTCGCTCAGCATTCAGAAGTTCAAGTTTCGAAGCCGGGCTACATGACCGAAGGCTTCGACGCCTTGCTAACCAAGATCCTCACCGGCGAAGCGCTCTCGGACGCGAAAGCGAAAATCGCGAAGATTAAATTCTTAGACTCAGACATGATCAACGCCCGCTATTACGCGAGTCCGCAAGGGCGACTCATCGACGGTATCCGCATCGTCGGCGAAAGCGCCGGCTTCACCGAAACGCAAATCAACGGTGAGTACATTGCCGAGCTGATAAAAAACTTCAGGATTCCCGCAGCGCCGCCCGACGACAAGCGAGCTGCCGCCGAGGAAACGCAAAAACCTCCCGTCAAAATCAAACTGCCCCTACGCTACAGCCTTTCCGAGTTTACGAGTAACCGGATGCACCAAGATATGTTGCGTGATGGACCGAAGCAGTTGGGCGAAGCGCGTCCCTTTGCTTTGGTCACCTTCTACAATACGAACGCTTGGGGAATCATTGACGGCGCCCAGCTCACAACCCGTCCCGTCGAAGATGTGCTTGCGGAGCTCGAAAAAACCGCCGGCGTAAAACTAGCCGACGGAATACGCGAACGAGTACAACAAGCCCTTCATCCGGACCAGGCCAAATTGAAAACCTCCGGGATCAGCGGGCAAGCCGGCTCGAACCGGCTTTTGCAATTGGTCGATGAAGGTGACGTCGCCGTCGTCGCCGATAAGAAAACGGATCGCTGGTACGTGATCGCCCCGTTCGCTTCGGTAAAGAAAAAGAAAGAGGCGAAGGCCAAAGAGCCGGCGCGCTCATCGGATTCTTCAAGTTTACCGCCCCCTCCGAAGGATTTTACGCCAAAACCCGCGCCACCGCCCGCAAAGGAACGAAGCGCGGCGAGAGTTCCGCATCCGACTTCGGCCGTCGTCAGTTTTGAAAAACCGCCCGTCGGCCGTGATCAAAAAATCGATCTCGATGATCTAAAAGATTTTATATTGCACAACGCCGGCTACGCCATCCCCGCCGGCGTTAACGATTGGAAGTTGCTTTATAACAGCACTCGTTTGACCGAAACCGTTAACATACTATTTAACTTTACCGAAATCAGACCGAACGAATTGGATATTAAGATCGTCGGGATGTATTCGATCTCCGACACCGATCAAAACTACGCCTGGAGTGAAACGGCGAACTTCCATCACATCAAGGGCGTGCAACTGCCGTTTGCCCATCCCGTGGTGATCGGTTCAAAGCGCGTGGAGGCCGTAACGATTCGCGGTTCGGTTCTCGCTAAACTTTTGATCAAGCACGATTTGACGATGGAAGAGATCGAATCCGTCGTGGCCGAATGCCGGTCAACGGTGCGCGACGGGGAAGGCTTCCGGGCCGACGTACAGCTGAATAAAGTTTCTTACAAAGTGTTCTTCGCTCTGAACGGCGATCACGCGTCGGTGAAGACAATGTTTCCGGTCACGGCTCGGTGATTGCGGAATTAAGCTACGTTCGTTCAAGGCCGGTGCAAAGTCTCGTTTTGGGGCATCCCCTCATTGTCTTCAATGAGGAATCCCCACCGCCGGGTTAACATCAATCATGCAGTCCCAAAGATTGAAAACCGTCGTCGTTCTCTCCTCAACCGTTTTCGCGCTATTGATCGGGTTCACAAACTGCGCAAAACCATTTGCATCGGTGAAGCGCTTGCTCGCGGATTCATCATTAACGGCGGCGAGTCCCTGCCAAGTTCGCCTAAAAAGTTGCCCGGCCCATCCCGAGTGGCCGTTAAACGAATGGGTAGAGAGCCGTTCGTTAGAAGCTTTGGACGGCTTAACTTGCGACGCGCACGCCGCCGCTTTCGCCAAAGCTTGTGATACTCCGTTCCCCGTGACCTCGCGCGCGGATGCCGGCGGTTCGGTCACGGAATTCAAACCGACCGGCGAAATTAAAGGCTACGACGTAATCGTGGTGGCCGGACAATCCAACGCCACGGGCGTGGGACGCGGGCCGTTCGCCGACGAACTCACGGCGCCCGAAGTGGACGGACTCATCTTTCAGACCGGGCGCAATTACGCGGTTTGCGACACGCAGGACGAGGGTTTGATTGTCCCCGCCAAAGATTATCTCAAGCATTGGGACGGCTGCCTTAACTCGAATTACATCGGGTTCGGTATGGCCTTCGCGCGGCGCTATACGCTTAACCGTTTGCGCGCGAACCGGCGAGTGCTGCTGATTCCCACGGCGTTGGGCGGTTCAAGCAGTTTGCAGTGGTACAATCCGAGTGTGCCCGGCATGAACGGCGGGCCGAACCTCTACGTAGACATGGCGGCCCGTACGCGAACGGCGCTCGCCCTACCCGGTTTATCGAATAAGCCCGTCGCGTTCTTATGGGCGCAAGGTGAAACGGAAATAACCACCTGTGACTCGCAATCGGGATCGCCCCCAGATATTCCTTCAATCTGCGCGTTCGATCTTAACGCCGGCGCTCCTCCGGTGCGCGAACAATGGCGTATAAGATTAACCGAGATTTTTACTAGATTCCGCACGGAGTTCGGCGCGGAGATTCCCGTTCTTACGGTCGGCTTCACTCCCGACTTACAATTTTGGCGTGTCGGTAACGTCGACACCGAAGTCGTGGTTCTCAAGAATATGTACATGAGCGAATTGCGCACCTTACCCAGCAAAGTGCCTTTCCCAAAATACTCCTACATCGAAACGACGGGCCTGACCTCGAATCGCGAGGCCGGATTTTCCATTCAGCCTGAGGAGCTGGACTTCAACTACGATGAGGGACGCGTGCACTATTCGGCCGCGGCGCAAATCGAGATCGGGCGTAGACTTTGGACGTCCTTTAAAGGGCTATGAATCGCGGAGTTTGTCCGAACACCCGCGCCGGCGCGGGTAAAAAGTCGGACGGCCATCCGGACTTCGAACCAGCCTTACCGGTAAAAGTTCAAAATCATAAAGTAGTGGAACGCGAAACCGCCCAGCACCATCACGTGCCATAATTCGTGGAAACCGAAAAAACCGGGGAACGGATCGGGCCTCTTCGTCGCGTACACGACCGCGCCGAGCGAGTAACTGACCGCGCCCGCAAGCAAGAAGAACGCCCCTAGTGAAGTCAGACTGTGAATCGCTTCGCCGATGCGCATGACCAACAGCCACCCCATCAGCACGAAGATCGCGGTATTCACGTAACGGTGACGGGCCCAGGCCGGCAGCCGCGGGCGAAAGATCGTGTACGCAATGCCCGACAACGCCACGGACCACACCAACCACAACAAGATTTCACGCCAGGGTGAAGCGAGCGTGTTCAGAATGAACGGCGTGTAGGTGCCGGCAATGAATAAGAAAATCGCGAAGTGATCGAGATTCTCCATCAAGGCCTCGGTTTTAGCCGAAATTTTGAAGCCGTCGGCCATGAAGTGAAAGATGGTGCTGACCGCGAACACGAGCATCGCCGTGATCCCAAACACCAGGCAAGCGAGGTAATGATTGTAGTTGGATTTGTCGTGAACGAAGCGCAACAAAACTATTAAACCGACGGCCGCGGCGATCAGTCCCGCGAAATGCAATTGCGCCGAGACCGTTCGTTTTAAAAATGATTTCAAATCCGGCTCGAAATACATTCACAAAAGGTACCCGATCGCCGGCCCCACGGCCACCCCTTTATCCCGCGTCGCGGTCCGGATAATGCAAAAGCGTTCGGGCACATGCTTTACTGCCGCCTCGTCCTCACCGTTAGCGCCTTCATGGCGTCCGTCGCGTTTGCGAAGGACGGTCTTTTGTCGTGCGATAAATCACTCAGGAAACCCTCTTTACTCCGCTCACTGACGCGCAAAGATTTATTCGAGAAAACCGGGATCCTCGGCGCAGCCGTGCTCCAGATCGAAGACCGCACCCGGATCAACGAACTTTTCGCCAAGGCGACTTCCACCGCTGACTCATTCACCGCGGAAGACTTTTTACGACTTCGCAAAGTTTATTTCGAAGCGCGGCTGAGCAATCTTTCGCCGGAGCTCGCCGCGATCGTCCGCCTGCATCCCGTTAAGATCAACTGTGACGCGGAACCTACGGCCGATCAAAACGGGGTCACGCTGCCCGAAGAATTTGCGGACACCCTGGTGCCCACCCTGCTCTGGGCGCACGAGCTCGAGCACGTCATCCAGTTCGCGTTGCTCGGAATGTACACGCTTGATCAAGGGCCTTTCCTCGCGGAACTCAAATCCGTCGTAACCGTTAGTTTAGATCCGAGGGCCCGGTACTGGGGAGAATACGCGGCCATGCTGGGTGAGTGGGAAATTCTTAGCGTCGTTCCGATGATCGTCATCGAGCAGGCGCGCGTGAAGATCAACGCGCACGCGGATTCAGATTCCAATCGGCTCTTGAAATCGCTAAAGACACAATTGAACGCGATTTCGGCCGACGAGTTAGCGCGCGATTCGTACGTGGCTACCCAGCACGCGGCCGGCCGCTATTCTGTTATGGATTTTTCGAAAGTAGCCGGGATCCACGCCACGCTTTTTACCGGAGCCGGCACGGGCCTCATTTTTGCGTACAATATTTTTTGCGGATTATTTCAATGAACGGTTCCCCGCGGGAGAAATTTCTATGAAGCTCGTACCTTTTTTAACATTCCTGTTACTGAGCGCCGGTCACGTGCACGCCGCCGTCGATCTGACGTTTACCGGGATTACGACTTTGCAAGCCGAAGGGGCCATTCGGGCCGAGATCGTCGTCGATGGTCACCACCTTTACGCGCGGCTCGCTGCCCCGCTCGAGATCGAAGATCGTAAGACAAGGTACATAAACCAAATCACCGAGGTTGCACTCGATCCCGGGCCGCAGGAAATTATTAAGGATCTCATTCTCGTGCTCGACGGTTTGAAGCCGACGGACGCCATCTTCTTCCCCGACGATCGCCGGGGCCGCAATCCCAGGCCCACGGCAAAGACGGAATTTCCGGCGGCGTTGGTGCCGCGAAAAAACGTTTCCTACAATCCTGATTTGTGGAAACTGACCCATGTCCAAGTCGACGTCGATCTGAAGCGAATCCGCGGCACGACCCTCGTTGAACCGAAACTTACCGCCGTGTTTGAAGTGATCGTCGGCACGGATGGTTCAACGGATTTCTTCGGCCTTTCTCGTTCAAGTTACGAAGCTTCGCTACCGATGCTTTCAAAAATATTGAATGACATACAGGTGGTCAGCCTTACGGATAAACAAGTCCGCGAATACGTGACCGCGATGAGAAACGAAAAAATACGCAACGAACTTAGCGCACCGTGGGGCGCGCAATTACGCAATCGACTGCTCGACCTCGAAGCGAAGAATCACGCGTGCGCGGACGATCTGGCTATTTTGCGTGAACAAACGGCCGTCGAGAAATAAATGCGCCTGCTCGTCATACTCATCCTTTTTTGCGGTTATATCCCGCCCGCCTTCGCGGCTTGCGAAGATTGGCTTTCCGGCAAAACCGGTAACCTCATTTCGGAAGCGCACGACGCGCGTATTTATTTTTTGGGCGCGGGCGACCGCGCCGACGTTTTTCGCGTGGTCAAAACCGATGGGCCTACCGAAATTCAAAAAGTTTACTTAACGGCCGGCAATCTCGAAGACGAGTTGCTCGGAATGGAATTCCTGCGCGAAGCCGTCGAAGAACTCGGTCTACAAAACGAACTTAAAATCGCGAAGGTTTTGCGAATAGATGCCCAAGCCAAGACGGTTTACTTTGAAGACGCCGTCGGCGAAACGCTAGGCGACGTTGTCGAGAAGAATTTGGTGAGTGACGAGCGCGTGGCCCTTCTGACCGGAAAATACATCGGCGCTAGGGAACGGATCGAAGCCTACATCGAAGCGAAGTGGCACAAATGTTTGATGCTGAATCACCGTACGCTTGGGGCTTCGCCTATCCATAACATCCGCGCGATGATGATTCGGCGGGGCGGCCCGTACTTCGGCATCGCGCTGAAGCTAGATAATATTTTGGTTTTACGCGATGGCGGCCTGTTGCTGTTCGATCCGGCTTAGTTGAATTTGGGTGGTGCGCCGGCATGGCTCGCCTACTCCGGGCGCGCCCGTCCGGGGCGCTTCCTGCGTAGGCTCACCTCGGCCGCTCGTCACGCCATCGTGGCACGAGCCGCGGCCTCGCTTCGAGCTATGCCGGGACAAAGTACTCGTCTCCGTCCTACTATTTTCGATTTTCGAATATCTATTTTCGAGGCGAAGCCTTTGGCGATCCCGGCATGGCTCGAACATGCGACCTACTGCTTAGAAGGCAGTTGCTCTATCCAACTGAGCTACGGGACCGTGGACGTTGAAAAAGGAAATTAGCATTCTGCCGTGTGGCAGGCAAACCAAACCGCGGCTAACCGAAATCAGACAATTCAGCCGCCACGAACCGTGTAAATTGCCCGGCAAGTGACCAAAATCCTAACTTTGCTTCTCTTTCTACTTCCCGGACCGGGCGCTTACGCCTTAGTTTGCGGTATGAATGTCGAAGCCATCCGCCCGACGCAATTTACCCTGGGCTTGCGTGAAGTCGCTCACAAAGAAGCCAAGCTGAGCGCAAAGAGCCCCTCGGACCTGAGAGGTTACATTAAGGAACACCCGATCGAAGGCGTTCTGGGTCTGGGTGGTGAATTCTACGCAACCGACGGCCACCACTTTGGCCGCGCGGCCTTAAACCTGGGAATCAAAAAAGTTTGCGTAAAAATCCTAAAAGACTATTCGCATCTCGAACTGCCGGAGTTTTGGCAAAAACTTGAGCAAAAGGGTTTTACCTACCTTTTCGCGCACGGCCGTGGGCCGCTGCCGCCGTTTCTTCTGCCGCGCAATCTGCAACAAATGACGGATGATCCTTACCGCAGCTTAGCCTCGTACTTAAGACGCGCCGGCGGTTTTCATAAGTCGAAGATTCATTTTGCCGAATTTTTCTGGGCTGATTTTTTTAGAAAGTACGTCAACATCGGCGAAACGGATGCCGATTTTACGCAGGCCGTGGACATCGCTTACGTGTTCGCAAAAAGTGAACTCGCGACGGGCCTACCCGGCTACGCGCCGGAACCCGACAAGACGCCGATCCCGGATTGCTTGGCTCTCTTGAAAACTTTGAAGCCCGTTAAACCCTAGAACAATTTGTACTGCCACGAGATATTCCAAGCCGTCGCGGCCCAGAGCACGTGGTAGGTCACCGACAAATACAGATAGTTATTTTTGGACATCTGATTGATGTAAGCACCCGTCGCGCCGACCGAGAATGAACTGTCGTTGTCGGGATTGAACGAGCTTCCGCCTTTAAGTTCATATTTGATCATCCGGTACGAAAAGGGCATGAGTAGACCCACCGCCGAGATCGGTGAAGTCCGGTAAATCAAGCCGGGCGTGAAGCCGCCGACGAGCCACAACTGGCCTTTCAATTCGTCGGGCACCGCGGCCGAACGACCCTTACCTTTGATCGCGCCGAAACCAAAATCCGCCGAGTAGTGCTGCAACCATGCGCGATTAGAACTCGGGATGAGGTAGGCGAAACTGCCGAGGAGTCCTTGCGACTGCGTCTCCATGTTGCCTTTGGAGGTGCCGTTGCTGACTTTGATGTTCTCCTGCCAAATGGAAGGACCGATGCGCATTTGCAATTGGTTCGGGGCCGGTGGCCGGGCCGGGCGCGCGGGTTTGGTCGTCGCCGTCGCGGCTGCGGAAGCCGATGCGGCCGGTGCGGCGGCGTTTGCGGGTCTACGCTTCGCCGTTTTTTGCGCGAAGGCCGGCCCGCTAAAAATGAAACACAGTAAAAGAATTTTTTGAATCAATCTCATGTTCCCCGTTTACAGCGAGAGATGTATTTGCGCGAGCAGGCCCCAGCCTTCTTTAGTCACGTTGGCGCTCGTGTTTAATTGTCTCGTATTTTCAAGTTCAACGCGGAGTTCAGACCGGAGCCCCGGAAAAGCGAGCATACCGAAACTTGTTTTCAAGAGATCGGGGCGGCCCGAAACCATATCGTCTTTAAACATTTGCCCGGAAACAAAGGCGTGGTAGCCGCGCACGACCCGCTGTTGCGCTTCGGAAAATACGTAGTAACCCATGCGCGCGTCGCCAGATTTTGGTTTATCGCTCACGATGCCGGTTTCGAAGAGTAGCGACGAACCGTAGCCCAAACCGGTTTTGCTGTGCACACCGAAGCGGCGGTTCGAGACGTATTTGTTTTGCGAGAAAAGACCCGACACCCCTAAGCGCCACGCCTCCGCAATTTCGTACTCGAACATCGTCGACGCACCCATTTGGCGAACGTCACCGTCTTGGAACATGTTTCCGGCGAAGAGGTGATTGGTCCACTCCCACTTGGGATCGATGTAGTGCAGGACGAGTCCGTGCGTTTGATCGTTCTGCGCGAGACCTAAGCGCGCTCGGCTGTACGCCGTGTGATTAGAAATACGAAGACCGTACACCTTGTCCATCATGCCCGCGTAAATCCACATCTTCTCGGACCATTGGTGGCGAAAATAATGTTCGCGCGAAATCCATTCTTTTGTGTCGGCGGCGGCGGGCTGCCCTACCAAACGATTCGGAATCGGCGCGTGTCCGTAAGATATGACGAAGATATTTTTTTGATCTTGATCGAAGAGAATCGCGGCGTTGATTTCCGCTTGCATCAAAATGAAACGCCACTCACCTTCGCCGCCGGGGTTAGGACGATAGGCTAGGTTTCGAGCTTTTATTCCAGGCTTTAACCACTTCGGTAATCGTCCCGGTAAAAAACCGGACTGCTCACCAAGCTGTTCGTCGGTCTTACTTCCGGCGAGTTTTCGCGAAGAAATTTCGGCGGCCCAGAGCGCCCGACCATAGTCGTTTAGTGCGCCGTTACCCTGGCCATTATAGTGACACGTCAGACACGCGCTGTACTTATAGCCGATAAATTCAGGATAGGCCCAGGCCAATTTTGGAACAAGCAAAGCGAGGATGAGGTAAAAAAATGGCATATTCTAAAAAGCGTAGCTACAATTAATAATTGAATCAACGTTTAATGGGGAGACACATGGGGAATCGTACTTTGTTTTCGTTTATCATCTTTTCGACTTTAGTCGCCGGCCAGTCCGCACTCGCAAATAATCTGCAAATTGATATCGGACTTAGCCCCGCCGGAAGCTTCAAGGCTGAAACGAAAAAAGTGAGCGGTACCGCCCATCGCACCGCCGACGGCATCGAAGCCGAGAACGTCGTCATCGACATGAAGAGCCTTACGACCGGCATCACCCTTCGCGATAAACACACCAAAGAACATTTGCGCGTTGAGAAGTTCCCGCAAGCGAAGTTGATCAAAGCCTCCGGCAAAGACGGAAAAGGCACGGCGACTTTGGAAGTCAGCGGTAAAAAAACTGAAGTGACCGGGACTTACGTCGTGGAAGGAAATACGCTGAAGGCCGAATTCCCGATGAAGTTGACCGATCTCGATATCAAAGGTGTCCGTTACATGGCCGTCGGCGTGAAGGACGAAGTGAAAGTCCGTATCGAACTGCCGTTGTCGGAAGCTAAACGTGCGACCGCGAGCGCTAAGAAGAAATAATGCGCAAGGTTCTATTCTCGCTTTTCATTCTGATGGCCGGCTCGGTTTCCTGCGTGCAGTCCGAAAACTCGAACTCGCAGGACGCCGATACCTATTCGAACATCGGCGGCCATCCCGGCTTCGCGGCCGTGCGCGCGATACTGCGCCAGAACTGCGCCAACTGTCACGTCTATCACACCTTGTCCGAAGAGCAGATGGTCACCGCGGGTGTCTTGAAGCTCGGCGACGCCGCGAACAGTGCGATCTACTTTCGCCTCGCGGGCAGCACGCAGGGCGGAGGACCTAAGTCCATGCCGACCGGCGGCTCGTTAGGAATTGCCGAAATCCAGCAAATTGAAAAGTGGATTGACGACGCTCAGTAGTACAACCAAAATTGTTTAATGTTAAACAAAGATCAGCGGCCCGCCGATTCGCGCGCGGTCGCTTTAATTAGCGGAAGTTTTGTCATTATCATCGGCCTGGCGGTCGTCGCCGGCTGGCATCTCGATATTACGTCATTAAAAACAATTCTACCGGGTTACATCTCCATGAAGGTCAACACGGCGATAGGCTTAATCGCGTTTGCCGTGGGTTTAGTCGCGGTCGGCGCGAGCCAGCCCGATGACAAGCGGGCACGGCTCTCAGTCACCTTCCTGAATACGTTAGGATTGATTATCGGGATCCTCACGCTCGCGGAATATGTTCTCGCTTTTAATCTAGGCATCGACGAATTGGTATACACCGATCCGCTTCCGCCCGGCGCGACTTACCCGCCCGGCCGGCTCGCACCGATCACCGCGATCGCTTTAGTACTCATGGGCGCCGCCAACCATTTTTATTTGATTGCCGGCCGTAAACGCTTTCGGCTCGCGCAGTCGCTATATTTTATCGTGGCGCTTATCTCGTTCCAATCCATCGTAAGTTACGCGCTCGGGATTCAAACGTCCTTCGGCGTCGCCTCGCACACGCGCATCGCCCTGCATACCGCCTTTAGCTTCGTGGTACTCACCGTCGGCTACTTATCGTTGCACAAACGCGAAGGCATTCTGCGGATTATTTTTTCCCAAACGCAAAGTGGTCTTTCATCACGCCGCTTGATCGTGGCCGCGCTGGTCGTTCCCCCCGCGGTAACGTACGCGGAAACCTTAGGTCGCGAAGCCGGTTTTTACGACGAGGATTTCGGCGTTTTACTCAGGGTCATCGGCAGTACGCTATTTTTCGTCGTTATGGTTTTGCGAAATTATGAAATGCTACACACCGCCGAGGAAGAACGCGCGCGGGCCGAATCTTCTGTTGTGGCCAAAGAAAAAGAGAGCGCGCGACTGCTTGCCGAGCGTGCAGCCGCGATCGAACGCGAACGTAGCGAGGCGGCCCTACGCGATGAATTGATCGAGGCGCGCCTGAAAGCCGAGCGGGCGGCCGGCGTAAAAGCGGAATTCCTTGCGCGGATGAGCCACGAAATCCGCACGCCGCTTAACGGGATCATCGGCATCGCCGATTTGCTTAATGACACGCCCCTCGATGCACACCAGGCCGGTTATTTGAATACGCTGCGTACATCCAGCAACGGACTACTCACCATCATTAATGACATCCTGGATTTTTCGAAGATCGAAGCCGGTCGTATCGAAATCGAAAAGGTCGATTTCAATCTTCGCTCGGCCGTTGAAGTGCAGGTCAACTTGCTGCGCGCGAACGCGGAAGAAAAGAAATTACCGCTCACCCTCACCTTTGATCCGCAACTGCCGTTGGCCGTGATCGGCGACCCGGGCCGCATCGGTCAAGTCTTGCTGAATTTAATTTCGAACGCGATTAAGTTTACGACGAGCGGTTCGGTCGACGTACGCGTCGAAAAGACCGCGGCGGGCGCCAATTCCGTTGAGTTAAAATTTAGCGTCACAGATTCGGGCATCGGACTCACCCGCGAACAGATCGGCCGCCTCTTTCAAGCCTTCGTTCAGGCCGACAGTTCTACTTCGCGGAAGTTCGGCGGCACGGGGCTTGGACTCTCAATTTGCCGGAGCATGGTCGACCTCATGGGCGGCCGCATCGGGGTCGAAAGCCGTGATCAAAAAGGCTCGACGTTTTGGTTTACGCTCAAGCTTCCGCTTAGCACGAAAAATATCGAAGCAACCGCGCAAGACCCTCAAAGCAATAAACCCTTACGTTTCGGCAGGAGCGTTCGCGTGCTGGTGGCCGAAGACAACATGGTCAACCAGATGGTTGCGCGCGAACATCTAAAGCAGCTCGGCGTCGACGTACAAACGGTTGCGAACGGGCACGAAGCACTCGAAGTATCGCGCAGTAAAAGTTTTGATCTTATTCTGATGGACTGTCACATGCCCGACATGGACGGCTACGAAGCGACACGTAGAATACGCGGCGAGAACTCTAAGATTCCGATCGTCGCGCTTACCGCGAGCGCGATGGCCGACGACCGGGATCGGTGTACCCAGGCGGGCATGAACGACTACATGACGAAGCCGTTCACGCGTGAACAAATGGTGGTCACGCTACGCCGCTGGATTAAAACAAACGATTAAAGATTAATTTCCGCCGCCGCCGCGACCGCTCGACGGTTCGCAAACGTAGCCGGCGAAGCATTGGCCGTCATCGGCGGCCGGTGCCCAAAACGCCTCGGCAACCTCGTCCGAAGCGTGATCACAGTAACCACCGTGCGCGACGACCCGCTCGTAAAGTCCGTTGCCGTAATGCAGGATAACCGCACCGTTCACGCTGACGGCGTTTTGCACGGCCGCGCAGGACATCGTGCGTGAGTTAATGTGCGTGTGCGTGGCGCCGGCGAAAGCCGAGGCAGATGCGAATCCGAACGTCAGCGCGAGTGCTGTTACTAAAGACTTCATTGGTGACCCCCCTAAATTGGTAACCGAGTTGTACGGCTACGTTTTGCACATTAGGGGCCAAATTGAATTATGTACGTGGTGAGGGTAAATTCGTTATAGGTCTAGGACCGGGTGCCGGAAAACCCCGCGTGTTCATTTCGCGAACGCCCAGGCTCCCCGCCCACCCGCGCCTAACGTTAGGGCATCATGTAAACGTAAGTGCCGACGTGAACGCGTTCGAACAAATCCAAGACGTCTTCATCAAACATGCGGATGCAGCCGAACGAAGCGGCCGTCCCGATGGAGCCGCGCATGCTCGCGGCGGTACCGTGAATGGCGATCTCGGTGCGGTCGAGCGAAATAGCGGCGGCGCCCATCGGATTGTTCGGCGCACCACCGGCGATGTAGTTTGGAATTCCCGGCTTCGCCCGTTTGACGATCGCGGGCGGCGACCACGCGGGTCGTAAATCCTTCGCGATCACTTTTGCCGGGCCTGACCAGCGCATGGTTTCTTTGGGCGTGGCGACTGCGTAGCGCAGCGCGGACCGCTCGTCGACTTTGAGGTAAAGGGCTCGTTCACTTTCCTTGATGACGATCGAACCGGCGGCCACCCCGTCGATGCTGATGCCGACCAACCTCGGCGCGGCAACAACCGAGTTTGAAAACAAAGACGATAAAACCATCAACGCCGAAAGAGCCTTCATCGCGGTACCCCTTTTGATATTTAATTTTTTGAGAAACTACGGCATAGATGAGGCGCGCCCGGCCCGCAAACTATTTAATGAATTTCTTGATGGCCGTGTAATCGATAACGAACGATTTCACGATCGTCGCGAAGTGATCGGAGTCATGCCGGATAATTTCGGCTTGCGGGAAGCGCTCGGCCAATAATAATTGGTTCCGCGTCGGCACACCGTCGTCGGCCAAGCCTATAACCAATAAAAATTGTTTGTCTTTCATCAGCTCGGGGGTGAGCTTGTCCAAATCGTTCCACTCAAACACCTCGTTCAGGCGCGCGAGGTAGTCCTCTTTGCCCTTTACGCCGAATTTCTCCTTACGCTTTTCCCTTAGGTAGTTCATGCCCATCGTGTCGGAGCCGACGATGACTTCGGTAAAGGGTATCCCGCCTACGATAAGCACCGCTTTCTCGACCTGCGGAATTCGCGCGAGGGCCGAAATCGAAAAGAGCGCCCCCAACGAAGTGCCGAGCATGTGCAGCGGTCCCGGATGACGGGCCGCCAACAAAGTGAGCGCACGATTCGCGCGGCCGAAGAGACGATTGTGCAGATTAAAATCGATTGCGCCTTTCTCTTCGGAAGTGCTCCAATCTTCCACGATCAATACGTGACGCCCCTCACGGCAAAGGCCCGTGGCAAAGCGGCGGTCAATCGGCGTCGTCCCGCCCGTCGGCGGCATGATGAAAATAGTGGCCGAACCCGCGACGAGCGCCGGTGGATTGTAATCAACGTACTCAACCTTAAAACCGTCTTTTTCGGCGAAGGACTTATTGGCGATCGAGCACGTCGTGCCGGAAAGCAGGTATCCACTCAGATAGGCCGCCACGGCCGCAAAAATAATCATGGCTTGAGCGTACCAGCTGCGGCGAGTTCGGGTACCAATTTGTTACCCTGAAGGTGGAATTAGGGTACGTATTATTAACACGGTCCGCCGGGGGAACGAACGGACGTGGGTTGTCTAGTGACCTCATCTTTGCATACAACGTGCATTACAAAATCACCGGGAGTTCAAATGGCCGCGACGCTTAAGTTTTTCGAAAGTTTCATCACCAAATTCACGAAGGATGAAACCACTACGCTCGCCGCTTCGCTCGCGTTTTACACCGCCCTGTCCCTCGCCCCGCTCGTCATCCTTTTCGTCACGATCTCCAGTCAATTTAGTCTCGAGCTCCAGACTAATTTCATCAACGAAGCACAAACCATCGTTGGCGAAGAAGGCGCTTCGGCTTTCGATATGATCATCGAAAGCGCGAAGACCCGTCCCGATCTTACGTCAATCGCGAGCGTGGTCGGTGTGTTCACGTTGTTGCTTTCGGCAAGCATGATCTTCGGTGAACTTCGCGGGGCGCTCAACCGCATCTTTGAAGTTGAACCTAAGGTGCAAACGAAACCGGGCCTTATGCGCGCGACCTGGGTTTTCATTCGCGAGCGCATCGTGCACGTGGGCGTGGCCCTTTGCTTTATTCTTATTTTAATTCTTTCGCTGGCGGCTTCCTCTTTCATCAACGCCGCCGAATCTAATGTGCGTTCGGTCGCGGCGCTGGTGAACGTATGCATTTCGCTGGCGTTCTATATCTTCCTTTTCGGGCTCACGTTTCGTTACCTTCCCGACCACAAACAATCTTGGAAGCGCGCGCTTCGCGGTGGCGTGTTAACCGCCGTGCTCTTCGTCATCGGTAAGGAGGGCATCGGCCTTTACCTCGGCAACAGCGCCATCGGATCGGCCTACGGCGCCGCCGGCAGCGTGATCGTGCTTTTGGTTTGGGTTTACTATTCGACCCTAATCACCTTCGTGGGTGCGCAAGTCAGCGCCATTCTGATTCCTTCACACAAAAGGAGAGCCGCTTGATAAGAAGAAAATGGAAACTCGTTTTGGTAGGCGTCGTTGCGCTGCTGATCGCGATGCGCATAGCGCTTCCCATTTTCATGCTTAAAAAAGCGAACTTATTCCTGGCTGATTATTCAAAAGTATTTACCGCGCACATCGGCGACATCGATCTCAGCTTCTTCCGAATGGCGTACGCGCTTCAAGATATCGATATTAAATGGCGCAAGGACAACGCCGATGTTCTCTTCGTCGCCGACGTCGACGTTTCGCTGGCCTGGCGCGAGCTCATCCGTGGGTCCATCCTCACCGACGTTGAGATCACCGACGCGCGCATGAAGTTTGATCCCGACGTCGTGCCGAATATAAAAGCCGTCGTAGCCGAAAATAAAAAGAAATCAGAAGAGAAGTCGCCGGAAGAAAAGCAAGAAGCGAAAGAAAAAGCCGAGACCATACAATCCACCTTCTTCCCTTTGCGAGTCGAGCGCATCGTCCTCAAAGATTCTTCGTTCGAATTTTCGGCCGAAAAGAACGCGCCCGAAGTGAAGCGTTTGATTTTCGACCAAATGCAAATGCGCATCAGTAACGTCTCGCCCCTGCAGGCGGACACGAAAACGGTCGCCACCTTTCAATCGCGGCTCCAGCGGAACGCGAACGTAAAAGGCGTAGCGCAATCGCGGGTGGCCAAGAACAGCTTTGATTGGGATCTTGATTTAGAAATGCGTGATTTCAATTTGGTTCAGGCAAATCCGTTTCTGCTCGAGACTGTGCCCTTCACGTTCACCAGCGGCACGCTCGACATGTTCGCGGAGGTTAAGTCTGAAAATAACAATCTCATCGGCTACGTAAAACCGTTCATCAATAAGGGCGACATCCTTTCGCGTAAAGAAAATTTCAAAAGCACTAAGCATTTCCTTATGGAAATCGCGACGGCACTCGGCAACGTCATCATGAAGCGTTCGGATCTAAAATCGGTCGCGACAAAACTGGATTTCAGCAAGCCCGCCGGCGGTGAATTCAAAGTCGACGCCCTCGGCGCCCTATCGAACGCGGTTGAGCACCGGACCGACCGGCCGATCGCGCCTTCGATCGAGGACGAAATTTTATTGAAGTAACTTTCAACCGTTGGATTTCAAGGAGTCACCATGCACTCAAAAGTCATCGCCGCCGCCGCTCTTCTTCTGCTCAACGGAGCGTGCGCCCTACTCCCCGATAAAGACAAAACTCCGCAAGCCGCTGAGCGTGTCGGTGATCCCCAAGCCCGCCCGCAGGCTAGCATCGAAACGAAACAGCTCGCCGCCGAAAAAGAAGCTGAGCTTACGGCCGAAGTGATTTTCAAAAAAGGCCAAGCTACGCTTAGCGCCGCCGAACGTGCACGCCTCGCCGATATTATGAAACGTTTGAAAGACAAAGATAAAGTCGGGCGGGTCATCGTGGCGGCGTGGGCCGACCAAGCGCTACCCGGCGAGAATGCCGAACCCTTACCCCAAGCGGCGCGGGATCTAGCCGAAGCGCGCGGCAAAAGCTTGCGCGATTTACTCGAGACCCAAGGCGGTAAAAATTTAGCGCTAGAGTTTCACAACATGGCCGAGAAGCCCGGCGTGTTCGCGAAATTCATCAGTTCGGTGGATGCACGAATTAAGAAGTCGCTCGAAGGTGCAAGACCTTCGAAAGCGATCGTGTTGCTGCTCAATAAAGAATAATTATTTTTTGACGGCGACCCAAGTGCAGGTGAAGCCTTCTTTAGCTTCGTCGACTTGCCAGCGGCCCGCGCGATCTTTGATCACGCTTTCCGAAGAGTAAATGATTTGGTCTTCTTTGATTTCGACCGTGTCGCGTTGCGAGCCGACCACCGGCGCATTACGGCCGCAATCTTCACCGTTCACGAGCACAAGCGACGATTGATCACGCGAACTCTCGACGACCTGTTCAACGGGATAGCGGCAACCGTCGTTCATCTCTTTCGGGTTGTCGTTGATGTTGCGCCACTCAAAGCCGATCCCGGCGTTGATTTCGAGAGTCGGTTTACCTTCGACCTCGGTCAGGCGCGGGTTGATCTTCTCGCCGCAAAACTGCGCGCGGCCGGCGCGGCTCTCCGTTCGTTTGCCTTTAAAATTCTTGGTGAAAGATTTTAGTTTATAAGCCGTGTTCTGCAAGCCGCCGATTTCATTTTTGGCCGAAACGTGGAATGAAAATGCACCTAGCGCAACGATCGCAACAAATTTTAAAAACATGATTTAAATCCTTCCATATTAGGCATGATCTGACGGCCGGCGCGACGAATGGGTCCCCAGTAACTACCCGTCCAGCGCACGCCACGTTTGCGTGAAAGTTGAGTCGAGGCCATCGTATGTACCGCGCAATTGACCTGAACGTCCGCGGTTTTGATATTGCCTTGGCACATCTTGCCGCGCCAATTGCGGTGTTGCGGGTACAGTTCAGCGGCGTAAAGACCGTAACCCGGTTTCGGGTTCAGCCTTTTCCCGTTGGGCAAATGCGTTTTGTGGGGCAGGTGCACGTTGCAAGTCGATTCTTCATTCGCCAACACCATCCAGAACCAAACCCAGGCTTGCGTCTGTTGCCCTTCGCTCAGCTTCGAAAAACGCGGGCAAAATGCACGGAGCGAGCGACCGCTGAAGAACTTGTCTTTATATGCGGGCGATTTTATCAGCGTCGCGATCTTGCGCCCGATCGCGCCGAACTCGCCGTTGGCTTTTATAAACTGGCTTCGGCACGCGGGGCCGAGTGGCTTGCCTTTGGTGCGAAAGCTTAAAACCGTCGGGCGATAACGCGTAACCGGTTTTTTGTCGCCGCAATTTTCGCAGGGCCCAGCGACCGCTTCGGTTCGGCGGTCCTGCGGTGAGGCCGCCACGACGCCGGTTCGCGCGCGCGGCGAAGGCACCACCAGCTGGGATAGATTCGACCCTGCCTCGGCCGCACCGGCGGCGAAGAACAGCAGCGCCACGCTTAATTTCTGGATAAACGTTTTTGGTTTCATCGAAGGATTATATTTGCACGGCTTGGGCCGTGCGTATCATTGTGAGACAACGTTTAATTTGAGGTGACCGGGGGGTGTTGGTTAAAAATCAGACAGGTGGTTACCCAAAAACGGAGCGCGGAATTAAGGATTCCAGCGCGCGCAGATTTTTTTGATATTGATCGCGCGCGTGGGCTGCGCTTCGCATGGTGCATCGCCGACGACGATCGCGGCTTCGCTAAACTTCACGGCCAAAACTTTTTTCTCGGCGCTGTAAGCGTGCGTGCCCCAAGCGCAGATCGCCTGTTGGGGAATTGCGTTCATAACTTTCGGCGCTTTGCCGTTTTGATTCACGCGATTGTCTTTACATAAGACCGTGATTTTCAATTGCAAGGGAGCGTACGAAGGTTCGTTGATGTCGGTGACCGAGATTTTCATTTCGGCTAGATCAGAATCCACAATAGTTTCGCTGACCAGAACGGGGCTGCCCTGCGCCCAAACAGGAATGCCGGCGACGATGAAGACTGAAAGTAAGATTGAGCGCATGATATTCCCTTTGCTAATTCTTTTACTAATCATTACCAGTACGTCCCGCCGTGACAGCCGATGCTGAAATGGGCGTGGTCATAGTGGGCAAGCGTTACCCCGGCGTGACGTTTGTGTCCCTCTTGATAAAGCGTTTTCATCTTAGGGCGCATGCAAGACACCATCTGGGAAAAGCGGCCGCCGTTGATCGCTTTATAGACGCGGCCTCCACAAATCATCGCGCCTAAATCAATCGCGCGGCCGGAATCGTGGCATGAGCGTCCACCCGAATCACGGAATACTCCGACCTGGGCGGGCTGGCAACCCGGCGCACATTGCGAGAAGGTTCGCGCGAAAGTATTCCAAACCGCGCTTCGCATATTGCTCGAAGTGCTTTGCACGCGGCCCATGGCCGCGACGTCGATGTAGCGACCCGTCTTTTTGGTACGCTCGCCGCAGCCGATGCACGGAGGTTTGCCCTCGGAGTCTTCATCTTCTTCGTCGTGTGAATGATTGTGTCCGTCACCGTGCGAGTGGCCGCGGCTGATGGGTCGCGCGGGCGGAAGCCGGTGTCCTTGCGCAACCAAACGGCCGGGCGAGAGAAGTCCGTTCGGATTGGCCGCGCGAGCATTCGGCGAAACTACCGCCGGGCGGCTTCTTTGCGCAGTTCTGGGTTTTTCCTTAATTTGAAATAGGCTGTAATCTTCTTCAACCGTTTCGTCATCATCGTCGTTACTCGCGGCGGGCGCGGCCTTCGCGGGCGGCGCGGTTCGAGCCGGCGGGGCTACTTGTGGCGTTAGCGTTTGCGGAGTTACCTTCTGTGCCGTCGCTTGAACCACGGGTGGTCTCGCGACCGGGGCCGGAGTCGCCGGCGTCTGGGTTTTCACGTCGACCGCACCCGAGAACATAAATGCTCCCGCGTGGCCGAACACCGGCGTGAAAATAAGAATGAGAAAAACATAAAGGCGGATCATCGCGAGGATACATTTGCACGCCCAGGGCCCAGGAGTTCAAATATAGCGGGGGCTTGATCGGGAGGGCCGTCTAAATAAGAGACAGCGTCGCGCGCATTTGCGCCTCAGCCGCCCAGCCCACGGCTACCTCTTAGCCCGCTTTACAGGTCGTCTCTAGGATCCGCGAGAGGGATTTAAAGGTGCGATTATCGATGTTGTGGGACTTGGTCCATTCGCGGCGTAGGCGCAGCTCATCTTTAAGCGGCTGCCACATCGCCTTGTCGTCCAACTTGCGGCGGGTGACTAGGCTGACCATCTTACGCTCGATCTTCGGAACAGGCGCCGGGGCGGGCGCGGCCTGCGCCTGAGCCTGCGTTTGACTCTGGGTTACGGACGCCGGCCGCCTTACGGCGTGGATCGTAGGTCCGCGGGGTTTCACGGCGTGGATCGTCGCGGTGTCCACCGGTATAGGCTTCGCGCCCACCGACGCGATCGAACGGCCGGCGTTTTCTTTCGCCATCCATTCGTGCAGGCGATTATCGGTCGCGTCCTTCGGGCTTTCGTAAACGTAATCGTACTGTTCGGGCCGTGATATCAAAGCGCCGATCACGGGCAAGATCGCCGTGCCCAGCGCAACCGGTCCGTTGGTGTTCGATTCAAAAGCGTTGTAGCCGGGCATATAATAGATGGTCACGGTTTCGAGGCCCGCGGGCTGCGCCACCATTTGGTAGAGCGGCCGCTCGGGCTTGAGCTCGAGACCCGCGATGGGTAAGGCCGTGGTGCCCTCTTCGGTGCGCGTCTCGATGGTGTCGTAGAAGTACGCGCCGGCCGAATCGTAAACGTAAAAGCCGCTCAGCTTACGTGAGATCACTTCGGGGAAGACGATGTACTTTGTCCCGACCATGAACGGTTTCTCAACGTTCTTGCGCAACTTTTGGTAAATCCCGTGCGCGGTCAGCGGCATCATGTCACGCAGGCAATCGAAGGTGTTAAAACCTTCGGCGCCCACGCGGAATGAAATAAGGAGTGCGAATAACTTTAAACTTCTAAGCGCTTTCGTCTTCAAGATCATCATCCCCTAACGAACCGAGAGAATATTTCTCCACGCGGTAGCGCATGGATCGAAAGGTGATGCTGAGAAGCTTGGCCGCTCTCTTTTTCACGCCGCCGGCGGCGTGAATGGCCTTGATGAGTAACTCTTTTTCGATTTGACCCATGACCTTATCCAAGTCGAGGCCTTCTTCGGTAATTTGAATTTCGTGTGTGCTAGCCATCTTACGGCCCGACGGTGTGTTCACGAAAGGCGGTAGCGATTCGGGAAGAATCGTCGCGCCGCCTTCCAAAGCTACGGTGCGCTCGATGATATTCTCGAGTTCCCGTACGTTCCCCGGGTAATCGTACTTCTTAAGCATGTCCATCGCTTCGGCGCTGATGCCGCCGATGGTTTTATTTAAGCGCTCGTTGTATTTGCGCAAGAAGTGGTTCGCCAACAAGGGAACGTCATCGGGGCGCTCACGCAAACCGGGCGTACGGATATTGATAACGTTCAAACGGTAGAACAAATCTTGGCGGAAGGAACCCTTCTTCACCATATCTTCGAGATCACGGTTCGTCGCGGCCATCAGGCGCACGTCGATCTTCGTATCTTCGGTACCGCCCACGCGGCGGATGATGCGCTCTTGAATCGCGCGCAGCAACTTCACCTGAATGCTCAAGGGCAATTCACCGACCTCATCCAGAAACAAAGTTCCGCCGTCGGCAACTTCGAACAAACCGACTTTATCGACGATCGCACCGGTAAATGAACCTTTTTTGTGACCGAACATTTCCGATTCCATCAAGTTTTCCGGGATCGCTCCGCAGTTGATGGTCACGAAAGGTTTGTCTTTCAACGGGCCGTTAAAGTGGATGGCCTTGGCCACGACTTCTTTACCCGTTCCGCTTTCGCCGGTGATTAAAACGTTCGTCGGCGTGCCCGACACGCGTTTAACCATATCGAAAATGCGGTGCATGGGTTCCGAGTTACCCACCAAGCTTTGGAAGCTGTATTCTTTGCCGAGTTCTTTTTTGAGTGTTCTATTCTCAACTTCTAAATTCTTAGAGCGGAGCGCGTTGCCGATGACGATGCGGACTTCGTCGATCTTAAACGGCTTAGTGATGTAATCGTAAGCGCCGAGCTTCATGGCCTCGACGGCGGTTTCGGTCGTACCGAAAGCCGTGATCATCATGAACAACAAATCGGGATACTGATCACGCACGTTCTTCAGCAATTCAAGCCCGGTCATGTTCGGCATCTGAAGATCCGAGATCACCAAGTCGAATGACTTTTTCTTGATGATGTCTAAACCTTTTTGACCGTCTTCGGCCGTGGTCACTTCGTAACCTTCTTTGCGTAACATGATCTCAAGAAATTCGCGGATTGACTCTTCGTCATCCACGACAAGAATGCGTGACTTCATAGGTGTGAATCTCCTAATTCTATTGTCTTGATAAAGCCTAAGATTCTCAACCCTTGTTGACCTGTTTGAGTGGAATCAAGTCTTCGGTATGGACATCGCGGTGAGCGGGGAACTCGATCACGAACTTGGTGCCTTGGCCCTCTACGCTCTCAACCGAGATGCGCGCTTCGTGCGCTTGCAAAATCTTATGGGTGACGGCTAGACCAAGGCCCGTGCCCTGGGGTTTCGTCGTATGGAACGGCTCGAAGATCCGGTGAATATTCTCGGGCTTAATCCCCGAACCGGTATCGCGGATGATCAACACGAACAGCGGTTCGAGGCCCTGGCTGACTTGGTCGATCGTTTGGATTGTGAGTACGGGCTTCGCCGCTTTGTCCATCGCTTGGTACGCGTTGATGACGAAGTTTAAGATGGCCTGTTTTAATTTATCCCGGTTACCCAGAATTTGAGACTGCGCTTTCAATTCGAGTTTCTGCTCAACGTCTTTGCGCAACTTTGGATTAAACTGTAACGAATCGACGCATTCCCGGATCACGCTATTCAAATTGACCGGGATGTTCGTTTTCTTCTCGGGCCGTACGTATTCAAGGAATTCGGTAATCAAACCGTTTAACCGGTCGATTTCTTTATCCACGATGCGCATAAGCTTTAAATCTTCGTCGTTATGATTTTGCGGTTGATCCAACATCAGCTGGATCGAGCCCGAGATACTGGCCAGCGGATTGCGAATCTCGTGCGCGATACCCGCGGCGAGTTGGCCCACCGCCGCTAACTTTTCCGTCTGGCGGAAATTTTCTTCCATGATCTTCTGGTCGGTACGATCGTCGAACAGGAACAACCAACCTTTTAGCTTTCCGTCGCTATCTTTCAGGCGCGCGGCAACCACTTCAAGTATTTTAAGCTGGTTGCCCTTTTCACGGGTGATTCGCAATTCACGCCGCTCGAAAGGAACGCTCTCGTCCGATACCAGTGATTCCCACGGCCAGGCCATCTCCGGCAAAATTTCGTGGATCTTAACTTGGTTAAACTGTTCCGCGCTGAGGATCGTGCTTGCCGGCGGGTTAAAGAACTGCACGAAGCCCGTGCGACTGACGACGACCATACCGGTCGTGATGTTGTTCACGATCAGCTCGTTCAAGTTTTGTAGCGCGAGCAAATCCGAATGTACTTCTTGAAGCCGCGTGCCCGCGAGTGAAAGCTGGCTGGAAAACCGGCCGCTCAAGTACGTAACGGCGACGAACGCGATGTTGTTCACCACTAACGAGAAGTAAAGGCTTTGCCCCGAGACTTCCGGCGACACGATCAACAAGGTCGAAAAACACATCGAAGTCCACAGCGCCAACAGCCACGAACCTTCTTTTTGAAATACCAAACCGCCGAGGATCAAGTTGACCAGGTATAAAAACAAGAAGAGCGACTGGCTCGTGCCGGTAAAGTAGATCAGCATCGTCACGGCCATCGTATCCAGGCCGAACAAGACACCGTTCCAGTAACTTTGCTGTTCTAGTTTATCAAAGAAGAACAAATAGACGGAATTCAAAAAGAAATTGGCTAACAAAACGCCGTAGACGGGCAACCAAATCTCGACGTTGAGAAAGTTGCCGATGTTGATTTGGTAAACGACCGAAACCAACAAAATACAGATAAGGAATGCGGTACGAATCGTATGAACGAAAAGCCACGGTCGCGCCAGGGTCTCGAGCCCCTGGACATCGACCAAACGCAAATTGCGCGCCGGCAAATCGAGCGTACTCACGACACCGTACTCGCCATGTTGAAGATCGGTAAGTACATCGCGACGACGATGATGGCGATAACGCCCCCGAGTACGACCATCAAGATCGGCTCGAGCAAACTGGTCATCGCGTCCGTTGCGTTGACGACTTCGTCCTCGTAAAAATCGGCTACCTTCGCGAGCATCTGATCGATATTACCGGTCTGCTCCCCGATCGAGATCATTTGCGTCACCATGTTGGGAAAGTACGGGATTTTCGCTAACGGCTCGGCCAGGGTTTTCCCGCGCGATACGGCTTCTTTGGTTTCGATCAGGGCTTTTTCGATCATCCAATTTCCGGCCGTGGTCGACGAAATATCCAGCGCATCGATGATTCGCACGCCGGAGGACAAAAGCGTCGAAAGTGTTCGTGAAAATCGCGCGATCGCATTCTTCTTAATCAAATCGCCGAAGACCGGGACTTCGATGATGATCGCGTCCATGACTTTGCGGCCGTCGTCGGTGTCATAATACATCTTTAATGAAAGCGGCACCGCGATCCCCGTCGCGAGCATGATGTACCAATATTTTTGCACGAAGTTAGAGGCGTTCACCACGAAAGTGGTCAGCGCGGGAAGCTCTTGTCCGCTTTGCAGGAACATCGCCGACATTTTCGGTACGACGAAAACCATGATGAAGGAAATAACGATGATCGCGACGGCCACGATCGCGCCCGGATAAAACATGGCGCCCTTAACCTTACCGCGCAGCTTTACCGAGGTTTCGATGTACTGGGCAAGACGGTTCAAAACGGTCTCGAGAACACCGCCCTCTTCGCCGGCCCTAACCAAGTTCACGTACAAACGATCGAAGACGGCGGGCTTAGCCGCGAGGGCCTCGGCCAAACGGCGACCGCGTTCAACGTCCGCGCAAACGGATTTTAAGATATTCGTCATGCCGGCGCTACGCGCCCCGCGCGACATCGCTTCGAGACTTTGTACGATCGGTACGCCGGCGCCGACGAGCACCGCGAACTGGCGGGTAAAAACTTGTAAATCTTTAAGCGATACGCTGTCGCCCTTGAAGGCGAGCATCTTGGAGAGATCGAATCCGCCGCCCGCACCCTTTTTCACATCGATGCGTAAGGGAGTCAGCCTTTGTGCGCGCATGCGAATACGTGCTTCGGCCTCGTTCGCGGCTTCGAGTTCGCCTTTCACTACGCGGCCGTCGTCGGTCTTCGCTTGGAATTCGTAAAGTCCCATGAGTGCTTAAACTCCCGCCGTGTTCAACATCTTGTCCAATTCTTCCGGGTCCGAACTGAACATGAACGCCGTGCGAACATCCACTTTGCGCTTGATCACCAATTGCAAAAGCGATTGGTTCAGCGTGACCATCCCCGTCTTGTCCTGCCCGATTTGCATCATGCCGTAGACTTGGTGCAGTTTATTTTCACGCACCAGATTGCGGATACTCGAATTCATGATCAAAAGCTCGAGCGCAAGCGCCATCCCGCCCTTAGAAGCGGGAACCAAGCGTTGGCTCACAACGGTATTTAACGTCAACGCAAGCTGCGTACGTACGCGGTCCTGCTGATCGGCCGGGAACACGTTCACGATACGGTTAATCGTCGAAATGGCCGAGTTCGTGTGCAACGTCGCGAACACCAAGTGACCCGTCTCACAAATGTTGAGCGCGGCTTCGATCGTTTCAAGATCGCGCAACTCCCCCATCATGCAAACGTCGGGATCTTGCCGCAGGACGTGTTTCAAAGCCGAGCGGTAGGAGACCGTGTCGATCCCGATTTCTCGCTGGTTCACGATGCAGGACTTGTGCGGGTGAACGTATTCGATCGGATCTTCGAGAGTAATGATGTGACTGCGGCGCTCGCGGTTAATTTTGTCGAGCAAAGCCGCGATCGTCGTCGACTTACCGGAACCCGTGGGGCCCGTGACCAAAACCAATCCCGTCGGTTGATTCACGACGTCCGTCACCGGCCGCGGCAGGCCGAGCGTATCGACGTCGGGTACGTCGAGCGGAATTCTACGGAAAACGCCCGAGACGGCGCCACGCTGAAAGAATAAATTCGCCCGGAAGCGAGCCATCGCTTTGATCCCGAAGCTGAAATCCAATTCCTTCGTCGCTTCGAAACGGCCCTTTTGCGCGTCGGTCAAAATCGAATAACAAATGGTGCGTGTGTTGTCCGAAGTCAAATCACCCGACTTCACGCGCACGATTCGGCCTTCGACCCGCAATACCGGCGGCGAACCCGCAACGATGTGCAAATCCGACGCTCCCTGTTTCACCGCTGCCTTCAACAATTGATGTAAGGTAATCATACTATGTCGTCTGCCACCGTGGTGTTGAGCACTTCTTCTACGATCGTGAGCCCGTTTTTCAATTTCAATAGCGCCGCCTGCCGCAGCGTTCGCATCCCGTCGCGAATGGCGCAACGTTTTACTTCCAAGGGCGAAGCGCCTTTGTAAATGGCTTCTTTAACCGCCGTCGACATGACCATCATTTCGAAAATGGCCATACGACCTTTCAAGCCGCTGCCGCCGCATTCTTCGCAACCTTCGCCGCGCTTCATGCGTTTGTATTCGTGCAATTGATCCTGTGGAACGCCCAGCTTCAATAAAATTTCGTCGGCGACCTTATGTTCGACTCCGCAACGCGCGCAAGTTTTGCGCACCAGACGTTGCGCGACCACGATGGTCGTTGCTTCGGCCACGATGTAAGGTTCGACGCCGATTTCGACCAAGCGAGAAACGGTCGAAGCCGCGTCGTTCGTGTGCAGCGTACTTACGACCAAGTGACCCGTCGAGGCCGCTTTAAACGCAACTTCGGCGGTATCCAAATCGCGAATCTCCCCCACCATGATGATCTCGGGATCCTGACGAAGGAAAGCGCGTAAGGCGTCCGAGAAAGTGAAGCCGATCTGCGGGTTAACTTGCACCTGATTGATGCCGTCCAAGTTAAATTCCACGGGATCTTCGGCGGTCGACAAATTCACGTCGGGCTTGTTCAATTCGTTTAAGGCCGAATAGATCGTCGTCGTTTTGCCGGAACCGGTCGGCCCGGTGATCAAGATCATGCCCTGCGGTTGGTAAATGGCATCCAGGAATTTTTGAAATTCGTCTTGTTCGAAACCGAGCTTGGTCATGTCGACTTGCAAGTTCGACTTATCGAGCAAACGCATAACGACTTTTTCGCCGAACATTGTGGGTAGGCAGTTGACCCGGAAATCGATCTCTTGCCCGCTCTTCATCTTAACTTTCATCCGTCCATCTTGCGGCTTACGTCGTTCACCGATGTCGAGCTTCGCCAAAATTTTCAAACGGCTGATGATGGCCGACGCCGCGTTAGCGGGCGGTTGCGTTTTCTCCTTGAGCGATCCGTCGATCCGAAAGCGGATACGGAAGCGTTTCTCGTAAGGTTCCACGTGAATATCAGAGGCTTTCGATTTGATCGCTTCGGCCAGCATCGCGTTGACGAACTTTACGATCGGGCCTTCATCGGAATTTAAGTCTTGATCGACGACCGCGATTTCGTAACCGCCCTTGGCGGTGTTGTCGTCGGAATCTTCGATCTCCGAGACGAGATTTTCGATTTTTTGGCCGCCGCCGTAATATTTATCGATGGCGGCAAGAATGCCCGATTCACTCGCGACGACCGCCTCGATCTTGCAGCGGGTAAGCAACGCGAGATCGTCTTTCACGTAGATATTGCTCGGATCGGCGAAGGCAACGACCAAACTTTTGCCGGCTTTGGAAACCGGAATGACCATGTGCTTTTCGCTCACCTGACGGCTAAGCATCTTCAAGGCTTCGGGATCCACTTCGAAACCGAACAAATCGATGGTCGGCAAGCCGTACTGTTTGCCGAGCCACTCGACCAACTGCGAATCTTTTAAGAACCCGAGACGCACGATGGCCGTCGTCAAGCGGCCGCCGTTTGCTTTTTGATCGCGGCGTGCTTGTTCTAATTGATCAAGGTCGACGAGATTGCTCGAAACCAGCAATTCCGCCAAGGCCTTCTTTGCAGCTGACATGTGGATGTCCCCTTTTGTCTTACATACAGAGTAAACGGGGGTGACGTTTTTTGTAACTGGACGTCGGTCGTGAATTAAGGCGTGCGAGGCTAGCTCAACGTTGCTTCAAAATCCTTCAAGTACTCTGCGAGTTTCAGCTCGGCGTTGAACGCCAACTTCGCCCAAAGAACATCGGCGTGCGCCGCGATCCGTGAGCCCGCGATAACCGTGACGCCCGCGTCATTCGCCTCTTGCACGAGCACGCTCGGCTTACTGCTTCGACTGATGTCGAACAAAAACCCGGGCCGGCGAAGGAAGTTCATGTAAGAAAGCTCGACCAGCAGAGCGTTCTCTTCAACGCTCGGTGTGCAGTTCACGAGCACAGACGATTCGCCGGGCAACAAAACGATCTTCTCCATCGGTACCCATTGCAAGGAGAGGCCAAAGAACTTGGCGTTGACCTCTTTAATCGATTGCTCCGCTTCGTCCGCGTTGAAATTGGTGAGTAAAAAATTGCGAAAGCCCGCTTTAAAAAAGGCGGCGATCGCGACGCGCGCCGTGCCCCCGGCCCCCGCGATCAACACCGAGCCACGCGTATCGAGGTCCGCACCGAGGTTGAGAAGCAGGCGCCCGAAACTTTCGTACAGCGCGCAATGCGGCCACCAGGCTGGACCTTTGGCCGAGTCGCGCTTCACCATCCCGTCGACCACTCCGAGTAACGTGATCCACGAAGGTTGAACTTTGATGTGCTGAAGAATTTGGGGACCGAAACGGCTGCTGATACGAACGTGATCGAAACCGCTGAGCAACGAAAGGTCTTGCACCGCCTCGTTCGGTCCGCTCCACGGCACAAATTCATTGGCGACGCCCGCGTCGGTCAAATAGCGGCTAAGTAATTGCCAGCGTTTGTCTTCATTCGTCGGGCTAAGCGTCGTCCAAAGCTTCATTGGCTTTTAGGATGTCGTTTTTAATTTGCTTCTTCAAGTCTTCGATCGAAGCGAACTTCATTTCAGGCCTAAGACGTTTAACGAACTCAACCTCCGCGGTTTTGCCGCGTGCCTCGACCGTGCGGTCTAGAACATGAGTCTCGATTTTTACGCCCTCGACGCCGCCGAAAGTTGGATTTATCCCGATGTTCGTAATGCTATTGAAAGTTTGCCGGTCAAAGTGCGTACGCGTAGCGTAGACTCCGTGCGCGGGTACGACTTCTTTTACGGGTTTGAAATTCATCGTCGGAATCCCGATACCCGTGCCCCGCCCTGCCCCGCTACCGACTTCGCCGCGTAAATAAAAATTGCGGCCAAGCTTTTGCGCGGCCTTCTCGACTTCGCCTTTTTGCAAAAGTTCGCGGATCAAACGGCTCGAATATATTTCGCCGTCTTCTTCGCGCGGCGCGATCACGTGAAGTTCACAGTCGTTACGCGGGCACCACGCCCGCAAAAAATCGAGCGAGCCTTCGCGGTCTTTACCGAACGCAAAGTCATGGCCGGCCACGAGGTGCTTAGGCGCGAAAGGTTCGCGAACGTATTTACGCAAAAAATCTTCCGCGTTCAAACGGGCAAGCTCGGCGGTGAAGGGTAAAATCATCAGCAGATCCACGCCGAATAAGGGCAAACGTTCCATGAGATCACGGCGCGGAAAAATACGGGTGTGGGGTTTATGCGGCGCCAAGATCTGTAAAGGGTGTGGATCGAAGGTCACCAACACCACCGGACCGCCGCAATCGCGAGCTTTTCTAAGCAACGCTTGGTGCCCGAAATGGAGCCCGTCGAAGTTACCCATGGTCACCACGCCGCCCTGAAATTCTTTCGCTGTTTTTCCCAAATCCAACCAGGTGTGCATGAGGAACAAAATGACCGATTTTAAAAGCGGAACCAATTGAAATCGCAGCACAATATTGATACACAGCGTCAGTAATGAGAAATATGCCGCTCGAAAATCTGATACGGGCCAAGGGTCTGTGGCTCCGCGTTTTAGTCGTATGGCTACTGGCGTGCACATTTCCGTTCTTCGACGAAGTGAAACAGTACGACCTTCGCTTCGGCATCCGGGGCACGCAAGACACCGCAAAACAAATCGTGATCGTGCAGTTCAATCAAGATGATTGGACCGGTTGGCACGGGCCGAACAACAACTTGTTACGCTCGCTCAAAGAATTCAACGTGGTCACCGATAGTTATTTTTGGAATCCCCGCACTTGGAACAATCTGCTCGGCCGTATCCTTTCACAAAATCCGCAAGTGATCGGAGTTACCTTCTTCTTCAATCCGCAATTACCTAAACCCGACGAAAACCTTCGCGCGCTGACCGATCCGCACGTTGTCTGGGCCGGGCAAGTCGACAGTGAAGGCCGGGCCGGGCTTCCGCTCATGGCGAATAGTTACGCTTACAACGTAGCGCTCGTTGATCTTCAAGCCGACGAAGACCGGGTGTTACGCCGGTTTTCGGCGCCTACGGAACCGCTCGCGCACATGGGAATCAAGTTGAGCGACACGCGCAAATCCGAATTCTCTCACGAAGCTAACCCTCTTTCGGGTGAATCTAAACTGATCAACTACCGCGGCAAACGCGGCGTCTTCACGACCGTGCACGCGCTCGATGTTTTACAGAACCGCATTCCGCCCGCATTTTTCAAAGACAAGATCGTCATCATCGGTACGGGCGCGGTCGACGCTCACCTTTACCAAACGCCGCTCGGCACGATGACCCGCGCCGACGTCATGGCGCAGATCGTGGACAACATCATTAGCAAACGTTGGGTTCAGCGCTTATCGCCCGTGGGCTGTTGGTTTTACTTGCTGGTCGTACTACTCCTGGCGGTCGCGATTCTGGTGAACTATCCCCAGTCGATGGCCTTCGTGTTTTTACTCTGGCTCTGTCTGGGCACGACCGCATTTTCGATTTGGATTTTTGATTCACACTACTTCTGGATCCCTGCCCTTTCGCCGCTCGTCTTAGCGCTTATCGCTTACGTCGTGTTTATTGGTTACCAACTTTCACTTAAAGAAAATCAAACCTGGCGCCTTGAGCAGGAGAAGCGCCTACTCTCCGAGCTTGATCAGCTCCGCAATAACTTTGTCAGCCTGATCTCACACGATCTGAAAACTCCGATCGCTAAAATTCAGGCGATTTGTGACCGGCTCGCGACCGGGCAAGTGAGCGGTGAAGTGCGTGACGGACTGGGGTTGTTGCGCAAAGAAAGTTCCGAGCTTCATCGCTATATCCAAAGCATCTTGCAAGTTTCGCGGCTGGAATCCAGCGGCGTGCAGGTCCGCAAAGAAGCGACCGATCTTAACGAAGTCGTCGAGAAAGTCGTCGGGCAACTTAAAGCTCTATCCGACGACAAACGGCAGGAGCTCCACGTCGAGCTCGAACCGATGTTCTCGATTGAGGTCGACGGTATTTTGATTCACGAAGTGGTTTTGAATTTGATTGAGAACGCCATTAAGTACACCCCGAACGACGGCAAGATCGAAGTGCATACGCAAGAAGTCGATGACCGGGTGATTTTCGATGTCCGTGACAACGGCCCAGGTGTCCCGCCCGAAGACCGGGAACATTTGTTCGAAAAATTTTTCCGTGGATCGGCTCACCATAGTGCCATCAAGGGTACGGGGTTGGGGCTGTTCCTGGTGAAATACTTCATAGAATTGCACGGGGGCGAAGTCTTCTTGGAAACAGATGTAGGAAAAGGTACAAGAGTGGGGTTTACCCTGCCGTTACAAGCGTAAAGGAAAGTTATATGACTCAAGAAGTAAGTATTTTGATCGTCGACGACGAGAGCGAACTGCGCAAATCGGTCGCCTCGATCTTGCAATCGACGATGCCGGGTTTCGCATTCTCCATCGTAGAAGCCGGTAACGGCCGCGAAGCCATTGACGTAGTCAAAGCTTCCAAAGACGGCTTCGATTTAGTTCTGATGGACGTCCGCATGCCCGAGATGGACGGCCTCGAAGCGCTCACGCAGATTAAGGCACTCGATCCACGTATCTTCGTCGTGATCATGACCGCCCACTCTAATTTGCAAGACGCGGTCACGGCGATCAAAGGCGGCGCCTACGATTACGTTGAAAAGCCCGTCCAGCCCGAAAAGCTCGCGCAAATCGTAACGAAGGCGCTCGAAACTCAAGAGATGGTTTCCGACCTCGCGATCTCGGCACCTGTTTTGGACGACGACGTCGATTCCGAGTTCGTAGGTTCGAGCAAGAAAATGCGCGAGATCTTCGATCTCATTAATCGTTTGGCCCAGGTCGACACCACGGTATTGATTCGCGGGGAAAACGGAACGGGTAAAGAACTCGTCGCTCGCGCTATTCATTTCAATTCGCCCCGCAAACATGGTGAGTTCGTGGCGATCAATTGCGGCGCTATCCCTGAGTCCTTGATGGAGAGCGAACTGTTCGGTCACGAAAAAGGCTCGTTCACCGGCGCGCACGAACGCAAAATCGGTAAATTCCAATTGGCAAATAAAGGTACGATCTTCCTCGACGAAGTCGCCGAGCTCCCGCCCGACATGCAAGTAAAGTTGCTGCGCGTGTTGCAGGAAAAACGCTTCACGCCCGTCGGCTCCAACCGCGAAGTTGCGACCAATGCGCGCGTGATCGCGGCGACCAACCGCAATCTCGAGAAGATGATTGAAGACCACGGCTTTCGCGAGGATCTGTTCTACCGTTTGAACGTTATGCCGATTTTCTTGCCGCCGTTGCGCGAGCGCCTCGACGATCTTGAAAATTTGATTTCGCATTTCGTACGCAGCTTCAACAAGAAGATGAACCGCAACATCACCGGCTTTGCGACCGAAGCGATCGAGATACTGCGCAAGTACCGCTGGCCGGGCAACATCCGCGAACTGGAAAATTTGATCGAGCGTTGCTTCGTCATCGAAAACGCGTCGGTCATCCAGGTCGGCTCATTGCCCGACGCGCTTCGCTCGGCCGCGCAAAGCGAAGTTGAATTTGATCTTCCGGCTTCTTATTCGGGCCCGCTCGATTTCGACCGCTTCAAAGAGGAGACCGAGAAAGAGTTCATCGTGCAAGCTTTGAAAGCTAACCACGGGCGCATCAACCAAACGGTGGCGCAGGCCAATATTCCTAAAAACACATTGCTCCGTAAGATTAAAAAGTATTCGATCAACGTCCGCGATCTCAATTAATTAACGGACCGTGATCAACGAGGTTTAATGTGCGCATCGGCATCTTAACCGGAGGCGGCGACGCCCCCGGTTTGAACGGAATCATCGAAAGCGCCTCGCGCGTGCTCTTACAAAAAGGTGTCGAAGTCGTCGGTATCCGCGACGGCTTCGAAGGCATCTTCGAAAACAAAACCATTCCGCTCACGCTCGAGCTCGTGCAAAACGCGCACGCCGAGAGTGGGACCTTGCTCGGCAGCTCCAACCGCTGCGGCACAGCCGGCCGCGAAAAAGAATTTGCCGAGAAATTTCGTGCCTTGAAACTTGACGGCCTCATCGCCTGCGGCGGCGACGGTACGTTCGCCGGTCTGGCTAAGATCGTTGAAGGCATCAACTTGATCGGCGTGCCTAAAACCATCGACAATGATTTAGCCGGCACCGAAGCGACCTTCGGCTTCGACACCGCTTGCGCTTGCGTGGCCGAAAACGTCGATGCGCTTCGCTTCACCGCGGCCGCGCATTCGCGCATCATGGTGGTTGAAACCATGGGCCGCACCGCGGGCTGGATCGCGCTTGGCGGAGGTTTGGCTTCGTACGCCGACGTTATTCTTATCCCCGAACGTCCGTTTTCGCGCGCGAAGCTTTTAGAATTCGTTCGCCGCAAAAAAACTTCGGGACAACGTGAATTGATGATCGTCGTAAGCGAGGGCGCCACGGCCGAAGGCGAAGATCCCAAAGTCATGTTCGAGGTTGCCGGCTCTCCGCAAAAAGAACGATACGGCGGCGTCGCGATGGCGGTGTCACGCTGGCTTGAAAAAGAATGCGATTGGGAATCTCGTCACGTTGTTCTCGGCCATTTGCAACGCGCGCGTCAGCCGACAACCACGGATCGTTTCTTAACGTCGTTCATGGGCGTACAAGCCGCCGAGGCCGCACTCGAAAAAGCCTGGGGCCAAGCCATCGTCTACCGCGAGGGCCGCATCACGCGCGCACCGATCACCGACCTCATGCAACCGGCAAGACTAGTCGCCCCGGACCACCGCTGGGTCAAACAAGCCCAAACCTTGGGTCTTTTTATTTAAGCTGATGGGTCGCGCACGCGGCCCTGCCGTACTACCGTCTCCGAATCGTACCGACACGGCCCTAACCGTACCGTCTTGTTAGAACAATACGATAGGGCGAGGCCCTATATTCACAGTTTCGTCCAAACGTTTTGGCCCAGATAGACATCGCGTCCACCGATTTGCCCCTGATGAATCATGTCGTGATGAAACGAACACAATGTTCGTAAATTTTCTGGTTCATTCGTCCCGCCCCGCGCGACTTGCACCACGTGATGAATATGCACCCACCGGTCCGAACCGCAAAGTTCGCCCGAGGCTTCTAAGTGCGTGCATTTTCCTTGGTCTCTCGTGAATACCGCATGCCGTTGAACGGAGCTTAACGGAATCCGCCCCATTTTTCTGTGCGCACAGAATTCCTGATTAGATTTTCCCGTGAGGTCCCTTCCAAGTATTATATTGTTCACTAGGGCTGCCGCCGCAGGTGTCTCGTTCATCTGTTCATTCTGTCTATTTCTCTCGTCGCGTGTCCGCTTCGTTTCTGTTCCTTTCGTTTCTGTCGCTTTCGGTTCTGTTTGTTTCGGTTTACCCTGTTTCGCTTGCGCCCGCTCCGCTTTCTGAACCGGATCATGCCGGCGCAGGTACTCATCAAGACCGGCTTCCAACGTGAAACCGACACCGGCCGTGGCATCCTTTTGCGCCCTCAACGACTGCACTCTTTCCAACTTCTTTAAAAATCCAGGAGAAACCTTAAGCGTGAGCTCAACGCACTCCTCCGAATGGATTTTGGTGCGCTCCGGTTTGTATTTTGGATTGCGCCGGCCAAGCTCTACATCCAGTTCGCGGCTCGTTTTCGTTTGCGCGATGTGGATCAGCTCGGCCGCGTTCTCGGGATGGATCGTCGACACGAGACGGCTCAAAACAAATACGGACAAACCCGCTTGCAACATATCCGGCACCACGAGAGCTTTTCGGGCAACCGCGATGAACATATAAGCCACGGCATTATTGAATCCTAAAACATCAACGGCATAGACATGCACCGATCGCTTTTTCAAAGCCCGATGCACCCGAGTCCGTTCAACGTCTTGCAAGATGGAAATGAAATCCAATTCAAAATTATGGAACTTTTCACGCGCGACCAACGCTCTCTGATGAATTCTTTTCTGCTCGGCATTCATAAGGCCTCCTGGATTTAGGAGCAATCTACCATCGCTTTTCCAAGCGCCACGATAGACGAAGGTATAACTTCCTCGTAACATCTCGATAAAGTGTCTAATAGCGCAGTGAATGCGCGTGATAATAATTTTGAACATAAATTTGATTTCAGGATCTTTTATTATCCAAATCGCTCGGTGCGCCTGCGAAAAACTCGTCAAATATTATTTATGATTAGTAATATTTCTAGATGAATTGAACACGTAGAATGATCGACTTCAAACCCTTTGATCCTCTGCGTGCAAATGATCGTTTCTCAATTTTATTGATATTCTGTGCGCACAGAATAATGATGTTCGTGCTGAAATGCGGAGGAAGATTACATATTGGAAGGCCGGCCCGTGTGCACCTTGAATTGAGTGTTTGGTTAAAAAGGTTTCAGCGTGCCCGCGTCAATTCCGTTCGGGAATTCTGTGCGCACAGAAATTTTTCGGGCTAAGTTTGCTTCTCGCGAGCCGCGACCGGACCCGCGACTGCGACCGGACCCGCGACTGCGACCGGACCCGCGACCTCACCCCTTAAAAAGCCCGTCTCCAAAGCCTTACTTAATCTTCCGCGGACGCAAAATCTCCGACTGGCCGTTTCTCGAGACGCGGACTTCGACGAATTGATCGTCTTGGATACGCGAGATTAAATCCATCGCTTGCACGGGTGAGCGTAAGATTTCGCCGTCGACGCTGACGACGATGTCGCCTTCGATCAGACCGGCGCGGGCTAAGCCGCCGACGTTGCCGATGCCGAAACATTTGAAGCCGTCGATTTGACCGCCGCTGTTCGGGATCACATTGGGGATGCAGCGTTCGGTGCCGCCGCCACGACCGACCGCCGCGGCGTCGCGGATCTTCACGGTCTCGAAGCCCGGTTTATCGGCCGTGCGAACGGGCGCCACTTCGGCCATGGTCATGGCCGCCGAAGCGATCACCGTGAGGAAAATGATTTTACCGAACATGTGATTGCCCCCTACTCCTCAAGCGTAGAGTGGTGGCAGTAACCGCGCAACCAAAGCGCTGGCCTTTGGTCCAGAAGCAGACGTTTATTCGAGCAAGATTTCTTGATCGAAGGCGCATCTCAATTTGGCGCGTAACGCGCGAAGTGCGCGTAAGCAAAAGTCTTTTAAACTGCAAAACATATAGTAACTAATCACGGCCGCCCCCCCGTACCGTTAGTGCATGGGGGAACAAATGAAATACGTCAAAACATGGATCGTGTTTACGTTGCTGATACTCACCGCCTGCGGCCGGCCGAGCAAACTGCCGGAAAATAGCGACGCTTTAAGCGCCGGCGGATCGGCGCCCGGCTTCGATATACTTTTGCAAAAGATCTTCCAGCCCAAATGCGTAGCCTGTCACGCCTCGTTCGCTACGCACGGCGGGATTATGTCGGCGGTCGTCGCGGGCAATCCCGATGCGAGCGTGCTGTACACCAAAGTGGCGACCGGCCAAATGCCGAAGAACGGAACGCCGCTATCTTCCTCGGAAGTGACCGCGATTTTTGATTGGATTAGTGCGGGCGCTCCCGCCGTTACTGCAAACAACCCTACCCCGGGTAGCAGCGGCGGGTCGCCCGTTTTAGGTGGCGGAGCAGGCGGCACAGCTCCCGCCCCCACCGCGATTTCACCGACCTTCGCGTGGATTCAAGCCAACGTTCTCACTCCCCGCTGCGTGATCTGTCACCGGGGCGCGGGCGCGCCGGGGGGTTATGATCTCTCGAGTTACGCAAATGTTTTAGCGGGAGGACGAGTCGTGGCCGGTAATCCTGCGGGCAGCCGTTTCTTCCAGCGCATCGACAATAATTCGATGCCGCCCGGTGGGCCAGCGCTCGCGGCCGACGTAAAGACGGCGATCCGCCAGTGGATACAAAACGGCGCCAACAACGACGCGCCGGCCGGTGGTTTACCGCCCGGCTCTACACCGCCGCCGCCCCCACCGTTACCGCCCTTAGAGCCGAAGTACGCTTCGCTCGCGGCGAACATCTTCGGGCCCCGGTGTACGGCTTGCCACAATTCCACAACCGCCACGGCCGGTGTCAATTTGCAAACTTACGCCGGAGTCCTCCGTCAAGTACGGGCCGGCGTCGCCGCCGACAGCGATCTTTACGATGAGGTCGAGAAAAATGACATGCCGGCTTCGGGCCCACCATTAAGCTTTGCGCAAAAAGAGAACATCCGTTTATGGATCAACGCGGGTGCCTTAAATAACTAGAGGTAATAGTGAGCCAGGAACAATATACGTTCGGTCGGCTCGGTACTTAAACTTTTTCTATATAGCTTATTGTAGGTAAGTAGGAATTCAAAATGAGGGCGTGGGAACCACTGAAATCCCGCGCCTAAGATATCCCCGCGGGTATCGCCGATCTTCAGATTCGACTGCGAAAATTCGTAAGTCGCGAGCGTGTGAAAACCCTTAAACAATTCGTAATCTAGGCGCGCGTAATCCTTCATGCCCCAATGCGCGCCCTTGTTTTGGTAAGGCCATGATCTCGTCGCCGTGGCTTGCGCGAGTAAGAAGAACTTGCTCGTGAAACCTAGAATGGCCCAAGGGCCGACGTAGTGGTTCGTTACTTCGTTGGTTTCACCGTAGTAATAGCTCGCACCCACCTTTGAATGTTCCGACGGATTATACGCCACGGTAAGTGCGCCGCCCTTTTCGCGTTTAATATTCGGATCGTCGATCCGCCCGAAGATCGCGGTCGCAAAATAATTCCAACGGTCACTTTGGTAGCCCGCTTCCAAGTTATAAGTTTCTTGGCCTTGGTCCCAGCCTAATCCGCGACGGATGACCGAACTATGATCGGGAACATAAATTCCGAAGTTAGGATAGAACCGGCCCGCCCGTAACGTCACCGCCTCGGCCGCTTGGTAAAGCAGATAATGGCGCCGGCTGATGAACTCTAAATTTCCGTCAAGCTTCGGGTCTTCAACCCCAAGCGTACCGTCGACGGTAAATTTGCCGACCGTAACCGCCGCCTCAAAATCCCGTTGCATCCAGATGGATCGCTCTTTGTAATTACCTTTTGGTGGATCGTCGCGCAGGTTCAACCATCGTACATCGCCGCCTAACGCTAGCGTCGACGTCGTCGGGATCGTGTACAGAAATCGTTCTTCGCCTTCAAAGCCCCAGGTGCTCATCAGCTCCTTCGACAGCGCCTGACCGTATTCGGTCAGCACGCCGCCGCCCGAGGGACTGACGTGACAGGCCATGCAGTTGGGATAACCGTGCCGCACCAACTCGGGGAAAGCGGCGGCTTCACGATGACTAAATAAAAAAAGTATCAAGCTGAGACAAAACAAGATGAGCGTACGATGTAACATGATTCCCCGCGTTCGTTGGCTATAGATTTTGTTTGCTGCAAAACAATAGTAACTGAGCGTATTCACTCCGGAAAGCCTATTTTAACTGCAAAAGATATAGGAACGGGGGCCGCCGTTTAGGTCTTAGGCTTAGTTTATAAGCAAAACTCACAACGACCTTATGGGGGAAACATGAAAGTTCAAACAAGCCTTCTCAATCATTCCGCACTCGCACTTATCGCCGCGATGACCTTCAACGTTCACGCCGGCCAAGCTTGGGTCCTTAACCTAAGCAAAGGTGACGGAAAGGTTGAATTCCACGCCGTCGGCAAACCTAAAATGTTGCAGATCCACGGCAAGGGCACGAAGCCGACCGGCCAAATGACGGTGGAAGCCGGCAAAGTTTCGGGTCAGGCCATTTTCGATTTAAACTCTTTGGATACCGGTATCGAGCTGCGCAATAAACACATGAAAGAAAAATACCTTGAAGTTGCTAAACATCCGAAGGCTACTTTTGAGATAACGGAAATCAAGTTGCCCAATCCGATGCCGGCCGGCGACTTCAACCAAGACGCGCCGTTCAAAGGAAAGTTGACCGTGCACGGTGTAACCCAAGACGTGGCGGGCGTGGCGAAGCTTAAAAAAGAAGGCTCGCAACTGACCGGCAACGTTGAATTCGCAACGACGGTGAAGAGTTTTAACATCGAATTGCCGAGTTTCGCTGGCATTACGATGGCGGACGAAGTGAACGTCTCGGTAGAGTTTACCGGACCGATGGTTCAAAAGGGCAACGCCCGTTCCGTCGCAAGCAAGAGGTAGAATCATGTTGGATTTTGAGCAGATAAAAAGCCGGGTCGAAGAAGCTATCCGCGCGGGTAACCGCGAGCAGGCCCGCGCCATTTTGACTTGCCTCAAAGGTGAAGCAATCCCCCGGGCGCGCGCCAGCAGTTTTGCGACGCTGGCACGCCGGGCGGGTTTGCTCCCCCTCGCGCTCAAAATCATGTTGCCGTTTATCCGGCCCGCCGTTCCCCTCGACAAAGAAGCAAGCGACGAAGAGAAGGCAACCTACGCGATCATTTTGCTTGGAATCGGGGCTTCAACCGAAGCCCTCGAAATCTTAGCAACCGGCAACCCACAAAATTCAGAGATCAATTTGGCGCTGGCATTCACCCACATTAATCGCTGGGATTACGTAGCGGCCGTCCGCTTTTTGCGCAATTACTTATCGATCGACGGCATGATCCCCTACCAGCGAATGGTCGCGCGCGTGAATTTAGCCGCTTCGTACGTAGCCCTCGGTGACGTGCACGAAGGTAAACCTTTGCTCGAGCAGATCATGGTCGCCACCGCCGAAAACCATTGGCACCTGCTTCATAAAAACGCCCTTGAATTAAGTGCGCAGCTCGCGCTCCAAGAACAAGACTGGGTACGGGCAAATCAACTTTTGGAGCGCGCCGCTTTAAGCGCCGGCAACGGTTTTAATCTCGAAGATTTTTTCGTAAGAAAATGGAAAGCGGTCATGGCCGTCTTGCGTGGAGATTCGCCGGCCCAAGCTTTAGCGGAGCTAAACCTGGTCAGGGAAGTCGCACTCCAAAACGGACATTGGGAAACCGTTCGTGATTGTGATTTTCATAGGGCCTTGGCCACGAAAGATGAAGCGCTACTCAGCCGTGTCTATTTCGGCACGCCTTACGAAAGCTTCCGAAACCGGATCACGAAACATTCCGCCGGTTGGTTTAATCCACCCGCTTCCTTCGTTTGGGAAATGAGCGGCGAGAAAGCTTCGCGCATTTTCGATCTTCGCACCGGGGAGGAATCCGGTAGCGACGTGAGAGTAAAACCCGGCAAAGGCTTACACCAGGCCTTGAGTGTACTGACCTCGGACTTTTATAAGCCTTTCGTCATCGGAAGCCTTCACTCCTCGCTGTTTCCCGGCGAACATTTCAATCCCATTTCGAGCCCGCGCCGCGTGAGTTTCTTGATTCATCGAGTTCGCGAATGGTTGAGCGAATCGAATATTCCGGTGGTGATCAACGCCGGCAAAGAAGGTTATCGCATCGAAGCGGAGGCCCCGTATGCCTTCTTGATGGGCGCGGCATCCGCACCGGTGGATTCCGGCGAACCGGCACATTACCAGATCATGTTTGAGAAATTAAAAAGCCGTTGGCCCGACGGAGCTTTCGGCGCCGCCGACGCCGCCGAACACCTAGGGGTCTCAATGCGGACCGCCCGTTATTTCGTAAAATGGGCCCTCGAAGGCAAGAAATTGAAACGTCTCGGAAGCGGGCGCTCAACGCAATACAGAATGGGTAGATAAACTTGTCGAGCGAATACTCAGTGTCCTTTCTATGGTCAGGCATACGCAATCAGGCGACTCTCGAATGGGCCGTGAGTTGCATCCTAATTAAGAGTCAAAGTAACCCGGGGAAATCAAAATGAGACAGTATACAAAATTGATTTTTCTTCTCGCGGCGATGATCACGAGTTTGATCGCGTGCACCGCCGGCCCCGGGACCTCGGGTCAAGCCGCCCAAGATAAAACCGGCGCGGCCACCGGATTGGCTTCGATCGATTTAAACAACACCGGTAATGGCGAGTACTACGGCGGTAAGCCGCAACCCGGCCTTTACGTACGCCAAGTTCCCGATACGAAATGCCCGGCGAGCCCGACCGTGTTAGGCGAAGTGCTCGTTACGAACGACGGCGCGACCGAAAAGGTCCTCAATCCCAAAACGTGCGCCGTGACGACGCAATCGCTTAATTTTGAACAGCTCGCCTACGCGAACTATTTCACCGGCCGGGTCGGTCACGCCGAAGGACTTTACGCTAAAGAGTCTTCACAAAATTCCGGCGTGGTTGAAGAGGCTTGGTGCCGCGGCATCAGCAGTACGCGCGCGACCGGCTTTGACGTAGTTATTCGTGCCGATTACAAAAATCGGATCTATACGGCGCACGTGGTTTCCGCTAAGGCGGATAAAAACGGCGTGATTGTTCGTAAAGAGCAAGCCCCGATCGTGATCGGTCGTCGCTTCGAAGCGGGCGAACGAATCCGCTACCGCACGGAAGAAAATTTTGAGATCGATATTCAAACCAGCGTGGTCAATCCGTGGGCCGGCACCATGCGGGGCGAATTTAAGTACGACATGAACGGCTTCGATTCCGAACAATGGTTAGAATGTCGCTTAGGCGGCGCCCTCGACCCCGCCCTTACGGCTAAATAGAACTATAGAATTCGGGCCTGCGGTCACGGAAAAAACCGAAGGCCGCGCGGTTCCGGCGAATCTCCTCGAAATCAAAGTCAGCCGTGATTACACCCGATTCGGTGCGGTTGAGCTCTTTCACCATATTGCCGCGGTGATCGCTGATGAACGAGTGACCGTAAAATTCTTGTCGCGGCTCTTTGCCGGTGCGGTTCGATGCGACGACGGGTACGACGTTAGAAACGGCGTGGCCGATCATCGCGCGTTGCCAAAGATCTTTCGTGTCCAGGTTAGGTTCTTCGGGTTCGGTGCCGATGGCGGTGGGGTAAAGCAAAACGTCGGCCCCCTTCATCATCATCGCGCGCGCGCATTCGGGAAACCACTGATCCCAACAAATACCGACGCCGATGTTGCCGTAGCGCGTGTTCCAAACTTTGAAGCCGGTGTCACCGGGGCGAAAATAATATTTTTCCTCGTAGCCGGGTCCGTCGGGGATATGACTTTTGCGGTAAACGCCCATGACCGAACCGTCGGCGTCGAGCATGGCGATGCTGTTGTAGTAGCACTGCCCGTCACGCTCGAAGAACGAGACCGGTACGACGACCTTAAACTCCTTCGCGATCTTCTGGAACTGTTTGACCGTGGGATGATTATCCAAAGGCTTGGCCAGCGCGAAATATTTGTCGTCTTCGAAGGTGCAAAAGTAAATGTTCTCGAAGAGCTCAGGCGGCAAGATCACCTGTGCCCCGAGCTTTGCCGCTTGAATCGTCATCTCGGTCATGCGCGCGACGTTCGAATCGTTGTCGGTCGAAAAAGAACTTTGGATAGCGGCGACGGTGGTTTTCATCTTAAAAACTCCTTAGATAAGCGAAGGCTGGTGCTGGCTAATACAATGGAACGCTCCACCGCCTGTCAAGATCGACTTCGCGGAACAACCGAGCGTACGGTGCTTCGGAAAGTAAGCGGCGATCGCGCGTACGGCTTCGTCATCGTATTTCGTGCCGTACGTCGGTACGACCACCGCCTGATTGCCGATGTAAAAATTGAGATAGCTTGCGGGCATCACGTCCCCGTCTTCGTTGAGCACCTCACCCGGCGATGGAATCACGCCGACCGATAGCGCGCGGCCTTTGGCATCGGTCATGGCGTTTAGATCCGCTTCGATCTTCGCTAAGATCTCGCGGTTCGGGTCGTCCTCGCCGCCGGCGCGCATGCACAGCACTTGCCCCGGCCCAACGAATCGCGCGATCGTGTCAATGTGACCGTCGGTATGATCGTTTAACAAACCGTCACCGAGCCACAAGATTTTGTCGGCGCCGAGGCCTTCGAGCAAGGCCGTCTCGATTTGTGCCTGGGACATTCCCGGATTCCGGTTGGGGTTGAGCAAACACTGCCGGCTAGTGAGACACGTGCCTTCGCCGTCACTTTCGACCGAACCGCCCTCGAGAATAAGCGGCAGGGTGAAACGGCGCAGGCCACTTTCGTCGGCGACTCGGGCGCTGACTTCGGTGTCATACGGAAGATTGTATTTACCGCCCCAGCTATTAAAACCGAAGCACGCGGCGGCGACCTCCGTCCCGCTAGTCAAGAAAACCGGCGCGGTGTCGCGCAACCAAATGTCGCCGAAGGGAACGAGGTAGATACGTGCGCGCAGATGTTTCAGCGCGTTCTCGGCCGTTTTGCCGGCTTCGATATCGGGAACGAGTACGTTTAACTGTTCACCCGGACCGAGCGCCTCGCAAAACGCGATAAATTCTTTTTGCGCGGACAAAAGATTTTCGAGCCAGAGCTCACCGTGCGACGGAAACGCCAACCATACGGCGTCTTGTTTTTCCCACTCGGCGGGTTGGCGAAAGCCTTGGGCCTTCGGGCTTAGTGCTACGTTCACGTGACCTCCATGAAAGAAGGTTGTGAGATAGCACCAAACGGCCGGCTAGTTAAAGGACTTCTTGAGGCGACAACGTAAAAGCGTGTGGCTTAGGCGGATCGGGCCGAATTCTTCTTCAACCTCAAGCCCCGCTTGATCCAGTAACTCGTAAAAGTCGGTCGCGCGGTACATGCGGCTCTGTCCGTTAGCCATGCAGGTAAAATAGAGCGAAGTCATATCGAGGCAAAATTTTGATGCCTGAAACTGTTGCCGGTCGACGAAGGGCTCCATGATGAACAAGCGGGCCGTGGGCGTCATCGCGGCGGCCGCGCGTTTCATTAATGCCAGAATATCTTCCTTACCGAAGCAATCGAGGAATTGGCTCATCCAAATCACGTCGTGCCCGGTGGGAAAGGCTTTGCCGTGATCGAGCAAGTCGATGCCCGAACCGTGCACGCGTTCGCGAATTCCGTTTTCCTCGGCGCGCTCAAACGCCAGTTGCAATTGCGCGGGGTGATCAAGAATCGTGATTTGAACTTGGTCGTCGTAGCGGCCACACACGAGCGCGAATTTACCCGTATTGCCGCCGACATCCAAAATCGAGCGCGGCCGGTCGCGAAACACGAGCGGCAATACTTTCGGGAAAGCGTCATCCGAAAAATAATGGTCGAACTCAAACCAACTCTGCATCGCTTTACGTGGCAACTGCGTAAGGCCTTCGTAAATCGTTTTCCACGAACCGAAAACTTTTAAACCTTCGGGCCGCCGGTGCCTGACGGATTCTTCCAACGCCGATAGCCCGTGGTAGCAAACGTCTTGCGTGAAGTTCATGTTGATGTTGGTGATACGGTCTTTTTCGATGCACTCACCCGCGGCGGTTAAAAAATAACGTCCATCTTTACTGAACAACAGCCCGCTGCTTTCGCCGCCGTCGAGCAGAACGCCGAGACCGTAATCACCGACGTCGGCACGCTCTTTCAACTCATCGAACGAAAGTCCAACGTCACCCGCGGCGTCGATGCTTTTCAAAACGCCGAGGTTGCGTAACGATACGGCCGCTTGAAACATGAAGGGCGCCATCGCGATCATCTGCGCCCATAGCTTGGCGTTGTTCGGACTACTCAAATGTTGCACGAAAGGATTCATCTTTGGACCCCGCTGCATATTTCGTTTGTGAGAGCCTCAAATCTTAGACCGCGTTGCTCGAGGCACGCAAGGTAAGTGTCGAGCGTCTTACAAAATTTATTTACCCGCGCGGCGCGCTGGCGGTCGTGCAGCAAAACGATGGATCCACCTTTGAGCCGCCCGGCCGAGCGGCGCGCGCGCGCTTCGCCCCAAGGAATGACGGCGTCAAAAAATCTCTCGTTCCAGAGCACGACCGGTTGCGCCGATGCACGCGCGGCGGCGAGTAAGTGCGGCGTTAAGACGCCCGCCGGCGGACGAAATCCTACGGGATTAATTCCTTGAGCGCGTAAACCTTGATCGGCGCTTTCGATCCAGGTGCGTAAGTGCGCTTCACCCCGGAACAAGTGGCGGTAGGCGTGATCGGCCGAGTGATTACCGATCGTGTGGCCCGCGCTTAATATTTCCTCGATGAGCGTAGGCTCACGTTTGGCTTTGTCGGTGATTACGAAAAAAGTTGCGCGGGCATCGTACTTCGCGAGGACTTCGAGAACCGGCTTGGTTCCGACGGGATCCGGTCCATCGTCAAAAGTCAGGAAGACGCTTTGCGAATGGGACTTTACCCGCCGTAAGATCATTCGCGCTCTACGATTTGCCGGTAGAACTGTGATCCCGAAATCGCAACGAGCGGCGCGGTCGCCGGGTTTTCCGGATAGTCGGCAATCCAATCAGCCATGATAAATTCCGGCGTGCTTTCATAACCGAGACTCGCGGCGAATTCTGCTTCCGCGAGCAAAACGGTCGCGGCACCTTCATCGACACTTTCCTTTATGAAGCCCGAAAGGAGCCGGTGTCCCTCGACGAGCGTGACCAGGCAGGCTCGGCACACGCCGTCTTCGAGCAGCGCCTGCGCCATCAGCAAAGTTTCCCGCGGCATTTGTAATCCGCTGCTGATGGAAAAGGTGGGCCCGGTTAATCTAAAATGTATAGAGGCAAAGCCCGTGGTCGCATTATGTAAACTATTTTGGAACAGCAACGGGCGCGCAACTTTCATCCGGTCCAGCGTGATCAAAAATTCGGAGCTTGTATCGAGTTCACCCGAGCTAGATCCGAGCACCAAGCCGGTGTCTTCGTTTGCGCGATCGATGAACCCGGGCACTTTGCCCAGCGCACGTTCTATGCTCGCCGTCGCCATGATCATGTTACGGGTCGCTTTGCGCCACTGCGGCGGCGTCTGGTAAACTTCAAGATCGGCCGAGGTGAAACGGCCGTGTCCCAACAGCACTAACTTCATGCGCGCACCGTCCGGGGATGACTCAGCACGAGCGAAGCGTTCGCGCCGCCGAAACCTAAAGTATTTTTTAAAACGTGTCCCGGCGAAACCTTAAGATCAGATTTCGGGTGCAGGACCGGGATCTGTGGATCCGGATTCGTTAAGCCCCGGGTCTTCAGCACAAAGCCTTCGTGCATGGCGCGCACCACCAACGCACTTTCGAGCGCGCCGCTTGCCGCTAATGAATGACCGTGCAACCACTTCGTTGAACTCACGTACGGCCGGTGCTCGCCGCACAAACTTTTCACCGCTAAGCCTTCGCTCATGTCGTTTTGAATCGAACCCGTGCCGTGTGCGTGCACCCAGTCGATGTCTTCGGGCCGCAAGCCCGCGCTGCGCACCGCTTGGTTCATCGCACGGTAGCTGCCGTGACCTTCCGGGTGCGGCCCCGTCATATGAAAAGCGTCGGTGCTGAAACCGTAACCGCTTACCGCGGCAAGCCCCCCGTCGCCGCTTTCTAAACAGAGGAAGGCCGCGCCTTCCGATAAATTGATCCCGCGCCGGGCGACGTCAAAGGGTTTTGCCGGTTCACGCGAAAGCAGCTGCAGCGAGCGAAAGCCTTCTGCGGTCAAATCGCAAATCACTTCGACGCCGGCGACCAAGCATCTCTTCACCCGTTTTTGTTTGATCCACATCGCCCCGAGCGCCAAGGCTTGCGTCGAAGCGCTGCACGCCGAAGTTAAAACGGTCGAAGGCCCGCGGTGGTCCAGCGCTTTGCCGAGCGCAACGTTCAACTGCATTAAAGGTTGATTAAGAAAATCGCGGCGAAACTCATCAATGGGCAAACGCTCATTCACGAATTCGCTAAAGGCGCGGTCCCATTGCAGAAAAAATCCGGTGGTGGTGGCGACGATTAAGCCGTCGTCAGGGTTAAGCCTGCTCCAGCCCGCGTGGCGCATGGCTTCGCGTGCCGCGTGCACGGCAAAAGCCAATGCGCGATTCGCCGGCGCTTCCATAAATATATCGTCGGGTACACGGCCAAGGCCGTCGGTTACACCGGTGCGTTCATCGGCCGCCGCGGACCAAAGATCTTCGACCGAGTTGCCGAGACAACTAACCGCGCCGAGACCGGTGATCCAAATCTGGGGCGGTCGCTCCGTCATGATTTGCGGTGAGTCGCCACGAGTTCGGCAATCGAGCCGATGGTGCGAAAATATTTTTTCCCCATCTCGGCGTCGTCAACTTTTACTCCGAAGTGATGTTCAATCGCGACGATGATTTCTAAAATATCGACCGAGTCTAACTCGAGCCCACCCTCGCGAAGCGAAGTCTCGGGCGTAAAGCGTGAAGCGTCGAGGTGATGCAGATTAACCGAATTGCGAATGACGTTAATCACGTCGTTCAATGAATTTACATTCGGTGAATGCGCGGCGGGTGCGATGGAGGTCGGCTGTGTTGACATAGACTCGTTAATCTAGTCAAAATGCCGGGGCGGAGCAAGGGCAACCTGTTAGTCATTCGGAGCAAGCCGTGTACCTCATTTTTATTCTCGCTATGCAATGCATGCCGTCAACGACCTCGGCAACGTCGATCCTCACGCCCGTGGGCAAGGCCGAGCTTCAGCGCGTGCTCGGCAAATACCAGGCGATGTCGTCTCTCGAAGTCAGTTTTAAACAAACGAAAACGCTTAAAGACATTCAACTCAAGCTTGAGTCCGAAGGCGTATTGAAAGTGCAACTCCCGAACACGGTCGAATGGAAAATCCAAAAACCCCAACCGCTAGAGATGTTGCTCGATAAAGACGTGATCAAGTTGAAGAGCGACGGCAAAGAATCTATCTTCCATGCCTCCGAGGGCAGCGCCAAAGATCAGCGCGCCTTTCACGATCTACTAAATTGGTTGCGATTAGACGCATCCGCGATTCTCGAAAACTACAACGTCGTACAAGAGGGCAAGAACCGCTACCGCTTCCACGCCAAAAACTCTGCGAGCGGGATGAAAAGCTTGGTCATGAATCTTAATAGGATCGGGCACGTCGAAACTTTGTCGTTCGAAGAACTTGCCGGCGACGAGATCGCAATCCGCTTCGGCACGCCGGCCGTCAAATATACGGTTCCATGAAGCGAAACGCCTTCGCGGTTTTTATTAGTGTCCTGATCCTCTTTACCGGAGCGGTTTGCGGAGCCGCCGAATGGCTCGACCGTTCACCCGAAGTTTTCCTTACCCGCAAACTGAATGCCGTAACTTCGCGCTACCGTGAATTCCCCGTCTTCTGGTGGAATTTTATCGTCGTCGACGGTCAACTCACCCGCGACGAGGGCGAAAAATTTTGCGGCGAAGTTCAAGCCAAATGGGGTACGGCCGCGGCCAAGATGCCTTGCAATTTCTCGCCTCGGCAGCTGGCCTCGCTGACGCACGACTGGCTCGCCGACCTACCGGGACGCCGCACGTTACCTGCGCAGAGCGAATGGCAGAAGTCGATGGGCTTGGTGCTGTCCAAAGCCTCGATGCCGCTGCCGCGCGAGATGCTCGAGCTCTTACGCAAAGATCCGTTCGATACGCTCGCCGAATTAAAATCACGTTTAGATCAACGCCGGCCTTTTGATCTGCCGATGACCGGCGGCATGATCGTCGATTCTTCGGGCCGCCAAACTTGGATGCCGGTGCAACTCAACTACTCGCCGGCCGATTCCGAGAAAACCGCCGCGCTCAATGTTTCGCTTAAAGACGCTTGTAAGAATATCGAAGGTTGCAAAGCCGTAACGATGTTCGGCCCACATTTCTCAAATCTTGAAAATGAAACTCGAATCCGCGAGGACATCAATGTCGTATCGGTCGCGGGCACGGTCTCACTTTTGTTGGTCGCGCTGTTCGTCATGTACACCCGCCGGCAAAGGATCGTATTGCTGATGCCGATTCTAGGCGCGGGACTCGCGCTCGCCGCCGTGATCACCGTCGCCGTTTTCGGAAAGATTCACGGCATCACGCTGGCGTTCGGTCCCGGCATCGTCGGCTTGGCGATGGATTACGGGGTGCACGCCGTGTTCATGGATCCACGCTCCAAGGCGACTTGGAAGTCTAATTTGGCCGGCCTGCTCACCACGTTGGTTATTCTGCTCATCCTTATCTTTAGTCAGATTCCTTTACTGCGCCAGTTGATGTTTTTCTCGGCCGTGGGCTTGATCGTTAGCTTCGTTTTATTTTACGCCTTCTTGCACCGTTGGCCGCGCGCTTTCATGACGAAGCCTTACGACTTTACGCCGAAGACTTGGATCGCCGGCGAGTACTTCGCGATCGGGATGCTCGCTTGTTGCCTTCTTATTTTTTCGCGGCCGTTGGACTTAAGCATCCAGCACCTGAATTACGAAAGTAAAAGCACCGTCGGACTCAGGGAATGGTTCACCCGGCATTCGACATCTCTCCAGCCCTACTGGCTCGAGGAGAATGCGGAGAACCCCCTCGCGTCTAGCCACGCCACCCGCGCCTGGGCCGCGGCCACCGGCATCGCTTACGAAGGCGCCGCAAATTTTTTGTCCGAGAACGATGCGGTCAACCGCGCGACCTGGAGCGAACTCTGCAAGCCGGGCTCGCCGCTTAAATTTTTACCCGTGCAGGAAAAGTTCTTCGCTCCCTTCTTCGAACAAGTCGGCTGCGCGCAAACCGTTCATCGCTACGACCTTGCCGGCGATTATCCGGACTATTTAAAAGATTTCACCGCGCAGGGCCGTTGGGCGAGTTTGCTCTTCCCCACCGGAACGGAACAGGCCGAGGCCGTGAAACAAAAGTTTCCGGAAGCAACTACGCCGCGGGAAATTTTCGGCGCGTTCCCGAAGATCTTCATGCGCGAGCTCACCTGGATGGTGCCCGCCGCCTTTATTCTCGCGCTCGCTTTTCTCTACTTTCATTTCCGCAGATTGCGCTTCACGCTTCTGTCGGTCGTACCGTTTCTGACGGGCGTGGGTTGTTACGCCCTCGTCGCCGTGTCTTTCAGCCTGCCGCTCAGTTTTATATCCCTGATCGGTTTGCTCATGGTTTTCGGCTTTAGCTTGGATTACGGTATTTTCGTGGTGGATCTTTTGCGCGAACATAATGAAAACAAGTACGGCGTATGGAGCGCGCTCAGCATTTGTTCTTTTTCGGCGGTTGCGGGTTTCGCGCCGCTGATCTTCGCGGGGCACCCGGTGTTGAATGATCTTGGTCAAACTTTGTTGTGGGGTTCGTTAGGTACTTTCATCGGGACGTTCTGGGGCATTCCTGGTTTGTACAGGCGGCTTTTCGCATGATGGCGGCTCTTCGTTTCATACTTCTCTCACTGCTTCTGACGTGGATGACGGTGCTCGCGCTTTTTCACTTCGGGACGATGCCGATACCTACCGTTCAAGACACCGGCACGGCCACCGCCGAATGGATCGATCAATCGCAAGCGGGGCTCCACCATCTCATCTTGACGGGCCCGCCTTTCGAACGCGGTTTGCACGCGGGCCGCTTAACTAAACCGCTTTTGCTAAAACAAGAAGACGCGCTCAATGATCAACTTGACCCCTGGTTACCTAAGCGGTGGATGCGCCAGGTGGGCGTGCTTACCCTAATCGCGTGGTTTCAGGGCATCGATAAATATCTAAAAGCCGAATACGTGCAAGAGATGTACGGCGTCTCGCAATCTGCGCCCGAGAAATACAATTATCTCGCCGATCCGTTTACGCGGCAAATCGCCTACCACGGTTTGCACGAGGTCGGGCAGATGATGGTCGACCAAGGTTTCGAGGGCATGGGCTGCACGGTCGCGGCGGTGAAACGCGGTAAGAATTGGATCTTGGGGCGCAACTTCGATTTCGAAGGCGGGCGAATCTTCGACAAAGAAAAGATTTTGAAGTGGGTTTTCCCCGAGCGTGGGCACGCTTATCTCTCCGTGATTTGGGCCGGGATGGTCGGGGCGGTTACCGGCGTGAACGACCAGGGCGTTTATATTTCGATTAACGCCGCCGGCAGCGATGATTACGCGCGGGTCGGTAATCCTTCCACCTTAGTGATTCTGCAGGTGCTCGAAGAGGCCGCGAGCACGGCCGACGCGGTAAAGATTTTGGCGGAAGCGCCGGTCTTTATTTCCGATATCTTCGTCGTGAACGACCGCGCGGGCGATTTGCGGGTGATCGAAAAAACTCCGAAGCGCTTTGCGCATTATCCTCTAAAGAAAAATGCGGTCGTGACCAACCACCTCTTGGACGAAACTTTCGCCGGTGATCGCACGAATCAGAAACGCATAAGTGAGCTCACCACGATCGCGCGTTTTGAGCGTGGCCAAAAACTGGTCGAGGCCGTTCCGCCCGGGCTTGATTTCGACGGCACGGTGCTCGCGGTGCTGGATATCTTGCGCGATAAGGGCGTGAACGAAAAAGGCGAAGCCTTAACGCCCGGCAACCGCCGCGCCATCGACGCCTTAATCGCGACCCACGCGGTGATCTACGACGGCGTACGTGAATTCATTTACGTAAGCCAAGGCCCGGCCCTCGTCGGAAAGTTCCTGGGCTTCGACATGAAAAGATCGTTCGCCGAGCGCAAACCGGTCCCGGCCGGCGAGTTACCGCGTGATCCTTTAATCAGCGACGAAGATTTCAAAGTATTTAAGGAAAATACCCTCGCCATCGCGCACGCGCACAAAATGGTTAAAGCGAAAAGCTGCGTCGGCGCGCTCAGCACCCTCGAGAAGGTTCAAGGCGTTGGCCGTGAACAAAGCTCGTACTATCACGCGCGCGGTGACGCGCACGAATGTCTAGATTTGAAGATTGAGGCTCGCGCCGATTGGACGAAGGCTTTACAATTGACGCCGGCCTACGCCAAGGAAGAAAACGCCATTCGCGGGAGATTAGCGCAGTGAAAAACCTTATTATAAATACGATCCTTGCCCTACCCCTTGTACTCACCGTCGCGTGCGCTTCGAGACCGTCGAAGGCACCCGGACCGAGCGAGATGCTTTATCCCCACGGCACTTACCAGCATAAGGTGAACGTAAAAATTCAGGAGCCCGCGCGCTCGGTCGATCTGCGCGGTGTGATCAAGTCGGCGCCCGAGTCGCTAAAAGTCGTGGGACTTTCAAGCTTCAACACAACGGTTTTTAGAATCGACGAAAACCTGAAAACCGGCGTGGTCGAAAAAGAATTTTACGTCGACGCCATTCGCCGCAACGAAGAGAAATTTATGTTCTTCTATGCCTTACTTAAAGAATTATTGCTCGCGCCCAAAGGCCAGACGGAGTTTGATCGTCAGGGTGCGCACTTCAAAATCAGTAAACCCGATGAAAACAACATCTACCGCACGATTGAAATTACGCATCCGCAGGTGAACCTGACGATCGAAGTGACGAGCTATGAATTTTAGCGGAGTCCGCCGCGCGGTTTACTTCGCGTTGTTGTTCACGTTAACGGCAATTATCGCGGTACGCCGCTGGGCGTGGGGGCAGCTGCCGTCCCAAGTTCCCGCTCCGGTCGTGCACTTAACTCTTGCAATAGCTTGTTGTTGGCTTGCGCTGCAAGTTGGCCGTTGGGCGCGGCCGGTAGCGCCGACCAAAACGGATAAAAGTTAAACCACTGGTCAGGGTATTTTTTAACGAACGTTTCAACCTCGCGTACGTAATCCAGCGCCCATTTGTAAAGCTGCTCTTCACGCGAACGGCCCGGCGCGAAAGCGTAATGCCGCGGTGGCCGAGCGAAGAAATCGTAACCACCCGCCTCGCTCTTGAACCCGAAAGTGAGCAACAGCGGCACGCGCAACGCCGCCGCGAGCCGGTAAGCGGTCACGTCGAAGGGCGCGAGCTTTCCTAGAAACGGAATCAATTCGAAGCGGTCCCCAATGGGACGATCCCCCATTAAACCAATGCATTCGCCGCGCTTCAAAGCTTGGTGGATTTCGAAGGTCGCGTCTTCGCCCATCCGGCTGTTGACCGTTTTTAAATACCGCGGGTCCATCTTATCTTTTACTTTTTTGAAGTTAAGACCGGCGGGCTGGTATTCGACCACGTTCATGTGATCGTCAAAGCCATGCGTACCGAGCAGCGCCGCCGACAAATCCCAGCCGCCCATGTGCGCGCCGAGCATAATGAGGCCGTGACCCGAACGGCTGGCTTCAAGGATGTGGTGCATGCCGTCGGGTCGCGTATCGAACTGCTGGCCACCGCGGTAGCCCTGAAAAACGCGATCCATTAAAATTTTGCCGAACTTAAAGAAATGCTTCATCACGGCTTTCTGACGCGACCACCAAGTCCACTGCGGTTGCAACAACGAATAAAATTCGTCGATGCCGCGCCGGGCGTTCGGCGCAAAAAGCCAGAAGTACGGGATGATAAAGTTGAGGCAAAAATATCCGGACTGCAAACCCATTCTATTTATCACAAATTTTAGGAAGCCGTTGCCGAGCGCCCCGCCGCGCGACTTCCCGCTCCAGTTCGACTTCTTGCCCTGTTTCCGGGACAACACTAAGCCGCCGTACACCGCGAGGCCGGTCAGCAGGCCTAAGCCTAAACCTAAAACGAGGGAGCCCGCGATCCACTGGTTGAAGCGCCCGATTATGCCCTCGCTCTCCGCGATGCCGAGCCAGTTCTTACCGATGTAGATCGAAGCTAAAACCAAAAACGGAACCAGCGGCGGCAACGAAACTTGACTGCCGATGAAGGCGGCGACCACGTTCAGACGCATCGACAACGCGATGGCCGCGACGATTAGGGTATGGAAACCGTAAACGGGCGTGCAACCGACGAAGACCCCGATGCCGATCGCCAGCGAAAGTTTAGCGGGATCGCGATTACTCCGCATCATTGAGATCACGACCAACACCGTGTTCAGTGCCGAGATCCGCGCGTTATCCCAAAATTTGTGAAAGTGGCTAACCCGCTCTTTACCTTCCGGGTATAGCACGTCGATATCGGTTTCGAAGACCTGCACGCCCCGCCACATCAGGCGGATGAGTACTTCGATTTCAAAATCATACTTTACGGTTGCGAACTTCATCGTCTGCAGCGGAAATAGCGGGTACAAACGAAAGCCGCTTTGCGAATCGTGGATTTGCAAACCGGTTTGGTAAGCCACCCAGAAGTTCGAAAACTTGCGGCCGAACTTCGAAATTTTAGGAACCGTTTTGCTTTTTAACCGGCGGTTGCCGATAACCAGGGCCCAGGGATTTTGCTTGGCGATCTCTACTAATTTCGGGATTTCGCGTGCGAGGTGTTGCCCGTCGCCGTCGACCGAGAACATATGCGTAAATCCACGGCTAACCAGATCGTCGATCGCGTACTGCAAAGCCGCGCCCTTGCCGCGATTTTTTTCGAAGCGTACAACACGCACCCGGCCTTCTTCGAGTGCCTCGCGTACTTCGTACGAATACAAAACGTTGGTCACCGCGGTTTCGGATCCGTCGTCGACGATCAATACGGGGAATTGCGTTTTGATGACTATGTCTTTAACCACGCTCGAAATCGTACGGGGATTGTCGAAGGTCGGCACGACCACGCAAACGCGTAAAATCATACCTGGAGTCCTTGCTGAATACGTTTGGTCACTTCGTCCCGCAATTGAAAGGCGTTTGAGTACTCCGCGGCGCGGATCGGCGCTAACGAGCGAACCGCAACCGGTGCGCGAAAATTTATACCCGGATCGCCCTTAGGCCAAACACCATCGGTATTTTTAAAAACAACCGGCACGATAACCGCGCCTTGTTTGATCGCCGCCTGGAAAGGCGCGGCGGCAAAGGCTTTCACTCCTTCGTACCCGGGCTCGCAACGCGTCAACTCGGGAAAAACATGAACCCGTTCCCCAAGCCGCAAACGCCGCCCCACTTCATCCATCGCTTTCACCCAATCGCGTAGGTCATTGCGTTCAACTTTGATTTGCTGACTGGTGCGCATATAAATCGACAAAAATGGAATACGAAAAAGTGCCGACTTCGCGAGGATGCGCAGGCCCGCGACACGCGAAAGCAAAACGAAGACGTCCAAGTGTGAGCGGTGATTGGACACGAGCAACACGCCGCCTTCTTCGTGCGGGACGTCAATATTGACGGAAGCGTTGTACCAAGGTTGCGCCCACATCAAAAAAAGCACACCGCGTTTGAGAACACGTTCGCGCATCGGCTCAAGTCGCGGGAAAAGCCTCGCGGCGATGGAAACCGGGAAATAAAACAAGCCCGAAAAGAAAATGCCGATGAAGCCAATCGACCCCACGAAGTAGATTAACCAAAGCTTGGCCAGAATTTTGACTCTTTTCGGCATTGGGGCTAGAGATTAATGCTTCAATATGGATTTGGCAAAGCACTTGGCTCTAGTCACAGGGAGTTCTTCCGGCATCGGCCGCGAAGTCGCCGTTCGCTTAGCGAAGGACGGCTATCACGTTATCGTTCACTACAACAGTAACGAAAAAGGTGCCGCGCAAACTTTGAAAGTCATCGAAGAAGCCGGCGGCCGCGGTGAACTCATGCGCTTCGACACCCAAGACAAAGAGCAAATTGAAAAAGCACTTACCGATTATTTTACCGCTCACCCGGATTTGCGGCTCGATGTTCTCGTGAACAACGCCGGTATCCACAAAGACACCCTGCTCGGCTTGATGTCCGATGAACAGTTTGACTCCGTCATGAAGACCAACGTTTACGGTCCGTTCTTCTTGATGCGTTTGTGCGTTCGCAAGATGATGCGCCAGCGTGCGGGCGTGATGGTGAACATGGCCTCGCTTTCGGGCCAAACGGGCAACGCGGGCCAGGTGAACTACGCCGCTTCGAAAGGGGCGCTCATCGCGATGACGAAATCGCTAGCGATGGAGGTCGGCTCACGCAACGTGCGTGTGAATGCGGTGGCGCCGGGCCTCATCGAAACCGAAATGATTTCTGAAATCCCGCACCTCGATGAATTTAAAAAACGCATCCCGCTCGGCCGTTTGGGCAAAGCTTCGGAAGTTGCGGGCGTGGTTAGTTTTCTTTGCTCGCCGGATGCCGCTTACATCACCGGGCACACCATCAGCGTCAACGGCGGGTTGTTCCCTTCATGACGCAAACCGAAGTTCTGATCATCGGAAGCGGGATCTCTGCTCTGACTTCGGGACTTTTGCTCGCGCAAAAAGGCAAAAAAGTAATCCTGCTCGAACAGTACGTGAAGCCCGGCGGGTACATGCACAGCTTCGAACGTTTCGGCGAGACTTTCGATACCGGCGCGCACTACGTCGGCGCGATGGGGCCGGGCCAACCGTTCCGCACCCTGCTTGAATATTTAAACGTTTACGAAGACGATTTATTTTCGCCGCTGAATCCGGAGGCCTTCGACCTCCTCTCATTTCCTTCGGGCAAAATTGCGATCCCGCAAGGTTACGCAAACGTCATCAGCGAGTGGTGCGCCGTCTTCCCGCAGGACAAAGACGCCGTCCGCAAATACTTCGCCATGGTCGAGCGGGTCTGCGTTCACTTCCCGACCTATAACTACAACGATGCTTCCGACAACACCTTCCCGCCCGAGGCCTTGGAACTTTCGCTTAAAAGCGTGGTCGAAGGTTTAACCTCGAACCGGCGCTTGCAAGCGGCGATCTACGCCTACTGCAATCTGCACGGCGTTTTCCCGGAAGACGTTGCGTTCGGCTTTCACGCGATCGTGACCGATTCGTTGATCCGCGGGCCTTACGGACTCGAAGGCGGCGGTGACCGCTTAACCCAAAAATTTATCTCGGAGATCGAAAAATTAGGCGGCAAAGTTTTAACCCGGCACCAGGTGGCTAAGCTCGAGGTGAACGGCCGGCAAGTTTCCAAAGTCACTTGCGCCAACGGTGCCGAATTTTCGGCGGACTGGATCATCTCGACCATCCATCCGAAAGCGACTTTTCGTTTACTCTCGGATCAGACGATGTTCCCACCGGTGTTCAAGGACCGGATTAAAAACATTAAAGAAAGCGTCGGCATCTTCGGCATGTATGCCGTTTGCAAAGAAAAGCCACCCACCGATCCCGCGACTAATTATTATTTCTTTCGCAGCGACGACCCGGCCGACATGTTCGCGGGCACGAACCCGGGCGAAGCGCCGCCCGTAATCTTCATGTCCTCACCGAAGCGCAAATGGGCGCCCGACGAAAAGAATTTTCCCATGAGTCTACACATCGCGGGCCCCTACGAGTGGTTCACGCCTTGGGAAAAAGAGCGTTGGGGACGAAGACCCGCGGCCTACAAAGATCTGAAAACAAAAATCAGCGAAAGTATTTGGACCGAAGTCGCCAAGCACGAGCCCGACTTGCCCGCAAAAATCGCGCAATCGCAAACTTCTTCCGTTCTTACGCATCTGCATTTCAACGGGAGCGAAGAAGGCTCGAGCTACGGACTTTACCATTCGATCCAGAATACGGGCGCGCGGGCGCTCGGTCCACGCACGAAGGTGTTGAATCTGCTATTGGCCGGGCAAAGCTGTTTATTCCCCGGGCTTCTCGGTGCCGCCACCAGTGCCTTGCGCACGTGCGGCCACATCGTCGGCATAAAACCTATTTTACAGGAACTAAAAGCCATGGGTGCACGCGCTCATGAATAAAGTTTTTGTGACCGGCATGGGTGCCTTCAGTTCCTTAGGCAACGATGTCGGATCGATGTTCGCGGGTTTGCGGGAAGGCCGTACCGGCGTGCGCGCCTTTCCGGAATGGCGCCAGTACAACGGTTTGTATTCTCACTTGGGCGCGCCGGCACCGGCCTACGACGTCATGAAGATTCCACGCACCGTTCGCCGCGCCATGTCCCGGATGAGTGAGATGGCCTCGCTCGCCGCTTTCGAAGCCCTCGCGCAGGCCGGCCTCGCCCCGGGCGCCGCGCTCAACTCACCGCGAACTTTAATCATCATGGGCTCGACCAGCGGTAGCCCATTCACGCTAGAAACTTACTTCCGCAAGCTTTTCGAAAAGCACGGCCCCGAGGGGCAACTGTCGACTTCGTTCTTCAAAGTGATGAACCACTCGGTCGCCGCCAACGTCGCGGCGGCTATCGAATTCAACGGCGCTCTGCTATCACCGGCGAGCGCTTGCTCGACGTCGACGCAAAGTTTGATCCTCGGTTGGGAACTAATCAAAGCCGGTTTATATGACCGGGTGATCGCCGGCGGCGCCGACGAACTTCATTACATGTCGGCGGCGATCTTCGACATCGTACAGGCGGCGTCGCGCACCTACAACGACCGCCCCGAAATTGCGTCGCGGCCTTTCGATAAAAAACGTGACGGTTTAGTCGTCTCAGAAGGCGCGGGCGTTCTGATTTTGGAATCTGAAAAAATAATGAGCGCACGCGGGGCTACCCCGCTCGCCGAAATTCGCGGCGGCACTTACCAATGCGACGGCACCCACATGACCCAATCCAGTGCCGAAACGATGATGACGGTGATGCGCGAGGGTCTCACGCGCAGCGGGCTTAAGCCCGAAGAAATCGATTACGTTAACGCCCATGCCACCGCCACCACTCACGGCGACGGCGAAGAAGCGCGCGCTATTTCGGGCGTGTTCGGCTCCGACATGGCGGTTTCTTCTTTGAAAGGTCACCTCGGCCACTCGCTCGCGGCGTGCGGCGCTTTGGAGGCGATCGCGTGCGTCGAGATGATCAAAAGTTCGGTTTTGATTCCCACGCGCAACCTGGATGAAGTGGCGCCGGAATGCGAAGGTGTTCGTCACCTAAAAGTAAACACACCGGCTCGAGTGAGAAACATTTTGAGCAACAATTTTGCGTTTGGCGGGATGAATACTTGTTTGCTAATATCTGAGGTCTAAATAAATATTAGCCGTAATAACTAACATGAAGAGTGGGTCATGACCGTTAGCAGCAATATCATCGAACAAGTCAACGCCTTGATGAAAACCGGTTTTGAAATTCCGGCCGAAAAGCTCGTACCCACCGCGACCCTGGTCGGCGATCTCGGCTTAGACTCTCTAGACGCCGTGGACATGCTCGTTTACATCGAAGAAACTCTAAACGTTAAGGTCGAAGGCGAGCGCCTCGCCAACGTTAAAACGTTGCAAGACGTCTACGTGCTTGCGCAAGAATCCCTCAGCAATGAATCACTTCAGCCCCAGGCGCCCCTACATTTGGAAGCGCAGGGTAGCCAGTAATTTCACGGCCGCTTCGTCCTTCCACTCGGCGAGCCATTCTTTATTGTTCAGCTTCTTTAATTCAATGCGCACGGTTTGCCCGGGTTGAATCGGGCTTAAGAATTTAGCGACGGGAAAATGAGACACGTAAACTTCCGGGCCGTTAAGCCGGCTCTGCAAAAGAAAAACCGTCGCGTCTACGATCCCGACCGCGGGGAAGATGGGGTTTCCCGGAAAGTGCCCGTCGAAGTAAGGCAAATCCTTCGGCAAGGTCCAGACGGCGGTCCCGTCGTTTTCGATTTTCATTTCTTGGAAAACTTTTTTCTCGGTGATCATTATTCATTTATCCGGCGACCGGCACGGCGACGTCAAAGGTTTCCATGATTCACATCAACTCCTATGCCTGCGCGACGGCGGCGGGTGACTCAACCGCGTCGCTATGGCAAGAGCTCCAGAATCCTCCCGACTACTCGAAACGCGAGTTTTTATTCCATGGCGATCGGTCGCCGGTCGTTCGGCAACTGCTTACCGAAAAGTTAACGATGTGTTTTCAAAATGTCGAGCTGCCCGCGGGCCGGCTCGGCGTTATCTTAGCTTCGACCAAAGGATTCTCGAACGATTTTATCCGGGATGCCGAAGCGACCGAAATCAAGGTTGATCCTTTAACCCCGCTCCTCGATGATTTCCTCGCGCGTACGGGCCTCACGCCGGAGCGACGCTTGTGCGTGAGCAACGCGTGCTCGTCCTCGCTCGCGGCGATGCGACTGGCGCAATTCTGGCTTAACGAAGGCTTGGATCAAGTGTTGATCCTCGCCGCCGATGCGGTCACTCCGTTCGTCGAAAAAGGATTTCAATCTTTGAATCTCATCACGAAGGATTATCCACGACCGTTCGCGGGCGATCGCGCAGGCTTTTTCCTCGGAGAAGCGGCGGCCTGTTTAGTCCTTTCGAAAGACCGGGTGCCGACCTCGGTGCGCTTGCTGCCGGTTGGACTCGACACCGAGGGTTCGGCGGTTACGCGCACGGGCTCATCTTCGCAAAGCTTAATCCGTGCGGTCAGCCGCATTCCCGGCGTCCCCCGGGCGCGCTCGATTGATTTAGTGATCGCGCACGGCACCGGTACCCCGGTCAACGACTCGACCGAAGACCTCGCTTACGCAACGCTCTTTAACGCTTCGCTCATGAAACCGTCCCTGACCGGTTCCAAATGGCGCATCGGTCACACGCTCGCGGTGAGCGGCGCGATCGATACGATTCTTGCGTGCGAAGCTCTCAAACGTAATGAAAGTTTTTGTTTACAAACAACCGAACGAATCGACCCGGCCCTTCAATGCGATTACCTCACGCCCGGTAAAAAAACGGCCAGCATCCTCCGCGTCCTGATCTCTTCGCTCGGCTTCGGGGGCATGCACGCCGCGGCCGTGATCGAGCCACCGGCGGCGCTCGCGTGAGGCTCACCCACTTCTCGTACCAAGTAGATTTCCCCACGGGCTTTCCGCCGGACTGGGCTAATTACGTGGATCGCTGGTACCAACTCGACGCCCCCGCTTTTGCGTTAGCGGAACTGTTTTGGCTCAATCGTAAATCTCTTATGAAATTTCCCGAATGGATTTTTCTGTGCAGTCCCGGCGCTTCGAACATTACCGATGCGGAATTTGCCAGAAATCCGCAGCCTAGCCCGGCGAAATTCGTGCACACGCTACCCAACATCCGTAGCGCCGCTCTGCTGCAGGTGATGCAATGGGCTGGACCGGTGCTTTGTTTACAGAATGACCCGAACACTATTTTAACCGGCCTGCGCGAGGCTTTGACATTGAGCGAAAACGGCGCGGGAACGGTGTGGGTTGCTTCCGTGACCGGCGGCGCACGCGAACCGACGGCCCACCTTTTTGTCATCGATGAAACAGGTAAACTAAAAATAGAAAAAACCGCGCTCCCGGTCATGGCAAATGACATGGCCCATGATAATGATTGGCTCTCATGGATATTGAACAAGAAAAGCGAACCCTTTCGGGGGAGCGGCCTTTGGATCGAATGATCGTCGACGGCCGTTCGCTACAAACTTCCGCGTTGATCGAGCGCGCGTTTCTGCGTGGTCCCGCGGCGATACAAATTCCGCCCGAAGTTTTTACGCGCGTCGAAGCGGCCCATGCTTCGTTGCAAAAATTGATGGAAGATAAAATCCCCATCTACGGAGTGACCACCGGTTTCGGCGACAGCGGCGACCGCACTATTTCGTTCCACCAAAGTGAACAATTGCAGCGCAATCTCGTTTCCTATTTACTTTGCGGTTCGGGTCCGGTTTTACCCATCGAAGCTTCGCGCGCGATATTAACGGTACGCTTGAATTCAATGGTCCGCGGCTACTCCGGTGTATCGCCCGAGCTGATCGAGCGTATGCGTTTACATCTACAAAACGATTGGCTGCCCTTGATCCCGCGCGAGGGTTCGCTCGGCGCCAGCGGTGACCTCATCCCGCTCGCCTACCTCGCGCAAAATATTCGCGGCGAAGGCGAAGTCTTCGCCGGCGGCCGAACTCGCGCCATGGCCGATCTGCTTCGTGAAAACAATCTCGAACCTTACGTTATGAAAGCCAAAGAAGGCCTCGCTTTGGTCAACGGAACTTCCGCGATGGCGGGGTTGTTCGCGGTGAATCTAAACCACGCTAAATTTATTATGGATTGGGTGGCCCTCAATACATCTTGGTTATGCATTGCGCTGGGTGGCCGTACCGAGGCCTTCGGTCTTTTGATCAACGACTTGGCCAAGACTTCGCCCGGGCAGTCGCGGATGGCGGCCGCGGTTCGGGAATATCTTGAACTCGAAAATTACCGGTCGAAACCGCTCGGCCAGATTCGGGTCGAAGCGTCGCGTACTCAGGAATGGGTGCAGGACCGCTACTCGCTTCGTTGCGTACCACAAATCGCCGGGCCGATTTTAGAAACGCTCGCGATGCTTGAGCGTTGGTTGGGCGATGAAATCAACAGCGCTTCCGATAATCCCTTAATCGGTGACGGCGCCACGCTCGCCAACGGCGGCAATTTTTACGGCGGCTACATGAGCCACGGCATGGATTATCTTAAAATCTCGTTGGCGCATATCGCCGACCTCGTCGACCGCCAGGTCGCCTACATCATCGACGAGAAATCGAATCGCGGCTTGCCGGCAAACTTAGCTAACTGGAACGGTCTGCCCGAGGGCGAACGCCATTTGCATCACGGCCTCAAAGGTTTGCACCAATCGGCTTCGGCGATCACGAGTGAAATTATGGCACGCGCTACGCCCGGCGGGATATTTTCGAGGTCTAGTGAATCACACAATCAAGACAAGGTTTCCCTGGGCATGAGCGCCGCCGTGCAAGCGTCGGAAATGCTCGAACCACTTTTTACCCTCCTTACTTTACAATCGGTCGTGCTCGCGCAGGCCCTTGATCTTCGCTCTATAGAACTGAACGGTCCGGTCGCCGCAAAAGTTTTCGCGATGATCCGCGCGCACGTTCCGTTTGTCGAAGCCGACCGCGCGCTAGGCTACGAAATTAATTCTTTACGTACGGCGTTCAAACATCTTTCGCAAAGCACGGGTAAATTATGAGTGAAAATATGGGCGAAATTCTAAAATACGACGTGGCGATCATCGGCGGCGGCCCGGGCGGCAGCCACGCGGCAACCCTCCTCGCCCAGGCCGGCAAACGCGTGGCGGTGATCGAGATGGAGGAATACCCGCGTTTTCACATCGGTGAATCGCTGCTGCCCGCATCGATGCCGTTGCTTAAGAAGACCGGTTTTTACGATGTTCTTAATTCCGGCAAATACATTACCAAATACGGCGCACGCTTCATCGATTACCAGAGCGACGATCAAGTTTATTTTGGCTTCGAAGACGGCCTTAATCCCGACATCCCGACCGCCTTCGAGGTTCCGCGCGCCGAGTTCGACAAAGATTTGCTCGCCTTTGCGAAAGCGGCCGGGGCCGATATTTACCAGCCCGAAAAAGTATTAGAACTCGATTTTTCGGTCGACGGCGTAAAACTTCAGACCGACAAGCACCGCTTCGAAGCCGACTATTTGATGGACGTCACCGGCCGCGATTCATTCATCGGTAAGCGTTTGAAGATGCGAAACGTAAACGCCGATCTCAATAACGTCGCCGTCTTCGCGCACTACCGCGGCGTTAAACGCCGCGAAGGAAAACAAGAAGGCGATATCACCGTCGGCCTGCTGCCCGACGCTTCCTGGACCTGGATCATCCCTTTCAAAGGCGAAATCACCTCCGTCGGCGTGGTGGCCAGCGCAAAATTTGCCGGCGCACCGGACCTGCAAAAATATTTACGCGACAGCTTACTCAAAAGCGCGGTGGTCAGTGAAATGATGTCCGATGCCGTTCAGGTCGGCAATTTTCATTCGGTCGGAAATTATTCGCACACCTGCACGCAGTTCTACGGTGACAGGTGGATTTGTTCGGGCGACGCGGCGGTGTTTCTGGATCCGGTCTTTTCTTCGGGCGTCCACATGTCGTTATCTTCTTCAACCTTCGCGGCGGAAAAAATACTGGCGGCCTTCGACGGCAAGCGGTCGTTGACCGAAGAAGACCTCGGACCCGCTTACGAGGCGAAGGTGCGGCTCGGCGCGGGCCGGTTTAAAAATTTGATCATGCTCTTTTACGAAGGCAAATTTGTCGCTAAGATGAACAAGATGGTTAATCGCGAATTTATGCTTAAGGGTTTCACGAGCGCTCTCGCGGGCGACGTGTGGAACGAAAACAACTACCTCTTTCAAAAGAAAGTTTTATGAAATTAACGCTGTGGAAAGGATATCACGGCGAGGAACCCGCTCGGTTGGTTGCTCATGCTTGGGATAGCGAAGACTTATTGGTGCTCTGCCCGCCGATGCTCAAAGATTTTTCATTTTTGCGCGCGCTGCCGGTCGATGAATTGATTCTACGAGGTCATTGGAGCGAGTTCGAGCGCGCGGCTTTACCGAACCTGTGCGGCGTTCATTCTTCTTCGTACCAAGGCCCAACCTCATTACCGTTCAAACCGGTGCTCGGTGTTTTCACTTCGGGCACAATGAGCGCGTTCCCCCGGCTGGTTTTGTATTCAAAAGAAAACGTGCGCGCAGCACTCGACGGAATCTACGGGCTTTTCGATAAATCGCGCATCGGTCATGTGTTTTGCTATCCGCAAGCTTTCCATACGTTCGGTCTAACCCTCGGTTACGTAGCGGCGCACGAGTTCGGCTGGACGCTGCACACGCCGGCCGGAAAATACCGTCGCGCTTCGCACTACGAACGACTTGCGCTTAAACCTGCGAACCTCATTACGCTCGGAACACCGACTCATTTTTTTGATTTGGCGGAACTCGTGCGGCAAGGGTCCGCGATTGCGCCGAGCTATTCCTGCATCATCGGTGGCGCCGGCGTTAGCCGAAGCCTGTGGCACGCGGTTCAAGACGTACTTAAAATCGAAGCCCCGAGCATCGGTTACGGTTGCACCGAAGCCGCGCCCGGAATTTCTCACCTGCCGCCGGGCTTAGCGCCGCTTACCGATGATGAAATCGGCTCGAAGCTGTCGTCGATCGATGCGGAAGTTAGCGCCGAAGGCGTAAGTATCTCGGGCGCATCGCTATGCCGGGCCATTATTCAAAACGGTCTTATCGAATACCCTACGTCCGTCGTCGTCCGTGATGCCGTCGCCGCTAACCAAACCGGCGGCTGGACGTTCGCGGGACGATTAGATCTGACGTTGAATCGCGGCGGCCAGAAATTCTCGCTCGAAGCGATCGAAAAAGTTTTTCACGCCAACGGTCTCGCTTCGGTCGTCGCCACCGCACTGCGGGACAATCGTTTCGGCGAAGACTTGGGCCTCGCCGTCATCAGCCCACGCGATCGCGAAGAGTTCCTTGGCCTTGCGCAAGATCTTTTGATGCGGGAGTTCGCGCTGAAACTCGCACCGGATAAAATCGTATTCGTCGACGAATTTCCGCTGAACGAAAGTTCAAAGCTTGATCGCGCAAAGACGAAATCTCAAATCGAGGCCGCGCTTTGAACAAGGTCGTCGACGTAAAAGATATTTGGGAATTTGCCCCGCACCGTCCACCTATGATCTGGGTCGATCAAGTCCGTGCCTTTACCGAGACCGGCGGTGAAACGACCGTCTTGCTCAAAGCCGACGCCCACTACATGCGTGACGACGGTTCGTTGCGTCCTTCCAGCTGCCTTGAGTTCGTGGCGCAATCCTACGGCTTCATCTCGATTTGCCACCGCGAATTCAGCGGCAATCCGGTTAGCCGGCCGCCGCAACGCGCTTTCCTCGCGTCCTTCAACGACGCGAAATTTGCCGGCAAAGATTTATTCAAAGATTTAAAGCCCGGCGACGAGTTGCAGATTCACCTATCCGGCGCGCGCGCGATGGGCCCGATCATTTTGTTTCAGGGCCGCGTTAGCCACGGCGAAACGGTTTTGTGCGAATGCCGGATGAAAGTTTTCTCGGAAGAGACGGAAGCTTAAACCGCCGGTTGCGTTTTGAGCAAAGTTCGAAATGCCTGCAGCACTTGCTGCGCTTCGATTTTTTCCATGCAGTGGTGATGGCCCAGCGGACATTGTTGGTGACCGTGTTTACCGCACGGCCGGCAATCCATATCGCGCTGAACGACGACCGATTGCTCGTTCCATGGCCGGAAACCTAAACTTAAAACGGTCGGCCCGAATATCGCGACGGTCGGCAGACCTGAAATCGCGGCCGCGTGCATCGAGCCGCTGTCGTTCGTAATCAGCGCGATTCCCGTGCGGAGCAACTGCACGAGTTGCGCTAACGAAGTTTCACCGGCGCGGTTTGTGATCCGCGCGCCGTGGTCATGTTGGTCGGCACGCCCGCCTTGCGCCGGCGCCGAGTTCTTCGCGGCCGCTTCGATCTCATCGCAGAGAGCACGTTCCGCGGGGCTCCCGACCAAGGTGACCGAAAAACCCTGCGCTATGAGCATGCGCGCGAGCTCGCTGTAACCGCGCGCCGTCCACCGCTTCGTATTCCAAGTGCTGCCCGGCGCGATGAAGACCGTTTTTCCGTCGGGCTTCAACCCCATGATCTTCATCGAAGCCCATTCGGGAATATGCTGACCGCGAAAGTCGACGAATTCTTTTTGGCTAGAATTGCGCAGGGCCTGCACGTCGTCTTGCCCGAACATCTCGGCTAGGCGCGAGTCAAACGGCGTTAGTAAACTGAGTTGTCTTAAAGAATCGGGATAAGGCATCGGCTTTTCGACACGCTTATCGTAAAAGGGGCGGTTCCACCACTGCGCGAAGCTCACCTTATGCTTCGCCTTTAAACGCGACATTAACAAAGCCGTCCGTATACTTTCGTGCGGCACGAACGCTACGCCCCACTCACGAGAGCGTAAGGTCTTCATCGCCGCCGACATTTGCTCTTTGTCTTTTTTATTGATGATCACGATTTCGTCGGCGAGCCCCGCTTGGGTAAAAAACTCGCCGAGGCCGGGCCGGCAGGCCAACACCAACCGTGAGTCGGGATCCCATTCTTTAATCCGCTTTATTAAAGGGACGGAGAGGAAGAGATCTCCGGGGAATGCGGTTTGGAAGACGAGGTGAGCGACAGCCACAAAAGTCCTTCTTTAAGACCGAGCAAGACTTGATTAAAATCGACCTGATCGTAGCACATTACTTTTTGCCCACAAACTCTCTTCCAGCAAGGGGAACACGGCGCTTCGCTCAAAATTTTTACGCCGCGCCCGTAAAGTTCGATCTCTTGCGCGCACGTCGGACCGAACCACGCCACCGCCCACTTTTTCATCGCGATGGCCATGTGCAGCCCCAGCGAATCTCCCGAGAACACGAGGTCACAAGCCGCCACGCTGGCCAAGCCGTCGCGCAAACCTTTCGTCGTCGGCGAAGATTGGACCGGTAAGCCTTCCGCGATCTTAGCGTTCCTTTCGGTATCTTCGGGGCCGCCGAGCAAGACGATCGTTGAGCCACGCAATTCAGGATCTTGCAGAATCTTCGCGATTAAAGCGCGCTGCCCTTCGACGCTCAATTTTTTCGCGGGCAAAGTGGCGGCGCAGCCGGTGTTAATTCCGATGATCGGGTGCCCTTCCGGGGACCACTGCCGCCGCCGTGCCGACGCGAGTTCTTTTTCGTCGGCGTTGAGAACGCACTGGTATTCGTCGTGCATGTATTCACCGAGATTCAGCGCTTCGTGCACGAGACGCTGCTCGCTCTTTTGATTAACGAAGAATTTACGATGATCGTCCAATCCGAGATCCCAAAGCTCGCGAGCCTCCGGATTAGCCGGCAAAATCGCACCCGACACGTCGTCGGCGCGAAAACCATAAACTTCACTCGCGCGCGTTAACGCCAAGATCCCCGACGCTTCTAAGGATTTATCGATAACGAACGCGACGTCGAACTTCAATGCCGCCAGTTGATGATAATCGCCCGTGATTAAGCGGTCGACGGGCAAACCGCGGAGCAGGTGTTGCGCCGGTGCTTTCGTCACCCAAGTGATGTGCGAGCGCGGGTATTTTATTTTGATCGCTGGCAGGAGCGAGGTCGAACGCAAGACCGCGCCGAGCGCCTCCAAGTGTACGATCAAGATCCTTTCGCCGACCGAGGCGTAAGATCCGCAAACCGCGCGATCGCACGACGTGTTTTTACCGCAGGGTTTATAACCATTGAAGAAGCGACATCCAATTTCGGCCATGCTCTATCATAACCGTTGGCGGAGGTTGGACGGTGCCCTACCGGACTTCCTCGCGACCTTCGGCCAGCAGAAAGAGCGCCGCGTCCCGTATCACCAGCCGGCGCAGTTGGATTCCACGACAGAGAGACTCCATCACTTCTTGCGTCGGCGGAACGAAGGTCCGGCCGAAAGTGTCCGCGCCCGGCATGTGCTCAGGCTTATTGAAATCATCGAGGGCCGATAACATTTCCGCTAAACTTAAATCGGCCGCGGCCTGCACGGTTCGCTTAGGGTCGCTATACCCGTCATATTCGGCGATGTGTTTCAAAGCGCGCGGCTCAAGGGCTAAGATTTTTCCTTCGAAATAGTCGCGCGCATTTTTTCCCGAACCGCTCAGCAAGGCCATCGGCGCGAAAAGCATTTCGAGGGCATCGTGACTGCCGGGCTTGCGGAGCGAAGCAACGATCCCGGGGTTGACCGTACCGGTGCCGGTGTCGATGAGTACCGTTTGGTTTATGCGCAAGAGGAACGCGAAGTGCTTCACGGCCGCGAGCTTTGCGGGATGATCGGCGTAGCGCTCCGAAAGAAATCCAATGTAACCGTCAAGAAATCGCGCGAAGTAAGAGGCTAACCGTATCAAGTGACCGGGCAAAAAGATCGCGCCGGTGTGAAAGCTAAGATCATGAATAAGATGATTGCCGTTCAAGGCGAGCGGTAACAAGCTCGCGAAACCGAAGTCGCGAACGTACTCACCGACTTTTGTGTTTTCATTATCGGCGGTAACGTAAAAGCCGATCTCGATCTGTTCTTTACCGATACTTTTGAGATAGCGATTGATCTTTTTGAGCGCACCGTTGAACTCTTTTCCGTCGGGAACCTGTACGGTGTAATCGCTTAAAATTTTAAAACCGAAGAACTCGGCCGCCTCGGTGCCCATTACTTCGATAAACCAACGGGGATCGCCTTGCGGATCGTAACTGACGGTCGCGTAGTTTGAGAGCCAACTCGCTCCCACCTTTTCTAAGATTAATCGCCGGCCACCGTGTTTGCCTTTGAAGTTTCGAATGACGGTGACGGTAGGCTCGGTTTGCCTCCGTCCCTCATCGTCGTACATTTCCGTTTTAGGGCCTTCTCCCAAAATCGCCTGCACCGCGAGCAGTGCTTTCTCGCACTCGGCGCGCGTCGCCGAAGCCGGTACCGACCCGAAGATCGAACACAGCAAAACGAACGCCGTTACGGGGACGAATTTCAAGGATAGAAGTTGGAACATAGATAAGCGTTTATACCGTAAAGCAGGCAACATGACAACCCGCGCAAGTCTTCCTTGAGCGGCTTGGAGAAATTTACTCTTTTCCGCGCTCGATGGTACGTACCTTCGCCACGACGGTACCCACCTTGATCTTCGATTCGAGCCTGACGAGCAATTTGCGGTCATCGTCGGTAAACCAAATCAAAACTTCACCGATCGGCTTAAAGACGCCGTCGGCCGTGATACGGGGCGTGACCACGACGGTATCGAGAACACCGGCGGGCGTTTCGAGTTTCTCTTTACGCAAAACTTCACCGGTAAATACGATGTTCTTACCTTCGTCGGCGATACGTACCGCGTGCTTCTTACCGACCGTTAAATCAAAGGCCCGCAAGTACCACGCAACGCTGACCACGTTTTGTGAATACGGCAGAATATCCCATTCGAGTTTTTTATTGCGCTCGCCTTTGTCTTTGACGATCTTTTTTTGCCAGTAGTTGGCTTTGTTCGTTTTCCAATCATAGAACGTGCGCGTTTCGCCGAGTTGAGTCGACTCTTTGATCGAGACCTGCAGCGAAAGCGGCCGCAATTCCTCGTAGTCGAGGTAAGTGGTTACCTTGTCGTCGATCGCGTACATTTTCGAGAAGAAGGGCGTCGACTTACCGTTCACTTCGAAGTGGTAAGCTTTGCGGCCGTTGACCGTCACCATCGGTTTGATTTCCATGTTCAATTCACCGGCGGTGACCTTGAAATACGAAACGTCAAAGGTGACTTTTTCACCCACACGGAATGGATCTTTAACCGGGCGCCGGCCTTCGAAGCCCGTCGCGTCTTCAATATCGGGTTGTCTCGGGCCTTTCACTTTTACCTTTTCAGCGGCGGTATCCACCGCGGGCTTTTTCTTGTCTTTGGTGGCTTTCTCTTTTTTCTTATCTTTTCCCGGAGCCGTTTTTGTCACGACGACCGCTTTGTCGTCGATCACTTTGATGTCGTCGACCGGTTGCGCTTCGCCCTTCGATTCTTTAACATCGAGTTGCGCATCGAACTCTTCGGTTTTCAAAGTTTCTTCCGATCGATCAACCTGCAGGATTTTACCGGCGCAGGAAGCGGTGACGGAAACGATCGCGACTATAAGGGTAGTTCGAAGCCAAGCTCTCATGACGTTGATACTAACACCGGGCTATTGGACCACAAACCTTTTCCAACGCTTGTGCAGCCACATCCACTGCTCGGGATGTTTTTTGACGAAACCCTCAAGCTCATCGTTGTAGTTTTGCGTGACGCGCTCCGTAGCTCCTTCGCGCTCCATTTCGCGAACGAAGCGTACCGCGTGCCGCCCGTCTTCCATCCGGTAACTGTAAACCGAGACGACCGGCGCTCCCGAGCGTTCACTCATCACGGCGAGCCCCGCGGCCGTACCGGTTTCCTTACCGAAGAAGGTCGTTCTCACCCCGATGGGCGGCCCGGTGAATTGGTCGAGGGGTATGATCACCGCCGAATTTTTTTTCAAAGCTTTGAGCAGAGCGTACGAACTGTTGCGTGCGGGCACGAATCGAACGCCGACTTTTTCGCGCATGCCGAACCAAAGATCGTTCAGCCACTTTAGCTTGAAGGCTTTCGAAACGAGGACCATGGGGTAACCTTTGATCGCGAGCGCGGCCGTCGCCAGATCGCCGTGTCCTAAATGCAGCGTCAGTAATAAAACGCCCTTCCCCTTTTTTAACGCACGGTCGAACACATCGAGCCCAAGGAACACGAAATGCTCGTCTACGTTTTTCTGATTCAAGAAAGGCAGGAAGGTGTACTCGACGAAGTTAAGACCCTGATGTCGCATCGACCGGCGCCCTACCCGAATGCGCTCCGCCTCGGTCCAATCGGGAAAGGCGGTATGGATATTCGCGAGCACGACTTCACGCCGGATGCGAAAAAGGTCAAACCACAGGAAGGCTAAAAAATTCGCCAAACCACGGCGAACAATTGCGGGAGAAATAAATAGGAGAAAGCTAGTTGCGCGTCCGAACCAGCCCGTCAATCGCTTCATAAAGTGCTTTCACATCGCCTTTTAACTCGAGCCCGAGTTCGATCACCCAGAGGCGATCTTTGAGGCGGTTAAAGGCCGAGAGTTTCATTGCATCCTTGCCCGTCGTCAAGATCCAGCGGGCTTGCGTGGCCGAAGATTCGTCGAGAATATTCTCGACCTCCAGATCCGTGTAACGGTGATGGTCGCCGAACTTCCGGTGTTTGACGGTCTTCACTTTACCTTCGAGTAGTCTTTCGATCGTTTCCGGCTTGGCTACGCCGCTGACTAAAAGGCCGGAGTCTTTCAAAGTCTCCCGCAATTCACCGCTGTGCGAGCGAAAGCCTTTAAAAACCCATTCGGCCTCGATCAACGGCTTATCGGTTTTTTCCTTAAGCCAACGGCGGCGCTCATCAAGTTCTTCGGCCGAGACTAAGTTGGTCTTCGTTAAGATGATGATATCCGAACGGCGCAACGCGGGTAACATCGTCTCGCGGGCGAGGCCCACCGGCATGACGCGATAATTTTTAACGGGTTCGGTCACGTCGAATAATAAAATATTAAGATCACGATGAAGCGCGCGGTGCTGAAACGCATCGTCGCAAATCAGAAAATCAACGGATTGTTTCTCGAGCACGAACTGCGCGGCCAAAACCCGGCGTTCACCTACGACGACGGGAATCTCGGGGTGCGTGTGTTTGATTAGCGCGGGCTCGTCGCCGAACTTCTGGCCGGCACCCGGCGAAACGTCGACTTCGAGTACGCCTTTTTCTTCGCGCTTGTAGCCACGGCTAATGACCGCGCACGAATACTTTTTTTTCTTCATGTAATCGACGATCGCGAGGGTCACCGGAGTTTTTCCCGTGCCGCCGACGGTGAGATTTCCGATCGAAATTACTTTGCTCGCCACCACTTGTTGTTTAAGCACGCCGCGATCGTAGGCCCAATTACGGGCGCCGGTGATACCTTGGTACATCCAGCGAATCGGGAACAGAATCGACCTCACCTAAACTCTCCAATATTCTTCGAGGGCCTTGGCCACCCGCTCGGTCGCGCCCTTCGTACCCAGGCGATCCTTCGCCGGCCGTAAGCGCTCTTTTAGTTCGCTGCGTAGCGCGGGATCGGCGATCAGCGGTTCGAGCTCGCGCACCAAATGCGGAACGTCGGCCTCGTCCTGGAACACTTCGCGCACCGCGAGTTGATCGAGCACCAAGTTAATCAGACCAAAATACTTCGTGGTCTTTACGAACTTCTTAGCTAGGTACGCGGTCAACCTGTTCATGCGGTACATGATGACCATCGGCTTTTCGAGCAATCCCACCATCAGCGTGGCCGTACCCGAAGCGCATAGCACCACGTCCGCAAGATCAATCATGGAGAACGGTTCGTCCTTGATCAACATCAAAGGAAAATCCAGACCCGTTAACCACTCCTGCATCTGTTCTTTTTCAAAATTAGGCGCCACGAACAGCGCGACTTTAAGCTTTGGATATTTTTTGAGCAGCTCGCGCGCCGCCCCGATCTGAACATTCAGGTGATGTTTGATTTCGGATACGCGGCTACCCGGCATCAACGCCAGCAGCACGTCGCCGGGTTTAACTCCGTATCGCGCCCGGTGCGCGTCGCGCGACGTCCCGTTCAAGTGTTCCGGATTGAGCTCATCCAGCAAAGGGTGCCCGACGAATTCCACCTTCATGTCGTGCTTATCGTAAAACTCGGGCTCGAACGGAAAGACGACCAGCATTTTGCTGACCACTTGCCGAATGGTTTTTACGCGCCCTGATTTCCACGCCCAGACTTGCGGAGAGATGTAGTACACCACGGGCAACCCGAGCTCTTTCATCTTCGCGGCGAAGCGTAGATTGAAGCCGGGGTAATCAAGCAACAGGATGACGTCGGGTCGTCGCTCCTTCGCGGCCGCCACCAAATCGTAAAAAGCTTTTTTGATCACGCGCCAGTGCGAAAGCACTTCGCTGAAGCCGACGACCGCGAGGTCCTCGGCGCGGCCCAAACACTCGAAACCTTGCCGCTCCATCGCGCGGTCACCCACCCCGAACGCCTCGACGGAAATATTATGTTTCTTCCAGTGCTCCAGCAACCGCTGCGCATACAAACAACTCGAAGCCTCGGCCGCAATAATCAAAATTTTTCGGGGGGAATGAGGACGGCCGCTACCGCCCGAACCGATGTTAGAGCCGGCTGAGGGCATTGTCGATAATCCTCTCGGCGAGGGTCAGCGCGCGCAGCCCGTCGCGGCCCGAGACCTGAACGGCTTTCTCTTCACGGATGGCTTCCATGAACGACTTCGTTTCCTCTAAAAGAGCGTCGCCTTTTTCCAGGGAGAATTGTTCGTGCTCGAGCGGAATGGGCAAATCGGCGAAGTTACCGCCGGCGTGACCTTCGCCCCACTCGCCGGTTTTGGTCAGCAAGTTGACCTCGCCCGCTTGGAAGTCGATCGAGAGGTATTGGCTAGGCTGAAACACGCGGAACTTGCGTTGTGAGTTTTGCGAAACGCGGCTGGCGGTCAGGTTCGCGACGGCGCCGCTTTCAAATTCGACCCGCGCGTTCACGATGTCTAATTTTTTGGTCAAAACCGGCGTACCCACGGCGGACACCGACGTCGGCTCGGAATTCATGAGCGCGAGGACAACGTCGAGATCGTGAATCATCAAGTCTAGCACAACATCGACTTCGACCGATCGAACTTTGAAAGGCGCGAGCCGGTGACATTCGATGAACAAGGGCTTCGTGATCTTCTCACGCGCCGATTGAAAGGCCGGGTTAAAGCGTTCGACGTGTCCCACCTGAAACTTCAAGCCGTTTTTCTCCGCGAGCGCGCACAGGTGCTCGGCTTCTTTCGAAGTGGACGCGATCGGCTTCTCGACTAAAACGTGAATTTTGTTTTTCAGAAAAAGCTCAACGAGCGCGAAGTGCGCCGGGGTTGAAGCCGCGATGGTTACGGCATCGACTTTACCGATCAGATCTTCCGGTTTGAAGAAGGCCTGTACGCCGAGTTCGTTCGCGACTTTGCGGACTTGCTCCTCGTGCAAATCGCAGACGCCGACGAGTTCGACCCCTTCGACCATTTTATGTTTTTGCGCATGGAACCGCCCCAAGTGGCCGACGCCGACGACGGCCGAACGAATCTTCATCGTGCGATTCCCCGCTCGGACTTCCTGATGAAGTCGATGAGATACTGAATGTTTTCAGACGGCTTACACTTCTCGGCGATGTCGGCCAAGGCCTCTTCGATCGTGCGCGAACCTTTAAGCACCATGCGAACCGCGAGGTATAAGTTGTCGACTTCCTCTTTCGAATAGCCGGCGCGCTCTAAACCGATGGAGTTGAGCGCACGCGAGACCGCGTACTTGCCCTGCGCCATGGTGAAGGGCATCACATCTTTGTTAACAGCGGCATCGCCCGCGATAAATGCGTATTTGCCGACGGTTATGAACTGATTGAATGAACACACGCCGCCGATGCGTACGTTATCTTCGACCGTCACGTGCCCGGCGAAGTTCGTCGTATTGGCGATCGCGATGTTTGAACCGATATTGCAATCGTGCGCGACGTGCACGTAGGCCATAAGCAAATTGTTGCTTCCGATGCGGGTGGTGCCCGTACCGGTGACCGTGCCTACGTTGATCGTCACAAACTCGCGGATCTGATTGGCGTCGCCGATCTCGAGTCGTGTTTCTTCGCCTTTGAATTTGAGATCTTGCGGCGGACCGCCGACCATCGCGGACGAAAAGATTTTATTGTTTTTACCCAAACTTACGAAGCCGTGATCACTACCGATAACGGCGTGACTTTCGATCGAAGTGTCGTCGCCGACGATCACTTTACCTTTAAGAATGCTGTAGGGACCGACGCTAACGTCTTTTCCCAATTCGACTTTGGGGCCGATGATCGCGGTGGGATGAATGTTGGCGGATGCCATTAACTACCTCTTTGGGCCTGAATTAGCTTGCGGCGCGGGAGCTTCCACGCGCGTGCGCTTCGATACTTTAGCCAAGATGTCGGCCTCGGAAACGATCTGTCCGCCGACTTTGCATTCGGTGCGAATGATCAGCATCGAACCTCGGTCTTTGGTGATGTGCGCGTGGAGTTCGAGTGTATCCCCGGGTGTCACCGGCTTACGGAACTTGCAGTTGTCGGCCGACGCGATGAAAAAATCCATCGGTGGATCGCCGCGCCGGTGATACGCGAGACAAGCGGCCTGCGCCATCGCCTCGATTTGTAAAACTCCCGGCATGATCGGCATCCCGGGGAAATGCCCCGGAAAGTAAGGTTCGTTGAAACTGACATTTTTAATGCAAACGATCTTTTGACCTGTACGGTTGCCGGCCTCGGGGCCCTGCTGCCATGAGATAACCCTATCCACCAGTAGAAATGGAAACCGGTGGGGAAGAATCGTCAGAATTTCTTCGCAGGTCATGAACGTTTCCATTATTTTTTGCCGTCGTAAGCCTTGATCAAACGATCCGTAAGATCGATGTCTTTTTTAGCCCACATAACGCTGTTCTCGGATTTTTCGAGGACCACGGTGTAGTCTTCTTTTTTCGCGATCTCTTCAAGCATGGTGCGGAGTTTGGTCACGATCGGTTGCGTGAGGTCGCGCTCTTTTTTCTGAATCTCGGCTTGCGCCTTGGCCGCGTTCTCTTGGTATTTACCCATCTCGCCGCGAATTTCGTTTTGCTTTTTCATGCGCGCGTCTTCGTTCATCGCCATCGAGCGCTTCTCGAAATCTTCGTGCATCTTTTTGATGTCGGCTTCTTTTTTCTCTAAATCTTTTTTCTTTTTATTGAATTCGTCTTCGAGCTCTTTCTTCGCTTTCTTGCCGGAAGCGGTTTCTTGGATTGCCTTCTGCATGTCGATGTAACCGATTTTGATGTCGGCGAAAGCGGGAGCCGAAAATGCTGAAATCAAAAGACCTAAAACGATAGTGTTGTGCGTCATATAATCCAATCTCCTTAGAAGTATTAGGTATAGGTGTCGGCCGATTCTTTGTCTAGAACGATGTGCGAGTGAAGCTTCTTCGCGAACTTCAAAAACGGATTCGTGGGCGTCCACATTTTTTCGAGTGCTTGAAGCGCCACACCTGCATCGGTGCGTTGCGCTTCGGTCCACAAATCTTCGAACAATGTTTGCGTTGCGCCTATGCCGAGCGACGGAAAACTTGAATCCTGAAACTCGCCGTAGCCGACGGTGATCAAGTAATTCCACAAAGGCTTCATCGCTCGGTTGTAAGCGGTTTCGTTCATGCGCCCTTCAAGCTCGGCGGCGGCTTTCACCTGTTTGGTCGACATCGGCGAATCGTTGGTCAGGAACTCGAGAATATTCTGAGACGCAAAACTTAAGCCGCGCTCCGCCAACCGTGCCGATCGAAAGTAAGCCATCAGGTAAACGAAGGCTTTCTTCGAGAAAAATGTCGCGCGGCCCTGGTACCACTTCACGTAGACAACTTCGTTCGAGCGCGAGAGCTGTTCACGCAAGTGCCAGAGGCTTGCGACGCGGTCATCGCCGGTCTCGTCCCATTCCCAACGCATCTTGGTGCGGGGGTAAAGCTCCGACCAGATACTTAGCGGTTCTTTTTTGTTAGCCAACGGGTAAACAAGCAAGGCGCCTTGTTTGTTTATGGCCGCGATGGCTTTGGTCTTTAAATCAGCTCGTTTCACGCCTTAAACCTACACGAAAAAAACGACTGACAAAAGCGTCCGCTAGACCTTTTCGTAAGAACGAAAACGAGACACGCATATTAATTTTCCGTCATCCCAAAAACTGCGCGCTCAAAACAACGAACTACGGGCCGTTGAAGATTTGAACACCGACCACAAGATACTCATCGGCGCGACTTCGGCCCATGGTGCCGGTCCGGTGGTGCCGGTAGATTCAAATCAACAATTACTAGGGGGTAATATGGTTCGTCTTCTTTCGGTTCTTATGTTTTTGGTCTCTCTTCCTTCTTTAGCTAACGCGGAATCTTGTGACCCGCGCGAGTATCTTCGCCGTCGTCCCGACGTTCAGGCCGCAGGGGTCAATCCTTATGATCACTACGTCACCTTCGGGCAAAACGAAGGTATGTGCGCGCCGAATAGCACGTACACCTGTAGCGAAGGTCAGTATTTGAATGAACGTCCCGACGTACGTAACGCCGGCATGAACGCGGTCGATCACTACAACTGGTACGGTCGTTTCGAAGGGATGTGTAAAGCCACTCCCCCACCGCAACAATATATGTGTTCTTTGGTGAGCTATAACGGCCGCATCATCGACGTCGCCAAAATCCAAGGCAACCCGTACGGCCGCGGCCTCAACAACGGCGAGTACTTCTACGCCGGCGGCGTCTTCTACTGCTACAACGGCGTCTTCTACATGACCGGCACAAACTTGCGCTAAATCCGGAAGCCCGCGCAACCGCACGGGCGTTACATTAAGCCTTCGCGGCCGCGAAGGCGAAACATCAAAACGGTGCGCCGATCGCGAACTCGAAGTTCACGCCTTTTTCATTAAATTGGGTTTTCCGTTCCAACGGGAAACCCCATTCGAAGCGGAGAGGCCCGATGGGAGAGAACCATCGGAAACCGAATCCGACGTCCTGCCGGAATTCACTGATGACCAGCTGATCGCTCGCGTCCCCGATATCGTAGAACACGACGCCTTTGATGCCGGCTTCGGTAATCAACGGGAATTGAAATTCCAAATTATAATAGAACTGCTGCATCCCACCGAAAGGGCGAAGCGCTAAATTAGCGGCGTCTTCGGGAGTTCGGCCCGAGGCCAAGGCTTGATCGCGAACTTTCGTGGAGAACTTGCGCCGGCCGATCGAGAACCAATCAAATCCACGCAATGAATTCGCGCCACCAAGCAGGAACAATTCGTTGAACGGCGGCGGCTTGCTTGAATCATTGGACGAGATGAAACCGTAGGTCAGATTGTTACGCCAGACCAATTCCATAAACAGTTTTTTGTAATAACGGAAGGTACCGAAGCCCTTGGTGTAATCGATCGTCCCGCCGACACCGGCGTATTCGAGCGAAGCGGAACTGAAAATACCTTTGGTCGGCGCGAAGCGATCATCACGCTTATCGTATTCAAGCGTAAAAGTAACCGAGCTGGTCGTCCCGTTCGCGGTCTGTACCGGGAACAATTCGGGATCTCCCTCGCTGGTCAGCTTCAGATCAGTCTCGTCCAATTTATAGCGAATGAAACCGTCGAGGTACGGCGCGAGCGGATGACCGATACGCACCGCGGCCCCGGTCTTCGTCTCCTCGTATTCGCTGAGCAAACGTGAAGAGCGGTAGAGATCGATGCCGGTCGACCATTCGGTATCGTAGAAAAAAGGCTCGGTGAAACTGAACTTATAGAGGCTTTGCCGTTTGGACAGGTCGATACTAACGCCGAGCTTTTGGCCCTTACCCAAGAAGTTGATCTGATTCACTTGGCCGTTAAAAACGAAGCCGTTAAAGTTTGAGTAACCTGCCCCGATCTGAATCGTACCGGTGTTACGCTCTTTCACGACGATGTCGATGTCCATCAGATCGTTGCGGCCCTTGGGCGTCTTCGTGTTGAAATTCACTTCTTCGAAGAAACCAAGGCGTTTAACGTTGTCGATCGACTCGCGCTTGCGGGTTTCGTTGTAAAGCTCACCCTCGACGATGCGGAGTTCGCGGCGCAAAACTTTATCGCGGGTTTTTGTGTTGCCGACGGCGGTGATCTTACCGATGTAAACCTTGTTGCCCTTGTCGATCTCGAAAGTAATGTCGACTTCTTTGTCGGCCTCGCGGATGCGCGTGCGCGGAATCGGGTTGGCGTAAGCGTAGCCCAAATCCCCGTACTTCGCCTGCAAGGCTTTGAGATCTTCCTGCAAGATTTGGTAACGGAACAAGTCTTGTTCTTCGATCTTTGTGGTCTCGAACAATTCTTCGCGTGAGAACAAAAGATCGCCGGTGAAATCGACGCTGCCGACTTTAAACTGCTCACCCTCTTCAACGCGGATCGAGATGTAGATCGCCTTCTTGTCGGGCGTCACGTAAACCTGCGGCCGGTCGATTTTTACCTGAACGTAACCTTCGTTGAAGTAAACGAGGTTAAGCATTTGCACGTCACGGTCGAACGCTTCCTGCTTGTAGGCGCCGGCGCTGCTGACGAAACTGAAGAACCCGCCTTCTTGCGTAGCCATGAAGGCCTTGAGTTTGCCGCTCGGCATTTTCGTATTGCCGATAAAGCTGATGCGCTTCACGCGGACTTTGTCGTTCTCGCGGATGTCGAACACGATTTTAACGTTGTCGCCTTCGACGGGGACAACCTTCGGATTGACGCGGGCGAGGAAGAAACCTTTGTCTTCGTACAATTTCTCGATCTTCTCGGTCGCTTCACGAATTTTAGATTGATTGAGAATCTCGTAGGCTTTGATGCCGGCGGTTTCTTTCAGCTCTTCGTCTTCGAGTTCGTCGTTGCCGTCGAATGAGATCTCGGTGATCGAGGGCTTTTCTTGCACGGTGTAGGTCACGGTGATGGGCGCAGTTTCGCTGCGATCCACCGTCACGTTGTAGAAGAAACCGGTATTGAATAACTCTTGAATGTCTTGGCGAATTTGATCTTCGCTGTAGATCGATCCTTCACGAGTGATGAGCTTGGCGCGAATCGCATCGCCTTCGATCTTCTTGTTGCCGGTCACGAGGATGCGTTCGACGTTTCCGCCGGCCAAAGGCGTGGCGGCCGTTTCGGTGGGGGAACTCGCGGTCGCATTGGCCGCCGCCGCACCCGGCTTGGTCACCTTTTTTGCGGGTACCGGGCCCGTGCGTGCCGGACGCGTCGTCGGTCGTGCCGAAGTCCGCTCCTGTTTCGGTGCCACCTGGCGCGGGGCCGTGGGACGGGCCGGTGCCTGTTTCGAAGTGTTCGGAACGGTCTGCGGATTGGATCTCGCGGGCGGCGCTACGGGCGCGCGCGGCGAATCCAACGGTGCGGGAGTGCGCGAATCTAGTGGATCATTTTTTTGTGAAGGCACGGAAGCCTTCGGCGGCGGAACCGGCGAAGTTTGCGCGTAAGAATCGAACGCACAAATAGCGCACGCGAATGAAATTGAAATTATCGAGATGGCGCGGCTAAAGGGTCGCTTCAAAAGCAGAATTTCCTAAGTCGTTTTGAACACTTATTTTCTAACTCGAAAAACTAGCCCAAAACCGCCGCCAAAGTCAAAGCTGTATCATGCGCTTAGCCGCAAAATTAGCGTGGAACCGCGAACTTCTCGATCAAAATGAAAACAAAATTCGCGATCAACGCGAGAACCGCCGCGGGCACCGCTCCCGCTAAAATCGTAGGCACGTCGTTAATGGCGAGCCCCGTGACGATTAAAGCCCCGTAACCTCCCGCCCCGATCAACGCGGCAAGCGTCGCGGTCCCGATCCCGATCACCGCCGAGGTTTTTACGCCGGCGACGATGGCCCGGGCCGCGAGCGGAAGTTCGACCCAGGTCAGCGTGCGCCAGGGGCCGAGCCCAAGGGCGCGCGCGGTCTCGACGAATTGGCGGTCGACCGAACGTAATCCGACAAACGTATTCAAAACCACGGGCAGCAAACTGTACAAATAAAGCGCAACCATCGCCGGCACCAGACCGATCCCGAACACCGGAATCAAAAGACAGAGCAGCGCCAACGATGGCACCGTTTGAATTACCGAAGCTCCACCAAGCAAAATATGACCGAGCCACTTCCGCCTGGCCGATAAGATCCCTAGCGGAACACCCGTAAGTACCGCCGCGAGCAACGCCACGCCCACCAAAAACAAATGCTCCTGAGTTCGACGCCAAATCTTTGCGCGCCATTGATTGCCTTCAACGTTGCCGGCCGGCTCGCCGTGCCCGCGATGCGCCGCGATCACGCGCTGAAAACTTTCTTTCGAAATCTCGGCGCGGGCGTTGAGGGTGCGCATCGTCTTCTCATCGATCGAGCCCTTCAGCGCCTCGAGGGCCGCCCACCCGCGCGGCTCGCGCTTGGTGAACTCTTCGCTCGCCAGAAACACCGCTTGGTAAACGGGAAAGTATTTAAGATCGTCTTCGAGCACGACTAGATCCATCGATTCAATCTTTGCGTCGGTGGAATAAACGTCGATCACGTCGGCCTGCCCACCCTCTAGCGCACGAAAAGCGAGCGCGTGCTCGAGCGAGCGATTGTCCTTACCGAAATCAAGTGCGTAACGTTTCGACAAGCCCGGCAGACCGTCGGCGCGCGTGATAAATTCATGACTGAAAGCCGCCCGCGCGCCCAGCCCCCGCAAATCCCCGATCGTTTTTAGCCGATGCCGCTCGGCATATTCCCGGCGCACGGCCAGCGCGTAGGTGTTGTTGAAACCCAAAGGCGATGAGATGACCAGGCCCTTCGCTTTTAATTTGTCGCGCAGATCTTCCCAGCGTTTCAGCGCCGGGTCGTGCAAGATCGCTTCGCTGATGGTGCCCGTGTATTCGGGGTAAAGCGCGATCTCACCGCTCGTGAGCGCCGCGAACGTGACGCCGGTGTTGCCTAAGCCGAATTTTCGCGCGACGGATGCGAATCCCGCTTCCTCGAGCGTTTGCGCGGCAAGTTCACCGAGCAGGTAGCCTTCGGTAAAAGCCTTTGAGCCTACGGTCACTTCGCCCGCGCTTGCGCTCGCGGAGCCGCCGAACAACGTAGCGGCGATCAGCGCGAAGATTTGGATGTGCGAGCGAAAGCTCAGGCCCGGGCTCACTTCGCCTCCCGCGCGAATAATCTTTGCGCGTTCATAAAGCGCGTGACGAATTCGCAAGCCGGTCGCTCGCGTAGATCGTTGAACGAGCCGTGCTGCACGACGCGGCCCTCGTGCATTAAAACGATTTGATCCCCGAGGTACGCGGCTTCGCCGATATCGTGCGTGACAAAAATCACGGTTTTACGAAGGCGCGAGAAAATTTCTTTTAACTCTTCTTGCAGGCTGGCGCGTACGAGCGGATCAAGCGCGCCGAGCGGTTCATCAAGCAACAACAATTCGGGATCGGTGAAAGCCGCCCGCATCAAAGCAACCCTTTGCCTTTGCCCGCCGCTCAATTGGTGCGGGCGCCGGCGCAGCAAACTCTCATCGAACGAGAATACCGGCAGGATTTCGTCGAAGCGTTTTTTGATCTTTGCCTTATCCCAACCGATCGCGCGCGCCACGACCGAAGCATTCGCGGCCGAAGTCATGTGCGGAAACAAACTGCCGCCTTGCGGAACGTAACCGATGCGCATCGCGCGCGTGGGCGGCGACCACTCGGCCACCGCCGCGCCGTTAAATAGAATGGAGCCTTCGTCGGTTTTGATCAGGCCCAGGATCGCCCGCAGCAGCGTGCTTTTACCCGAACCACTTGAACCCAGCAGGATCGACGTTTGGCCCGTCTCGAGATTCAGGTCGATCGGGCCTAGGGCGCGGTAGTCCCCGTAGGTTTTAGAAAGCGATTTTATTTCCAGCACTAGCGCCATCTTTATGCAACGACGGGCGTAATCGCAACCGTAAACCCCGTTCGCTTACTAAAAGTAGCCGATGCAAACCGATCCGTCGTTGTTGCTGCCGACCTTCACATTCTCGCCCGTCTTGAAAAATGCGCCGTACGGGTTATCTCCGCCGTAAGCCCCGTAGTAATCGAGCACTTTGCCGTCGGGCAAGGTGACGGTGGCCGTACTCACCTCGTGATCGTCGGTGGCGTCGATCAATGCTCCGATCGTTTCTAAACCATCTTGTCCATCAAGTAACTGCCGCAACTGCGCTTCGACGACGGCACTGATCTGATCACGTCCATCGATGGTTTGCCCCGCTTTGAAGCGTAACTCTTTGATTTCGGTCAACGACTCCGGCCCTTGGTGGCGGGAGTAGCGGCAAGCACCGGCGGTTTTACGAACAAGTTTGATATTCTCGCAAACGCGCGCTTCCGTTTTCAAAACCGTCGCCGTGTAGGCGACCGAACGCCCGTCGGCGGGATCTTCGGCATGAACGACGATGTTCACGCTGTCACGCGCAGGCCAGTAGTTGATTTGAACATCGGCCTTTAATTTATGCGCAATCGTCTCACCGGTCGCGGCGAGGTAAGCGGTTTCGGAACTGAGCACCTCTTCGCTAAGTTTCGTTTTACATTCTTTCGAAAGCTCCACTTCACCCGCGGCAAATACGGTGTGCGAAAATAGCGCGAGCGCAATCATTAATAGCTTCATAAGTAATCCCCCTTGCGGACAAATTAGCCCTTAGGAGGCGTGACAGGAAGTCCGGCGGGAGTTCTGGAACATTCTACCGTCGCAACGAAGCGCTACGGCTGCTTTTCGAACGTCATACGGAAAAAATTTTCGTTATTTAGAAAACCCACTGCCCGTCGGCCATCTTGACCGAGCGCGGGAAGCGGGTCGCGAACCTTTGATCGTGCGTGACCACGACGAGGGTCAGGCCCATCTCGTGCTTTAACTGAAAAAACAAATCTTGGATCTTCATCGAATTTTCGCTGTCGAGATTTCCGGTCGGCTCGTCGGCCAGCAGCATCGCCGGCTTATGAAATAGCGCGCGAGCAATGGCCACCCGCTGTTGCTCGCCGCCCGAAAGTTGCGATGGATAATGCGTAAGGCGCGAGCTTAAGCCCAAATAATCAAGCAGGCTCGCCGCGCGTTGTTTGCATTCGATCACCGGCATGCCGGAGATACGCCCGGGCATCATCGTGTTTTCGAGCGCGTTAAATTCACTCAAGAGATGATGAAACTGAAATACAAAACCCAATTTTTGGCTGCGGAAACTGGAAAGCTCGGCGTCGTTTTTGTTAAACAGATCTTCGCCGTTGAAGGTGACCGTGCCGCGGGTCGGCCGGTCAAGCGTGCCGAGGATGTGCAAGAAGGTCGACTTACCCGCCCCGCTCGACCCGAGAATGCAAACCGCTTCGCCCTGGACGACTTCGAAGTCGAGGCCGCGCAAAATCTGGAGGCTGCCGTATTTTTTTTCGATCTTCGATGCGCGAATCATTCGTACCTCAAACCTTCGACCGGTGAAATGCGGCTGCCCCGGCGGGACGGCACCAGCGTGGCGATAAAACAGACGGCTAAACTGACCCCGGTGATAATCAATAAGTCGCTGAACTGCACGTCCAAATTAATGTGATCCAATTTGTAAACTTCGGCCGGGACGAGCTGCCAGCGCACCTGCGCCCACTCCACCAAGCGGCACAAGATTAACCCGATGGTGATGCCTAAGAACGCACCGACCGCGCCGACCATCAGCCCCTGCGCCGTAAATATACTGCGCACGAACGAGTCGGTTGCACCGAGCGTTTTTAAGACCGAGATGTCACGGTAGCGCTGCACGACGCTGACGAACAAAGTGTTCGCGATGTTGAACGCCGCCGCCACAACTAAGATCATGAGCACGACGAACAACACGGCCTTCTCAAGCTTCGCGGCCTCGAATAGGTTGCGGTTCACTTCTTGCCAATCGCGTGACCAATAGGCTGAGCCAAATTTATTGCCCACTTCGGCGCTGATCGCGCGCGCCTCGTACGGATCGTCGATCTTGAAGCGGTAACCGGTGATCTTTTTTCCCATCTCGGCAAAATCTTGCACCTGCGCGATCGACATGACGACGTAGCGCGTGTCAAAATCATAACGTCCAAAATTCACGATGCCCGCCACCTTAAATTTGCCGAGCTTAGGCCGGAAACTCGCCGATTGAAACTCGGTCGAGAGCGGCACGACGATGCGAAACACGTCGCCGACTTTCAAATTGAATTTGGCGGCGATACCCTTGCCGATCAAAACGTTAGGTTCCGCGCTGCCGTTCGGTTCGAGGTCGAAGGTCCCGGCAATGACCCGGTCCTTTAAATTCAAAACTTTATGTACGGTTGAAAGATCGACACCCTCAACGATTACGCCGTTGATCCTGCCTTTGTGAGCGAGGATGGCTTCGACGTAGATAAACGGCGTCTCGGCTTTGCGGCCTTTGACGAGCGGCTGAATCTCTTTAAGCATCTCGTTCTGATCGGCGCTACCGCGTTTGATGATGAGGATATGCCCGACGGCATCCTGGACGGTTTTTTCAAGCGTTGATACGTAACCGCTGAACACCGCCATGCTGACCACGAGACTCGCAACCCCGATCGCCATGCCGAGCACGGCGAGCGTCGTCGATAAATTGAAGAAGCGACGAAAGCTTCCGAAATAACGGAGCGCGAGCCACCATGAGGTCACTCGGGGCCTTTCTCGGCCGCTTTGCCCTCAAGCGCTTTGTCGCGCAAAAATGCGTGGATGAACCCGCTTAAATCTCCATCGAGGACGGCGGCGGGATTCCCGGTTTCGAATTCGGTGCGATGATCTTTGGCCAATTGGTAAGGATGTAAAACGTAGGAGCGGATTTGCGAGCCCCACTCGTTCGCTTTTTTCTCGCCGGCGATGGCGTTGAGGTCTGCTTTGCGCTTTTCTATCTCGCGCTCGTAAAGTTGCGCTTTGAGCATCTTCCAAGCGAAAGCCCTATTTTCATGTTGCGAGCGCTGGTTTTGGCAGGTGACCACAATCCCAGTAGGAATGTGCGTGATCCGAATCGCCGAATCGGTTTTGTTGACGTGCTGCCCGCCGGCCCCGCTCGACCGGTAGGTGTCGATTCGAACTTCCTCGTCTTTGACGTCGATGTTCACTTCGTCGTTGATCTCGGGCCAGGTGAGTACGCTGGCGAAACTTGTGTGGCGGCGCGCGTTCGAATCGAACGGACTGATGCGCACCAGGCGGTGGACCCCGGATTCGGCTTTTAAATTTCCGTAAGCGTAAGGCCCTTGGATGAGCAGCGAGGCCGACTTGATCCCTGCTTCTTCACCTTCGTTGATCGACAGCACTTCGACCTTATAGCCCTGTTTTTCGGCGTAGCGCGTGTACATCCGTAAAAGGATGGAAGCCCAATCCTGCGACTCGGTCCCGCCCGCTCCCGCGTGGAGCGAAAGGTAAGCGCCGTTCCCGTCCAACTCGCCGTTCAACAAACTTTTTAGTTCAAGATCTTCAATTCTAGCGCGGATGTTCGCGAGATCGCCTTTTACTTCTTTAAAGCTGTCTTCGTCTTGCGCCTCGACCGCCATCTCGAGCAGCACGAGGTTGTCTTCAACTTTTTGATTGAGTTCGTTGTAATCAGCGACCGCACGCTCGAGCAAAACCTTTTCCTGGTTGAGCTTCTGCATCTGCTGGTGATTGTTCCAGATCGAGGGATCTTGCGCTTTTTGCTCTAGTTCTTCGAGGCGTTTCGATTTAATATCGATGTCAAAGATACCTCCGCAATTCGGAGACTTTATCTTTCATCTTCATCAACTCAGACTTCGTTTCGGAACTTTGCGTGCTTACAGACATGCAGGCATCCTAAGCCGGAGCCGTCGGCGATGGCAAGCGGAGGGTGCGCCTAGTCGGCACAATCGACTTTAACCTCACCGGCGTTGTTGACGCCGTGGATCTGCACGAACCTTTGATCGCTGCGCTTACGCTCCCGGCAGAGCTCGCGATTTTTGGCCGAGCGGGAATAATCGGCTTCGAAGCTTTTAAGCTTCCCGCTCTGGAACACGGCTTTGTAGGGATAGGTGCGCGAGCTGTCATCGGAATAGATCTCGTAATACCAGGTCTCCGCCTCGCCCTTCTTTATCTTCTCTGAAGGTTGGCCCAAGGCCGCAGTGGTCTCCGCCGGCGCCTGCCCCACTTTGATCGCAGATAAGTTGCTCAAGCGTGCTTTCGAAAAATTGGCACACCCCACGAATAAAAAGACCCACAGAATTTTTAATTCAAATCTTCTCATCTGCACATTTTATCTAGAAACGCTCGACCGATCTATAGCTGAGCGATCCAACCGGACTGATCTGACGGGCAAACCCAGGCTAGACTGATCCGGCCGGCTAATCTGATTTGATCCGATCTGATCTGGCCTGCAAACTCCCTACCTAACCGGTCGAAAAAATATCGCGCAGATCCTTCAAGGTCTTAATCTCACGCCGCGATATAAACCCATCCGCCTCAAGCTGATTGAGGTCCACGTAGTCCTTCACGATCTGCCAAGCCTTTTTCCAGCCCCGAACGACCCGGGTGTGAGGCCGGTAAAGCCAGAAACCGCCGTCGCCTTTAATATGCCGGCACGCCAAAGCAATGCGCCCGCTTAACTCACGAATAAATCCAGCCCACCGGCGCACGTGCGAAATTTTGATGGCCAGGTGCAAATGATTGCCGACGTTCGCGTGCTTATAAACCTTCACCCCATGCTTCCGCGCGACCGAGTAAATCAACCCCTCCACTTTCCCAAACGTTTTCGGATGGCGCATCACGCTCTTCGTCGCCCGCATGGTGAGATGGATGGGTAGCTTCGAATGCAAGGGACGTTTGGTCTTCGGATTACCTTTGAGAAGATGCCCGCCAAAGCCATCGGCCGGCCTTTGCAGACCTTCACCTTTAAACTCTTGTTGGGCTTTTCTTCTCATTTCAGCAACCTAGCAAACCATCGCTCCTTTTGATAGTTGCGTGGTTCGCGTTATCGCTTCTTCGAGAGGCTGATTCGTTAGGCGCGAAGATCTTCCGTCCGTGAGAGGTCCTTCTTGCCGCCGTCCGCGGCGGCAAGAGTTAAGGAGTAGGAAAAGTTCTTGTTTAAGAAGGTTAAAATGCAGGAATTTTTGGGGAGTGGATGCTTTTTGGGTTTAGTGCCGCGGGTTTTAGAAATTATTCATGGATAGACGAGCAATCGACAGAGGGATCAAAGTTTTGCGCGCCAAAAGCTTAATGGGTGGCTATAAACCGGTCTGGGGATTGCAAAATCAGTTTGCGAATCTCGGTCGATCTAAAACAAAATTAGCGGAGTGCTCCTTGAACGCAAATCAATTCCTTAAGTCCCTCGCTCTCGTTTCATCACTTATCACCGCTTCGACTTCCGGCGCAGGCTTACCCAGCACCGCAGATGTTGAATCCGCGGAGGCGATGGCCGCGCTCATCCAGGCAGGTCAAATCAAGGTTGATCAAAGTGGTAAATTGACCGTCAACTCGTCGGTCCTTGAAATGTTGCGCAGCCTTGGAGCCGTGAACGAACTGCAGCCCAGCCAAGTTGAAGCCGGAGTGAACTGCAGCAGCTCGGTCGGCGGCGGTTGTTAGTATTCGACTTAATTCAAACCCGGCACTTAAGTTAATTGCTGCCGGGCTCGTCATAGCGGCCGCGGCCGCTATCTTTTTGCTTCCCCGTCATACGCCCTCACCAGAACTTAAGGATGCCGTTTTGCGTGTTTCATATCCGTACTTTGAAAGCATCAAAGCGCTAGACACGGCAAAGCTGCACACGCTCACCCAATATAATTTAGCCAATAATCTATTCACCCGTTTGATCGAATATAACGCCGATCACCAACTCGTCGCCGGCGCCGCCGACTCTTTTAAGGCACAAAACGCTGAAGTTGTTTTTACCTTCGGCAAAAAGATCACGACGATCGACGGTCACCTTATCACCGCCGACGACGCAGCATTTTCTCTCAAACGTTTGATCGCGTTGGGCCGCAGCGGGCACGGCGATATACGTAGGCTCCTTTGCCCGAACTTCACTTTAAAATCCGTCATGGATCATTGCCCGGGCATCCGCACGGACGGGAATAAACTCGTGCTCACCCCGGTTCAAGCCCACTACGTCCCGCTTTTGATCTCAGCGCTGGAGAGCGCCGACTACGGAATTATTCCGCGTTCCTCGTTGAACGAAGACGGTCGTACAATCATCGACTTTAGAAATACCTCGGGACCTTACTTCGTCTCGATCGATTCAGCCGACGGCCGGATAACCCTCCAGGCGAATCCCGGTCACTTTCATTATAAGCCGACCATGCCGCAAACCGTTCACATGGTCCCGACGGCGATGGGTGCCGGGCCGGCTCTGCTCGAGAGTGGCCAAGTCGATTTGGTCACGACTTCGGAATATTACTCGGGGGAGGCGGTGGCCAGACTCCTTTCCGAATCGTCAAATTTTTCTATTTTTTCTTCGCAACCTTTCCGAGTCGATCTCGTTTGCTTTTCTAAAGCGGCGGTAAAGAACTTTTCCGTTCAAGAAAGATTACGCGCGGCACAGACCTACGCCGCCGCAAAGACGAAGCTCTATCCCTCACCGACGGGCCGGCCTACATTTCAATTTTTCCAAGCGCTCAGTGACGGTTCACTGACGGCAGAGCAAGCCGTGGACGTCGAGGAAGTGCGCCGCACCGCCGAAACATTACACAAGCCGATCACCCTCGGTGTGCAATTCAATTACGCCGAGGCTTATAAAAAAGAATTTTCTGCGCAAACGGACATCAAGGTCGTCGGGATGGAACGCTTTCCTTTTGAATATGAGATGAAGCAACGTCCGGACATGTATTTCGGCGCAACCGATTCGGCTTGGAACGAGAATCTATCTTTATTGGGGCATAATTTCGAGGTCGGCATTTTTCATCTGGATGGTCTTTCAACCGACTCGTGGCTCGACGATTATCTAGCGACAAGTTCTAAAGAAGAGCGCATCGTTAAGCTGAACCGGCTTCATTTTGAGTTACTCAAAAACGTCGTCATCTATCCTTTCTCGGCTTCACCCTATTACGCGGTCGCCTCAAGCGAGTGGTCATTAAACTTTTCCAACTTATCTTCAACGACGGATCTATGGCGGATGCAAAAGAAATAGTCCTATGGATTCTTAGCAATGCCGGTCCCCTGAAGTTGAAAATCGATCAACTCAGCTGGGTTCGGTCCGTCCTGCCGCGATTCACCGATCTACGCGTTCAGGTCTCGATCGGCGGCAAAATATTTACGGGCTTTTCGGCCGACGAAGACGCGGATCTCGCCTTGGTCAAAGCAACCGCCGAAGCGGTCGAGCGGGCCGTCAGTGAGGAATTCAATTTCCCGACGACGAACGGTCTCGCCGCCCACGCCACGCCGGAAGCCGCCGCCGCTTCGGCCCGCGGTGAATTGATCGAACGCGACGGCATCCTCTGTCATTTCTACGGAGAACGCCCGTTCGTAGCGTTAAGTAAGGACGTTCCGCAAACGCCCCTGATCCGCGAACTCACGCCGTGGTTTGCCGATAAGGGAATCTCGTTTCAACTTTTTGAGCTCGGCACGGCCGGGGTCCTTTGGGTTATCGATGGACGAGAATATAAGGCGCGGCCTTTCGGCTTTATTCTCGGGGCCGGTAACAAAAGTACGCCGTCCGAATCCTTAACCGCGGCCGCCTTCGAGGCGACGCGCCAGTTGGCCCACCTGCTTGAATCCGACGGAGGTTTAACCGGAAAATCCTTGGAAGATTTCTTGCGGATCCCAAATCCCACGTTCCGCGATCATGGAAACTTGGCGTTGAATCTTGCTTACGCCGCCAGGATCGAACACTTATTCAAGCCGGCCGAAGCGAAGCCGTCGTTCGCCATGGATGCCGAAAAGATCAAGACTGAAATGATCACCAGTAAAAGTCTCGAATTGGCGGGCTGTCCTTTGTACTTTGCGAGGGCGCAATCTTCCGGCGCCCAAGATCTGTTTTTAGGCGCGCCGAATTCGCGCAACCTGAACGTCAACCGAATCGCCGAGTTTTTGGGAACGCCCCGGACTTTTGTTCAATTGCCAAAACTACCTCACCCATTTAACTAGAAATCATGAACAACTTAAACGCCACCTTGAAGAAATTAAGAACAGCTTTGATCGGCGCTTACGCGGCGGCTCTCGTCATCTCTCTATCCGCGTTCTTTGTTCTCAATTATTTTCACCAGAAGTCCTTGGCGGAATCGTTCGCGCTGTCGGCGCGCACGAGCATCATGATCAACGACCTCCGGCAAGCGATGCTAACTCTAAATCCTGCGTTGAAAAGTAACTTCGATTCCGTTCGTTTTGAAACTTCGGAGGGCCACCCGGTATTCTCACTCCCCTCCGACGTTTCGGAAACGGGCGCGCGCGGTCTTTTTCAACTACGCATACCGGTTCAGGTGTTGAACGATCCGGTGACTCCCTCGGCGGGTAACGTCGGTACTTTGTCTTTTTATTACGACGGCTGGACATCGACCCGCGTGGCGTTCTTCGTCTGGCTTGTTCTGTTGAGCTTCGCGCTGCCGTTTTCCCGTTGGGCCCGTGCGCTGATCGTCGCCCGTCACGAAGAATCGTTAGCGTTCGAAAGGGCCAACGCCAAAGCCGCGATGGCAAGACAGGTTGCCCATGATATTCGCTCGCCACTCTCCGCACTGATGATTGTTGAGAAGAGCTTAAAGAACATTCCCGATGATCATCGCAAATTGCTCGCCGGCGCCGCCGGGCGCATCAACGAGATTGCCCAAGACCTTCTCGACGGCAGCCGGCCGGTCGAAGTCGCGCAAAGTCCCGATGAATTGCTTCGCCAAGTCATCGCGGAAAAGAGTTTTTCATTAGGCCCGCGTTCAGAAATTAAAATCATCATTCAGTCTTTACCTACGGCACCCCTCGCAGTTTCGCCGGCCGGTTTAACGCGGGTGTTTTCAAACATTTTGAATAACGCGGTCGAAGTTTTGGGCACGAAAGGCGAAATTATCGTGAGCGGAACTACGGCCGCCTCGTTCAGCGAATATACCGTAACCGATAACGGAAAAGGAATGACCGACGAACTACTGAGCCGCGTGGGTCATGCGGGCGTCACCGAAGGCAAGGTCGGGGGAAGCGGCCTTGGCCTCTCCCACGCCATCAATACACTTCGCGCCTGCGGCGGCGACGTCGTCATTCGATCCGAATTAGGCAAGGGCACCTCGGTCACTTTACGTTGCCCTCAATTACCGTAGCATCGCCCTAAAGCGTGAAGTGAAGCTCTTATCTAGAGTTTGTAAGTGTCGCGTACCGCCTGCCGATCTGGGTAGGAGGATTGCTTGTGAAAGTCAGTGAAATTACCGGCACGCGCGAGTTTCCATAAATCAATCCTGGCGTCGCCGCCGCCGGCCGCAGGCATCTCGCCCCGTCGATCCCGAGGGATGAGCCTTAAAAAATCAAACTCTGCCCGAATGCATTCTAATTCATCTCGGTAGAGCAATTCGATTTTTTGCTCAGTCGGTAATTTTGTATCCACGTTGACTTGAAAGTGATGCTCAAGTTCGTGAGCGAGGGTGGCATAGTACCCCCATGTCCCCTTTGCGCAATTGACACTCAAGCGGCTCGTGAGCCATCCCCTCTCGCACGCGCCCCTGCGCTCTTTTCTTTCACGATCTAACAAATCTTTGCGCGCGTGATTAGCTGAGTAGCGTGCCGTCCAACGTGCGTGCGGAGACAACTTTCTCGTTCGAGCATTAAGATAGATATCAAATATCTTCTGCATAATTATTGATGGATCATCATTCTCGGCGAGGACTCTTGCCGCCGCCTCGATATCTGTGGCCTGAACGTAAAGGTTCGAATCAAATTTAATCCTAGAGTCCGGAGATTCAACCGAATGATTTGCGTCAAGTGCACTCGCACGATCACCTTCCCCTAGGTAATGAAGGTAATGATTCAACTCCGCAAACGATTTCCCCCGCGCTAAAAATTCACGCATGCGACGAAGATCTCTCACCGCTTCAGACTCCGTAGCCACCGCGGGTAGAAGTACGGCACGTTCAGAAATAAGCGGAACTTTGCGCGAGCTTGCACAAAGAACTTTAGCGTTTGCCGAACCCTTCGCTCGATCTGAGGAAAACACCGCGACGTGATGATTTAACCAAAGCTGTTCGATGAGAGCAGATAACTCGCTCTTCGGAAGTTCTTGATCCGCTTTCAGCCATAGATCTGAAGAAGTGAGCTGGCCACACATTTCATTTGAAACACGAACCGCTTTAACTAGTTTAAGCAGACCGTCGCAAGAGTCCGCAGATACGACGGAACTCATAAAGATCGTCGCGAGAAGAGTCCCGAAAAAGCCGAAATTTGTCAGCCGCATGAGCCTGTCGCTATAGATCTGCATTAGGAGGTAATTTGAGCAAAAAAGAGGCCATCACCGGTCAGGACGCTAGCGCAAACTCACCGACTTCTCCAAGCGCGAATAAATCGCGTCTTGGAGTTTAAACATGCGGGCCTCGTCGTCGGGGCCCGTTTCGTGGTCGTAGCCGAGTAGGTGCAGCACGCCGTGCACGATCATGTAGCCGAGTTCGCCACGCTCGCCCAAGCCCGTACGTTTAGCCTGCCGGCGGATGACCGGCATGCACATCACGAGTTCACCGGCCGAGGTCGGATCCATCGATTCAAAACTCAGCACGTCGGTCGCGTAGTCTTTGCCGCGGAATTGCCGGTTCATGCGTTTCATTTCTACGGAAGTGATAAAGGCGCAGACCAGCTCGAGCCGGCCTTGTTTTTTATGCCCACGGCGGGAGAGTTCGCGACTCAGAGCCGCCACCCATTTCGCTAGCCATTTTTCGGGGACGCGGTCGCGCGAGTTATTCACTAATAAAAGCTTCATGTCGCGTGGTGCGTGCCTTTTTTGCGATGCTTGTTGTGCGCCGAAAGGTTCGGACCCGGCGGCAAGGCGGCCGGCAAGCGTGGCGAATGCGTCGGATAATCTATGCGCTGGTGGTAGATGCCCAAGATCACGCGGCGGTAGCTCTCCTCGATGATCGAGAGATCGCGTAAGGTCAGATCGCATTCTTCCAACTGCCCGTCCAAAAACTTTGATTGAATGATGTTCCGCACGAGCGAGGTCAAACGACCCGGCGTAGGTTCGTCGAGCGAGCGGGCCGCGGCCTCGATCGAATCGGCGAGCATGAGTAAGGCCGCTTCTTTGAACTGAGGTTTGGGTCCCGGGTAACGGAAGTCGTCTTCGTGAACGGTGTCGATGTCTTCGTTCTGTTCTTCTAAAGCTTTGTTATAAAAGTAAGCGATAAGCGTGGTGCCGTGATGCTGCAAAATCCCGTCGATGATCGCGGGCCCGAGCTTGTGCGAATGGCCCATCTCGGCGCCGTCTTTCACGTGCGCGATCAAAACCGTCTTCGACATGTTCGGTGAGATATGATCGTGCGGGTTGTGGCCGCCGCGCTGGTTCTCGATGAAGTAGTGGGCGTGCTCCATTTTGCCGATGTCGTGGTAGTAAGCCATAACTTTCGCGAGCAAAGGATTCGCGCCGATTTCTTCGGCCGCGGCTTCGCACATCGATCCGACCACGAGCGAGTGGTGGTAGGTGCCCGCCGCCTTGACGATCATGTCTTTCATCAACGGGTGATTCAATGACGAGAGCTCGAGCAACTTCACGTCGGTCGTGTAATTGAACATCGTTTCGAACAGCGGAATCAAAGCCATGGTCACGAGTGCCGAGAACATCCCGCCGACGAAACCCAGCGGCACGTTCCAGATCAGTAAAGTCGAGAGCGGATGTTCACCCGGCTGCAAGAACGTAACGACCGCCAAGACGGACGCCTGAACCAAACCGGTGCGTACACCCGCCCAGTAGATGTCGTTACGCTTGGTGCACGAAACGACCCCGCGTGCCGCCGCGATCCCGCCGATGGCGGTGACGAGCAAAAATATAAAATTGAAATTGGGGTCGACCATGAAGGCCAGCGTGATGGCCGTAAAGATCGTGAACAACCAAACGATCTCGCCCGCGGTGATCATCAAACCGACGAGCATCGGGCCGGCCGCAACCGGTGCCGCGAATAAAATCGAATTAGCGGGAATGGGCGCACCCTTCGTAGCCAAGAACGCATCGGTCACGAACATGTAGACCTTCGCCATGACGACGATGAACAACACGACCGTCCCCATCGCGTAAATATCTTTGAGGCCGATGCTAATCTTGTGCGAGGTCGCACGCCTTAAGTACGAAAAGAAAACCACGACGAGAATCAAGAATAAGAAGGCGACAACTAACGACACGAAATCCGTATGGCGCGAGCTGCGCAACTTATTCAACTCGTTGATCAGCCCAACTTGCAAAGGTTGGATCACGCTGCCCGCCGACACGATCGTCTGGCCTTTTTTGATCGAAACCGTCACCGGCAAGATCGCCTCGCTCGAGCGGCCGCGGCGTTGTAAAGTTTCGGTGCGGTTGAAAGAAAGGTTCGGCACGACCAGCAAATGCGCGATGTCCATCGCCACCCGCTTGTCGCGCGGGTTCAAACGATCCACGCCGTCGACGTCGTCAAAGTTGAACTCACTTAGTTTTTTGACATCGAAAACTTCGTCGCGTCTCATGGTGAACTCGGTGTCACCTTCGCTATTGCGGGGGCCGACCGCGCGGTAAATCAAAGGCGCGTCGGCGCTGCGGAACAGCGTCGTCTGTCCGTCCATGATTTTGCGCGACTTCCACTTCATCAGCGCGCGGATCAAAATATTTTCGATGGGCGCGGCGAAGCGGTTTTCGGTCAACCATTCGAACATGCGGTCGGGCATTTCCACGCCGAGTTCTTTTTCGAACACCGGTTTGAACTGCGTGAAGTCTTTGATTTCTTGTTCACGCGCCGCTTGGTTCGTCGGCCAACGGATCGTTTTGATTTCACGGCGCATGCGGCGGAAACTGCGGTACACACGCGTGATCAATTGCTCGTAAGTGTCTTCGTCGAAATCAAATACGGGCGGGATGCTATCTTCGGCGACTTTGCGCTTTTCTTCCGACGCGGAAGTGTCGACCATCTGAAACGAAATCGGAGATTTAATATCGGCGGGCGCCACGTCCCCGGCCGCAACTTCGTGGAAGACGTTAACGTCCCAAAAAATAACGAACGACAACATCAAGCAAAACAGAAAAACGAACAGCCAGTTTTTAAGATTAAAACGTTCTTCGATGCGGGGGATTAAGCGTCCGAGAAAGGTCTGCTCTAAACGTAGATCGCTGATCCAATCATGAAAGCGGTGCGACGGTGCGCTGTATTTCGAGCGCGTGTGCACTTCATCGTTTTTCTTGAACAAGTTCTTACGTTTATCCATGTCACTCTTTGAAGAAGCTCTTCTCTCATTTTCGGCAGAACCGATCAATATTATCATTGTTTCGAGGTATGGCTTGCCCTTATCTAGCTCTTAGGTGAGTTAAGACCCTTGACCTACGGCGCGGTCCAGCACCACAGACGGGTCTACTGCACCGGGTTGCGCTTTTCGGGCGACCTCGGCTAGTCTGGGCCGCATGCCGAAACCACCCGAAAATTTACGAGAATTTGCCGGTCTATTGAAGGTCGTTGAACATCTGCGGGGCCCTGACGGCTGCCCATGGGATAAAGAACAGACGCACCAGACACTCACCCGCTTCGCGATTGAAGAGGCGCATGAACTCGGCGAAGCCATCGACGCGCGCGATGAAAAAGCGATTCGCGATGAACTCGGCGATTTGCTTTTACAAGTGGTGCTTCACTCCGAAATCGCAAGCCAAGAAAAACGTTTCGACATCAACGACGTGATCCAGAATATTTCCGAAAAGATGGTGCGCCGCCATCCGCACGTTTTTGCCGACGTCGTCGCGAAAACTTCGGAAGACGTGCTCGACAATTGGGCCGAAATCAAAGCCAAAGAAAAAGGCCATAAAGATCCGTTCGATATCCCGAAGGGCCTCCCCGCCCTGCTCCGCGCGCACAAGATCGGCGAGAAAACAAAAAAGGTCGCCTTCGATTGGGACAACGCGGATCAATGCTGGGATAAAGTTGAAGAAGAAATGGGTGAGTTAAAAGAGGCCGTCGCGCTGAAAAACCGCGACGAGGTCGAAGCCGAACTCGGCGATCTGCTCTTCTCGCTCTCGCAATGGGCGAGGCACAACGATCTCGACGCCGAGCAAGCCTTACGAAAAACAAACATGAGTTTTGAAGTGAGATTTAAAAAAATGCAGGCGTTGGTGAAATCCGCCGGTCTGGAGTGGACCAACTTACCAGCGGATCAAAAAGAAAAATTCTGGAAACAGGCGAAGGCTTAGTTTTTCGACCGATTTTTTCGGACTAGAAATCTTTTTTTAACTTTTCTCTTTCTAGTCTTTCTTTTTCTTTCCTCTCATCCGTCTCCTTACTTTTTTCTTTTGCTTCCGCACAGGTGTAGACCTTGCTGTCTAGTTCAAGCGTTCCGAGGCCCATCACACCGGTTTGAACGTTGATTGAGAAATGCGCAACGTCTGATCTAAAGATCATACTAGGAATGCTCGTAGCGCGGATACGATTGCTTCCTTCGAGAACGAGAAGTCCGGCGTTAATCAATACGCCGCCGGTCCCGAAAGCCTCATAGTCGAAATCGCTCAAAACTAGTTCACCGGCGTTGATCGTAAGAAAACCGGAATTTGCCGTCTTGTTACCGCATAATAAAACCTTTTTTGCGGAGGCAGCGAACGAGCTTAGTAATACCACTTCTAGATCACCCGCCTCGGCTTTGACGAGCTCTGCCGGGCAACCGTTGTGAATCAATTGTTCCTTCTTTTTTTCGTCTTGCTTGAAAGATGACCCACGTGCCTCCCCGCGTTCGACCTTCCCACCCGTAAGATCTTTGACGCGATCAGGATCCAGGTTGCCGGAGAGCTTGATCGCGACCGCTTTAGATTCCTTGCACGCAAGCATCTCTCCTAACTTCTTCAGACTGTCTTCAAGGTCTTTACCCATTTTACCTTCGAAAGGTTTCGGCATAGGCATGTCAGGAGGGGTGTATTTAAATTTCTCAACGTTCCCCACGTCGCAACCTACGACAAACACCATACCTAGCACCGGTAAAAACCATTTCGCGTTCACAATCACTCCTAGTGATAAGTTTGAGCCAGTCATGAAATTAATAGAACTTCGCATCGCCACAGCGAGCTTAAATCCGATCAGTCGGGATAATTACACTTTTTATGCCACGAATATTTAGGCGCGTGAGCGAACTTGTTTACCTTGATCGTCGAAATTCAAGTGGTCCCGGAAAGCGATCCAAATCACGACCGAACCGATCGCGATGGCTCCCAGGGTGGCGAAGGTGATTGGGTAACCGAGGTACTGCGCCATCCAACCGCCGAGCGCGGGGCTTACCGAAGCGCCTAAACTCTGTACGGTCATCAAAGCGCCTTGGCCTACGTTCACGCGGCCCGTGCCGTTAAGAATACGCGCGACCAAACCCGGAACGGCGACGCTTTGTAAACCGGCGCCCACCCCATCGAGGATCTGCACCGGGTAAACACCGAGCGCCCCGATCCACTGCGAGGCTAATATTCCGCGCAACGGTAGCGCGAGAAAAGAGATCAATAAAATATGCCAGTAGCCGTGCTTCTCGGCCACGCGCATGCCGAGCACCGACATCACGATCATCGAAACTTGCGCGATGACGATCGTGAGCGCGACGAAATCCGCGCCGTTCGTTTTGTCGGGCGAGGCCGCGGTCACGGCCATTCCGTAAAGCGGCAACATCGCCGCGTTACCCATGTGAAAAAGCGCGAGCGCGGACGCCAGGATCAAAAGCGGTTTACACTTTAGCAGTACGGAGACGCCGCTGACTTCGTTGTCGTCGTCATCGTCTTCTTTCTTCATCCCGCGCGCGGCCCGGTCGTTGATGGCCTTGCGTGGAATCATGAGCGTACAGAACATCGTCACGACGCCGAATCCGGCCGCTAAATAAAACACCGCCGTAAAACCATATTTGTATCCAAGGTAGCCCGAGAGCGCCGCGCCCACGGCATTGCCCGCGTGGTTGAAGGCCTGATTGCGACCGTTCTGGCGGTTAAAACCTTTTTGCCTGACGATGCCTAAAGTAATGCCCGTCACCGCGGGCACGATCGTCGCGCCGGCGATCGACGTTGCCACCTGCGATAAGGCCACGACCCAAAAGTCTTTTGAGATCAACACCAAACCCGAAGCGAGCAGCGTCGCGATTCCGCAGCCGATGACGTAGGCACGTTTTGATTTTGTGCCGTCGATGAGAGCTCCCGCGGGCGCGGTCATGAGCATTCCGGCGATGGCCCCGATCGTCAGAACGGTGCCGATCAGCCCGCTGCTCCACCCGTGTCCCTGCAGATAAACGCCGAGGAACGGGCCGATCCCGGATTGCATGTCGGCCATGAAGAAACTCAACGCGGTTAAAGCAATGAGCGCTTTTTTATTTGAATTTGTACTCATAATTTGTGCGGCCATTATCGCCGCAACTTTCTCACGCGGGCAAACTCTCTTTCACGGCCGCGTGCGTGCACTAACGATTAAAGCGCCGCTTCACCATGTCGCTCACCTTAGTCGCCGACTCGGACCGGCATAGCAGCGTCAGCGCAAAATAAATAAAGATGCTGCCGATGATGATCAACGTTAATCCGAGCGTTCGCCCCGTGAAGGGTTTCAAAAGCGGATAGACGTAGTAACAAAACGCCGACATGCCCGCGAGCGCCGGAACCAAGCGCAGAGCGCTCGCGAAAATCGACGCGTAACCAAGCGGCCCGATCCAAAAGTGGAAGAAGATTTGTAAGATGACAATATTTAAAATCGACGAACACGTCGTCGCCGTTGCGAGGCCCGTCAACCCGTACATCTTAACGAAATGCGGCGCGACCATGATGTGCACGATCAAAACGAAGAACGCGATCGAAGCCGGGAGCCAAGTGTTTTTAAGCGCGTAGAACGCCGGCGATGTGACGCGTGATAAACTGGAGAACAGCATAAGGCCCGCGTAAATTTCAACGACGCTCGCGGTCTTTGCCGCGTCGGCCGCCCCGAACGAACCACCCATGAATAACACTTCGGTCAGAGGTAACGACAATACCCACATGCCCGCCGCGGCCGGCAAAGTGAGATACAAAAGTAAGCGTACGGCGTGATTAGCCTCGGCCAAAAACTTGTGCTTTTCGCCGGAAGAATGCAGATCAGAAAAACGCGGCAGCAGCGCCGCGCCTAATGAAACCGCGATCATCGACTGCGGCAATTCCAAAATCCGGTCGGCGAGATAAATATAGCTCTGCGTTCCTTCGCTCAAAGAGGCGGCGAACTTCGTATTCACCAGCATCATCACTTGGTACACGCCCAGGCCGAATAAGCCGGGAACCATGTTGAGAAAAACTTTTCGAACCTCGGGCCCCTGCCAGTTCCACGTGAGCCGCGGCAAGTAACCGAGTTTTGCCAAAAGCCAAAACACGAGCCCGGCCTGCAAGACCCCACCCGCGATCACGCCCCAAGATTGGGACGAGCCTGCGTAAGCGCCCATCTCGAAAGGCATAACGGTAAAAATAATTAATCCGAGATTAAATAACGTCGGCCCGATCGCTGGAATAAAAAAGTGCCCGAGAGTGTTCGCGATCGCCGTATGAAATGCGTAAGTCGAAACTAAGATGAGATAAAAAATCATGATGCGGGCAAGGTAGATCGTTTGCTCGACCTTGCCCGGGGTAGCCGCGAAGCCGTTCGGATCGTCGACCAGATAACGCATGATCGGCTCCATGAAAACGAAGCAGGCGACCGAGATGAAAATCGAAAGGGAAAGCACGATCGTGTAAACGGCATTCGAAACGTGTTTGGCCTTTTCCGCCGACTCGGCGCGCGCGCCGACGTACACGGGAATGAAACTTACGCTGAGGGAACCCTCACCCAGCAAACGGCGAAAAATATTGGGCAACCGGAAGGCCACCACGAACGCATCGGTCACGACCGTGGGAAAGAGGTGGAACATGATCTTGTCGCGCAAAAACCCGAGGATCCGGCTCGAAAAAGTACCCAGCGCCATGCTCAGCGCGAGCTGCATAACCGAGCGTTTTTGTTCAGGTTTCGATATCTTCGGCGGGACTTTTTGATCGCTCAAGACGGGAACTCCTGCGATGGTCACTTGTGTCATCGAAATGACTGTGATAATCCCATCTTTCTCTTATATATCGATTGAATCATTGGAGGTTCTCTCTTGGCAAACCATAAGTCGGCAGAAAAGCGCGCACGTAGTTCCGTACGCAAAAATGCCATCAATACTAAAACTTTGAGCGGCGTTCGCAAAATCGAAAAGAAATTGCGTAAATCTGTTACGGCGAAACAAAAAGAAGATTCAACCACCATGTTGACTCAGTTCGAAAGCACGATCGCGAAAGCCGCCCAAAAAGGCCGCGTTCACTATCGTACCGCTTCCCGCAAAATCGGTCGTCTGGCAAAAGCCGTCGCCGCTTTAAATAAAGCCTAGTCTCAGGGCTCAAGGCTTCAGGATCAGGTTTAGAACAACGACGTTGTCGTCGAGTGGCCGTCTTCTCTCGAAGCGGCGGCCACGAAGTTCCTGATCGCTCTTTTACTTTGAAATTCTAAATTTAAGAACTCAAGCCCGTAACGTTCGGGCTGTCCGTCTTTCGCGGGCACGACCGCGCGAACGATTCCCCGCACCATCACGATGCTCCCGTCCGGCAAAAAGAAATTGAGCACGAGATTTTTTCCGGCCACCAGCTTGCGACTTTTGCAATCCACCATCATCCCGCCCTCACCTAATTGGTAAGCACGCTGAACGACGTATTTTCCGTCCATCAAAACTCCGACCGGTGCTTTGAACGTGCGGCGCGGAACCCGGCGACGGTGGATGCCTGATTCTTCTTCGTTATCGGTCGTGGTCTTTTTAGCAGGCGTCATCTTCGTTTTTCTCCCGGGCTCTTTCGTATTTCATTAAACATGGACTCTGCGTTCGGGCGTGACCGCTGACGACGTCGAACGCCGAGCATTCACCGTTCATCGATATGAACGTTTCTTTCATACAATGCGCCATCCGCAATAACGTCGGATCTTCGGAAACCGCGCGCACGATTCTGCGCGACGGTGCCGCTTCGCTCGCTCGACCCGCGCCGGCGGAATCGTCGCAGTCACTAAAAAGAAAACCGGCACCTACGCAAGGTGGACGGCTGCGGTTGGCCGCCGGCCGCGGCGGGCTCGCGACCGGCACTTCGACATCTTCGCCTTCGAGGGCTTTCATCGCCGCTTCGATTTTTTGGTTCATCGACTTGCGGGAAGTCTTGGTGATGTCGCCGAGCTTCAGGGCGCCGAGACCACGTCGTTCGAGCGCACTATCGTATTCAGCAAGTTCTTGCGCGTTTATTCTCGCCAAGTTTTCCTTAATCTTTTTGTATTTGATCAACCGAATAAGATCGGGCGGAAACGGCATGTCGGTTCCGCGCTGGGCTTTATACTTGGCTGCGCACTGCCGCCATTTCTGCGCTTCGTTGTGAAAGTTGCGGAGTTCCGACACGCGGCCGGGCACTTCGGCCGGCGGCTCGCTTTCGCCGCTCATGTAGCGCTCGTAAACGCCTTCGAGTGCGGGATTGTTGATGAAGGCCGGGCAACGATCATGAAGTTGCTTATAGGTAAGACACTTTTCGCCGTTGGGTCCCTGAGCGTATTCTTTGCTCGCGATTCCGGCCCGGTTACAAAGTCCGAGCGACGTGGGCACAACCTGGTGCAAACTGTCGTAGAACTTGCAAAGTTGATCCAAGGTCGTCGCTTCGGCGGCTTCTTCGCGGCGTTCGCAAAACTGTTTGAGCAAAACGTGATTTGCTTCACGGGTTTTATCCGGCCCTTGCGTGACGAAGCCCATGGTGAATTGCATGTTCGGAAGTTTATTGACCCAGTACTGTTCGGCGCCGTGCACGCTCGTCGGGTAGCATCCCCAAAGGGCGGCGGTCTTAAGGCTCTTCCCCACTTCGGGAAATTCTTTGGTCAAGGCGACGAGTTCGCGTTGGTAAAAATCGCCTTGTGACCCGAAGAAGTGGCCGTCGCCATGTTCGCCGGAAATGACGATGCCGTCGATCTTGATGTTTCGATTAATCATGTCCATGATCTTCGCGCGAAGAGCGTAGTACGTTTTACTTTTGAAATTCGATTCACCCGCGACGCCCTTCACGACGTGCAGTTGCTCCGGCTCTTGCCAGAGCTTTTTCGCATTCTTTGCTTCGATCCCCGCCTGACAAGCTTTGATCTCTTCGCCCGCGTTGTTCATGTCGAGGTAGATGAGCTCCCCCCGTGCCGCGAACGAAAATAGAAGGAGAAACGTGGTGAGGTATCTCACTTCACTTTTCTCATTTCGTCGCGCAAACGTTTAAGTTGAGCCTCGGAGAGCATCGGGAAGTCGCTGACCAACTCACGAAGCGTGTACTCACGAGCGCTCATCATCAACACGTCTTTGTCGAATTCGTCCATGCCCGACACGCCCGTCTCGATGCCTATTTTGCGGAATAAAAGATCGCGTTCGTGCGGCGGCAAATAGCCGGCTTTGAGCTCGCGCTGTTTTTCCGTCGCGGCCGAAAGTACGCGGACGTTGGTGTTCGGCGCGAACATCGCTTTCGCGCTATCGATTGAACCGGCGGTCCAAACGGTAACGGTTGGTTTTTGTTCTACGGGCTTTGCTTTATCTTTTGCGAATGCGGTCCAGCACATCAGCGTCACGCAAAGATAAAAAGCCCTGAGCCACTTTTGGAAAGTCATGGCTATTTATCGGTTTACCGTAAGGAATTTTGAAATTTTATCGGTCTAGGAACAGGTCTTTAACACGAAGTTCTCTAGCCAAACGTGGGGCGGAACGCCGGAAGATTTGAGCGCACGGTCGGTGTCTTCGAGCACGCCGAAGGTCTTTTCGATCTTCTTCTCGTCCCAATTGCGAATCTGTTCGAGATATTGCGTCAGTAAAAATTGGGGGATGCCCGCTTTGGTGCTGAGGCGCGTGCCCGTCAGGCCGTCCTTCTGTCCTTCTTTAAGCTGGCCTAAGATCCGGAAGTGACGCGTGATCATCGCGAGAATGCCGACTTCACTTTGCCCGTGCTCGAGTAAATTGGCGAGCGAATGCAAAGCCGTTGCGCGATCACGGCGCCCGATGGCGTCGGTCAGATCGAAGATGCGATCAACGCGAGTCTGCGAGACGATTTGCAGAACGTCTTTGGCTTCGACGCTCGTGCGGTCACCGAGATAATCTTTGAGTTTCGAGAGTTCATTGTTCAGTTCGGTCAAATTAGTGCCCACGAACTGTTTGAGCAAATGCGAAGCTTCACGCACGACCTTAAGGCCTTGGCGAAACGCTAAGTACTCAATCCAGTCGGGAACTTGATTGTCGTAGGGCCGTTTGCACTCGACGATCACGGCGACTTCGTTGATTCTTTTGTAGGATTTTTTGCGTTTGTCGAGCGCTTCGCAGGTTAAAACGAGCGTCGTCGAATCGACCGGGTTCTCGAATAAGGGATAAAGGTGCTCCCACTCTTTATCTTTAAGCTCGTCGACACCGCGGTAAGCGACGAACCGGCGGGCGCTCATCATGGGCAGCATCTCGGCGGCATCTTTCACGACGACGGCGTCCGTCTCGCTCGCGTCGAAAACATCGCAGTTAAAATCGATGGCGGCGGCGTCTACGCTTTTATGTTTAAGCAAGTGAAGCGCTTCTTGGACGAGAAACGTTTCTTCACCGATGAGGACGTAGATGGAAGCCGGCGGGTTGGATTCTAAGCGTTGCTGTAATCTTCGCAGGTCGAGTATCACTTAAAAATTCTCCGTCATGCGGTCGTGCGCTTCGGCCATCATGTCTTCGGCGAGTTGCGAAATCGTCTCCATCTTCACGGATTGATTGTAGGTTGCGTTGGCCGAGTTGATGACATCGCCGCCGATGCGCGGAGGCGTGTAGACTTTTTCGTTCGCGAAGGCACCCTGCCACAAAATCTTGTCGTCACTTTTACGTTTCAAGATGATGTGAGTTTTAACGAGCAAACGATATTCGGTAATGAGAACGGATTGATCAGGAAGCGCCGTGAGCTGACTCGCTTTGTTGTCGACGGCGGGACCGTTAACCACTTGAACCGCGTCGATGAAACCCATGAGCAGTAACGGCGACGATTCTTTTTCGGTAACGCGCGCCACTTGGCTGCGCGAGAAGCGCCGGATCAAAGAGTTTGTAAAAAACGGTTCGATCCCTACTTCGTTGCTTTGATTCTTGAACATCGGGATGGCGACTTGAGTGTAGCCACCGGGCAACGCACGCTCGCTCAAGCCGAAGCGGTAAGCGCATGCGGAAGTGTTTAAAAGAAGAGCGAAAATAAGAATGGGATACACGAGCAAACGCTAATCAATTGCCCTTGACGGGTCAAGTTAATGATCTAAATTACGTCGTATGAATCAGACTCAAAAGTGGCCTTACCGATTGCTGGCGCCCGGCCCCGTGCCCGTTCCTAAAGCCGTGATGAGTAAAATGAGCGAAAAGGTGTTGCACCATCGCACACCCGAATTTGAAAAGATCTTGGCCGAGTCATGGCGCGGTTTAAAATACGTTTTCAATACGGAACAAAGCGTACAAATTCTGACGGGCACCGGCACGTCGGCGATGGAAGCGGCGGTGATCAATATTTGCTCACCCGGTGACGAAGTCCTCGTCATCGTTTCGGGCAAATTCGGTGAGCGCTGGGCCGAGATCTGCCAACGCTACGGCATCAAAACCGAAACGATCGAAGTTGAGTGGGGCCAAGCGGTCAATTTAGATTTGCTCGCGGCCGCGCTAAAAACTAAAAAGTTCAGCGCGGTCTTCAGCCAGGTTTGTGAAACGTCTACGGCAACGTTGCACCCCATCCAAAAAATGAGTGAGCTGATCCGTCGCGAATCGCCGGGTACACTGTTCGCGGTCGACGCGATCACCGCGGTAGGCTGTTTGCCGCTTCCGATGGACGACTGGCAACTCGACGTAGTAATCGCGGGTTCACAAAAAGCGTTCATGATCCCGACGGGCCTAAGCTTCATCGCACTTTCGGAACGCGCGTGGACCGCGCAAAAAACTTCGAAGTGTCCTAAGTATTATCTCGACCTTGCGCTCGAGAAAAAAGCGAATCTTAAAAACGAAACTCACTTCTCGACACCCACCCCGCTGGTTTCCGGCTTAACCGCCGTGTTGAATCGCATTCAGGAAGTTGGCTTGGGCCAAGTCGCCGCGCGCTGCGAAGCTCTCGCCGGCGTCACCCGGGAATTCGGCGAACGCGCCGGCTTAAAGGTTTACTCAACCTCACCCTCACCTTCCGTGACGGCGCTCCGTACGCCCGCGGGTACCGACGGCGCGGGCCTACGTGATTGGCTCGAGCGTGAGCGCAACATCACGATCATGGGCGGCCAGGATCAGCTCAAAGGTAAAATCGTACGCGTCGGCCACATGGGCGATGTACGAAACGAGGACATGTCCGCTTTATTCGAAAGCCTGTCCGACAAACTTGAAGTGAAGATAGACTCAACCGATCTCGAAACCCGTTTGGCCCAAGCGCCGGTGTTGTTCCCATGAAAGTATTGATTACCGAACCTTACTCGCTCCACTCCAAAGCCCGTTTGAAAGCCGGTGGTTTCGATGTGCACGAAGACGCCGCCGCCCTCGCTGAGGCCGAAATTCTTTTGATCCGTTCAAAGACCGAAATCAACGCTGATTTTTTAGCGCGCGCACCGAAATTACAGCTGATCGTGTCGGCCACCAGCGGCTTCGACCATATCGACTGGCGCGCGTGCAATGAGCGCGGCATCCAAGCCACCTTCACACCCGCCGCAAACGCGCAAAGCACCGCCGAACTCACTTTAGGTTTGATGATCGCGCTCGAGCGCCAATTGATGTTTGCGCACAAAAACGTCAAGGGCAGCAAGTGGCGCGACAATATGAAGCGGCCTCACGGCTTAGACGGCAAGATCTTGGGCATCATCGGCCTAGGCCGCGTCGGCCAAAAGGTCGCGCGCATGGCGTACACGTTCGGCATGCGCCTGCAAGCGCACGACCCTTACGTCGACGAGATGATGTTCCCCGCCTTTCACTGCGAACGCATGGGTCTGATCGAGATTTTGACCTCGTCAGATATCGTAAGCTTGCACGTCCCGCTCACCAAAGAAACGAAGCATCTGATGAACAATCCCACGCTCAACGAAATGCAGAGCGAAGCGGTGCTCATCAACACGTGCCGCGGCGGCGTCGTGAGCCAAAACGATTTGCTCGACGCGCTCGACACCGGCAAAATCGCCGGCGCCGCCGTCGACGTGATCGAACGTGAACCGCCGCCCACCGGTCACCGCGTCCTTGGTCACCCGAAATTGTTGATGACCCCGCACATCGGCGCGTACACCGAAACCGCTTGGAACAAAGGCTGTAACGAAGCGGTCGATAAGGTCATGCGCTTTCAAGCGGCGCAACCGGTCGGCGATCTTCTCCCGCTCGAAACGGGTTGGTTTCACCACGCTTAGATTTCTACGCTTGCGGGCCATGCCGAATTACGGCCCGGTGGCGTGACTTCGACACGTCTCATTTTGAGACGCTCCCGTCTTCTTAAATAATTCCGGTAGTTACGTGGGCTACCCGCTGGTGGTGGCTTTGCTCTATGGAAGAGCATGAAACTGCTCTTTGTCTTCGCATTCTTGCTCACCAACCAAGCGTTCGCCTTCGCGCCGGCGAATCCGGAAGACCAAGCCATAGCGCAGTTTTTCTCGCGGCAATGTCCCGGTTGTGATCTCACGGGACTGCAGTTCTTCAATAACCAAAAACGCAACGTGCTCGCAAAAACTTCCACCTCCGCGCTGACATTGAAGCCGGGCTTTTATACCGCCGATCAAGCCGAGATTCCCGCGAAAGTGAAAGAGGCCGGCAAATCGGTGTTCTCTTTGATCGTCGTCAACGAAGACGAAAGCTCGTATCCCGAATTCTTCACGCACGTGCTCGAAGAAAAATTTAAACTTTGGTCGCAATCGCCCGTCGCGCAAACCCGCCGCGTGGCGCTCGTCGCGAAGGCTTATTTTGAACATTGCAAGGCCGAAGGCAAAGCGCTGTGCCGAGCACCGCTACAAACCGGCGCGATCGCCGGGGGCTCGGCCGTGCTCATGGGCGATAAGGGCACCGAGCTCTGGACGGCGGGCCACGTATTTGAAGAACCTTTCCGGCAAGCGCTTCAGAGAATGAAATTAACCGACGTTCAAGCGCTCGTGCGTGCGCAAAAAACCTTCAAGGTTTTGATTTTTGATTCTGAAAGCCGCCTCGTCGCGCATCCCTTCAATAACGTCGTGAAACTCGTTTACTCGGCCAGCGAAAACATAATTCCCCGTTTGAATCCCGAAATCAAAACCGACAACATTCGCTTCGAACTTGAGAAATCTTTGGGTCGCGGTCTAACGATCGCGCCCGAAATCAAAGCCGGCGAAAATGTTTACTCCGTAGGCTATCCGGCCTGCACGGGTTGCACCGATCGCTACGGCTCCATCGACGAAAAACTTTTAAGCGGAACCCGCTTTCCCCATCGCGATGCCACGAACTTCGATCACCAGTTCACCCTAGGCCAAGTACTTGGCCAAGACGGCACCTTAATCATCACGAACGCCGACGCTCACGGCGGCATGAGCGGCGGCGCGACCTTCGACGAAGAGGGCCGCGTACTCGGCATCAACTCGGCCGTCGGCGTGTCGATCACAAGCCCCCACTTTTTAGCCGATCGCCGCTTGCGTCTATCACGGCCCATGGTCTGGGCGATGAGCAACGCCGCGCGCACTTAAGCCCGCTCTATATATTGCCGAAAAATATCCATGAAGTGGATATTCTGGTTTTCATTCTTTGGTGTCTTATCCGCGCTCTTCGCGCTCCCGCTCGTTTGCAATTCGTATACGGAAGACCGTGTGAAGGTGCTTACGGCTCACGAAGCAAACATCCGCGAATTATTACCGAAGTTCATCGCGGATCTTGATCGTCTCGAAAAGAATTGGCCTTTCCCGAAGCGCTCGCGTTTGCGCAATGCCGAATCCTTACTGTCACAAAACATCTCATTTACCGGCAAAGGTTTTGGACCGATCAAGACGCCGTCGCACGAAGCGCTACGCGAACTCTTCGCGAAATTTCCCCGTGGCGTTCGGACGCAGGAAGATTTTGAGAAATTTTCCGCGGATTCGCTCATCGCTCAGATCGATACGGCCTGGATGGAAGGCTTGAACGGATTTGATCACTGGAACCCGTCGACTCATCCAAGAATAAAATTGGAAATAGAACGCGCCAAGCAATTGAATAATCTCGGCCGAATCGGTGCTTTCGCGAACATGCCCCTACCCGAAACGAATGAACTTCGTTATTTCGGAATTGTTTATTTCGTTCAAGCCATGAAGAGAAGCGAGACGCACAAGGGTTTGGTCATGTTTCGAAAACTGGCCGAACTTAGTTATTCGATGGATAGTTTGATCGGGTCAATGGTTGCGGTCGGCTTCTTGAAGTACGAACCGAAGCTTGCCGAGTTCTCGCACGCCGTTGACTACGGTACGGTCGAGACGGAAACGGCGCTGGCTCTCATGCGCACGAGCTACGGTTGGCCGGGGCTGTTGTCGGCTACGTGGTTTAAGGGCTTTCCAAAAGAAATCGAAGACCGGATGAAACCCGACCTCGGAATCTGTACGGCGGCTCACGAGTCGGCGAATGTTTTCATCGCGTTCAGCGATTACTTCGAGCCTCGAGCCCCGATGGAAATTGATTTCACAAAACCAATCGCGGAAGCCCGCCGCGTTCGCGAACGCTTGGAGACGCTTTGCGAAGTTGACGATTTTAGATTTGTTTCCCAGAGATCCGTGGCATCCGCCAATCCGCTTATGAACCATGACCTCCACAGTATTGACGGGTCGGACACCTCGGGACTGTGGCCAACGCCGAACCCCGCACGAATTCCGTACGTACGCCGGGCCGTCGCGGCGGTCATCTCCACGATCGCCACGCCCAATTACATGAAATTTTACACGGAAGAGGCCCATTAAGCGGCGCGCATCGCCGGGTCTTTGCTTCCGCTCACGGCCTGTTTATGCCAATATGGCGCGTATTCCACTCCACATTCGGGATACGAAAACCTGACAACTCAGGAGCACAAAATGCCAGGCATTATTGTCGTCGGTTCCCAATGGGGCGACGAAGGAAAAGGTAAAGTCGTCGACGTATTTTCGCAGAAAGCGGACTTCGTCGTACGTTACCAAGGCGGCGCAAACGCCGGTCACACGCTCGTCGTCGACGGCAAAAAAACCGTTTTGCATTTGATTCCCTCGGGAGTTTTGCATCCGCACACCACGTGCATCATCGCGGCCGGTTGCGTGCTCGATATTGAAAAGCTATCCGACGAAATCCGCGCGCTTAAAGAGAACGGCTTACTCAAAGACGACGCCCAATTGCAGATCAGCGATTCGGCCACGGTCATCTTGCCGTACCATAAGGTTTTGGACCAAGCGCGCGAGAAAGCCGCCGGCCTCGAGAAGATCGGCACCACCGGTCGCGGCATAGGTCCCGCTTACGAAGAGCGTGCTTCACGCAAAGCCCTTTTGTTCGGCGACCTCTTTCAAAAAGATTCTTTGCGCGGGAAATTAGAAGTCGCGCTGAAAGAGAAAAACTTTTTGCTCGAGAAATTCTATAACGAGAAACCCGTCAGCGTGGATGAGATGATCACGTTGATCGACAAAGTCGCGAAGTACCTCGAGCCCTATCGCTCACGCGATACCTCGCTACAAATTTATAAAGCGCTTAAGGCCACCAAAAAAGTTTTGTTCGAAGGTGCGCAAGGCAGCTTGTTAGATTTGCTCCACGGCACCTACCCGTTCGTGACGTCTTCGTCGACGTTGAGCGGATCGGCCATGATCGGCGCGGGCATCGGTCCCGGCACGATCAATCAGGTCATGGGCATCACGAAGGCGTACACCACGCGCGTCGGCTCGGGTCCCTTCCCCACCGAGTGCGATAACGAAATCGGCGAACGCTTGCGCCAGACCGGCGCCGAGTTCGGAGCTACCACAGGCCGCTCGCGCCGTTGCGGCTGGCTTGATCTCGTAGCGTTAAAATATGCCATCAGATTAAGCGGAATCACGTCTTTGGCGCTGATGAAGCTCGATGTCTTAAGTGGATTCGAAAAAATTGACGTTTGTAACGCCTACGAGTTGGATGGCCAGCGAATTACCGAATATCCGGTGTCGCCCGGCGATCTGGCGCGCTGTAAACCCCTCTACGAATCGCTAAACGGTTGGAAAGAGGACCTTACTCAGGCTAAGAGCGTTCAAGATTTGCCCCGCTACGCGCAAGAATATGTGCAATTTATTGGGGCAAGTGTCGCGGTTCCGATCGATGTGGTGAGCGTTGGCCCCGGCCGCGATCAGACACTGTGGATCAAACCGCTATTTAGTTAGTGCTTCCTTAAACTTAGGGTTGACCGTGACCGCCAAGTTCGGCAAAACGGTTACTCTTTTGCAATTGACCCGTTAGCTCAATTGGTAGAGCACTTCACTTTTAATGAAGGGGTCGATGGTTCAAGTCCATCACGGGTCACCATCTTTCTCTCGAAAGATGTCTGCGCAAAAGGTTCTGCTTTTCAGGTCCCCTTCGTCTAGAGGCCTAGGACAACTCCCTTTCACGGAGTAGACACGAGTTCGAATCTCGTAGGGGACGCCAAATTTTTGCCCAACAAAAATTTCATCGATTTTCTATTATCGATTTTTTCGCCGTTTTTCACACCGAACACAATCAATGCGCAAAAATTCGAGAATCGAATATCGAAATCCGACAATCGCTCGAAAATCGACTAACCTAAGTTTTACTTCTTTCAGCCTCATCGCTGACTTTGCAACATCAGATCGAATGCCATTTCCATTCGAAAACTTAAAAGTTTACCAACTCTCATTAGACTGGGTCGAAACCGTCGACACGCTTTGCACGCGCGCAAAGAACGACCTCACCCACGCCTTCATTGATCAATTTCAACGCGCCTCACTCTCGGTTCCATTAAATATCGCTGAAGGCAACGGCCGTTGGCACGTCGCCGAAAAACGGCAATTCTTTTGGATTGCACGCGGTTCTGTATTCGAATGCGTACCACTGCTCGAAATGTTGAAAAGGAAGAAATTGCTCGGGCCTTTAGATTTCGAAAAGTATCGCGACCAGCTTGATCATCTCGGCCGCATGTTAACGAACCTGATTAAAGCTCACGAACCTAAATGATCATACTCGTGATAGCGGTCGCACACGCACCTACATCGGATCAATTAGCCACATTAGCAGCCGCGGGAGTGGAACCATAGGTTTTCGGTGCCTGATTTGTTGTACGCAGGGACCCAGCCTTTTTTGCCTAGCACTTCTGGGTCACCGCACCCGCCCTGAAACAGTTGCACTTCGACCCATAGTTCTTCGGCAACTTTCTTTTTCGATAGAATGCGGACGCTTGAGCGGGCGAGCATCCACGCGGCGTAGTCACCTTGATCTTCGTCTTTCAATGTTAATTGGTCAGAGTGCTTGGTCGCACCCGGTGATGAGTACAGACGGCCGTCCCAGTTCTTGTTGAGATAGCCATCGTCCTTAAGTAGTTTTTCGTAAGAATGAAAGCGACCGGCAGCTTCGGGCGCTAACCATCCTTTGCTCGTTTTGGTTTTGATCAGGTACCAACCGCCGTTGCGGGCGTAGACGACAGCGGATGATTCGTCGTAGCCATGCTCTCGTGACTCGATTTCATCCGGCTTTGACAGCTGCGTGACGACTTTTGAGTTCTTGTCGGGTTCCGCTTGCAACCTAAGAATGCCCACCTTTTTTGGCTGAGTTTGCCCTGGAGGACCGCTTCGATCGACCTCGCCGAACACCTTTGGGATTTCTACAAGTCCCAGGATTTTTTCTGGCGGCTTCGTCCCCGCCTCGGCAAGAGTTCCAGCGAAAAACGGCACAAAAACATACGCAAAGATTCTGAATAATCCCATGCTTCGAGGTTACTTCGCCTCCCGTTATTAACAAGACGCAACTAACCAGACTTTCAACGAAACAAGAAAACCAATAAAATGTTTTATTCTAAGCTGAAATAATTCACAGATCGCGAAGGAACTTTTGGGCGGCCCTGGGGTTGGTCAGACGGACGAATCGGATGTGGGAGAAGATCGGGTCGGCCATGCGGGTTTCGTAGCGGGCGCGGTTTCGGTAAAAGGTTTTGAGTGTCCACCAGATGATTGAGTCTTTGCTCATAAAGGTCATACGAAAAGATTCCAGGTTGCCGGTGCCGGGCCAAAGTTCTTCACGTTTGATGGAACGTTTGAGAGCGCGGGTAACGGCTTGGTAGATCGTGCGGCGAAATGAGTAATCAATCCAGATGACCGTCGTCACGTTCTTCCATTTAACAGGCAGTGTGCGGTCGTAATTGCCGTCAAGAATCCAAGTCGGTTGAGCTAAAGCGGAGGCGATTTTCGGAAAGAAGATTTCATCGGCCGGCTGTTTCCAGTTTGGCCCCCAAAACAGAACATCCATCTGAATGAATGGTTGCCGCAGTTTTTCGGCAAGCTTTTTAGCGAAGGTCGACTTACCTACGCCGGAAGTCCCGACGACATTGACCCTCGATAAATCTGGCGTATGTGAACCCAACATGGTCTGACGAAGTAACATAGCCATGTAAAGGCGTCATCGGTAAGGACGACTTAGGCGCCCCGCCGCAAGCTACACTCTTTTACTTTAGGGCGCCAAATCCCTATGTTATTTTCACTTATGGGAGGGATATATAATGGAAACGAATTCACTTCATCGCGGGCGCTTGATTGATCACCTGCAACTCGTCGTTGCCGATTTAGCGACGAGCCATAAATTCTATCAATCCATTTTCAAAGTTTTAGGAGTGCCCGAAGGTGGCAAGGCCGAAGATTATTTTTGGTACGACGAGCTTTTCGTATCGACGGCTAAAAGTTTGGCCGCGCAAGGGCAACGCACGGGTCGAGTGCATTTAGCTTTTCAGGCCGCGGACCGCGCGATGGTAGATGCCTGTTACAAAGCCGCGCTCGCCGCCGGCGGCAAGGACAATGGCGCACCGGGCGAGCGTCCGTATCATCCCGGCTATTACGCTGCCTTCTTTCTAGATCCTGACGGCAACAACATCGAAGCTGTTTTTCACGGCCCGGCTAAGCGCTCGGCAAAATCGGTGGTCGTTGAGTTCGGCTGAATCAGTCTAGTTTTTGCGGAACCTATCTCACCGTTTGCCCGCGCAAGGTGGCTTCCCTAGAATATCTTTATGAATATACTGAAGGCAGATTTAGGTTCGGCCGTAAGCGCCGGCATTATCGACGACGTTCAGGCCGACAAGCTTTGGCTGCATTTCGAATCATTGCGTCCTGATCAAAGTCGGTTTCAAGGCTTACACGTCATCTACTATTTTGGTGGCGTTTTAATTCTGGCGTCGATGTCTTGGTTCTTAACGCTCGCTTGGAACGACGGTTTGGCGATCATGATGATCTCGGGTTTGTTCGCGCTGCTGTACATGGTCGCGGGCAATTCACTTTGGAAAAAACAAAATCTGAAAATCCCGGGCGGGTTGCTGATTACCGCGGCGGTGGGTCTTACGCCCGTCTTTGTCTATGGCTTTCAGAGCTTTACCGGGATGTGGACGGTGACGGATCTCTACGGCGGATATCACCAATACGTGAGGGGCCAGTGGTTCTTCATGGAAGGGGCCACGATCGCGGCGGGTTTATCGGCGCTACGATTCTACAAATTTCCGTTCCTGACTTTTCCGGTTGCCGTGACCTTATGGTACATGTCCATGGATTTAACGCCTCTGTTGTTCGGTAAAGCAGATTTCACTTGGGATGACCGCAAGCTTGTCTCCTGCATTTTTGGTTTGATCATGCTGGCGGCTTCCTTTCATATCGACCGGCGATTCAAGGATGATGATTTTGCTTTTTGGACCTATCTCTATGGCTTGCTCGCCTTCTGGGGCGGACTCTCGCTGATGGATAGTGACAGTGAGCTGGGGAAATTTATTTATTGTCTGCTCAACGTGGGGTTCATGATCGTTGCCGTATTTTTGCGCCGGCGCGTCTTCGCGATTTTTGGCACGTTGGGTGTATTAATTTATCTGAGTCATCTCACTTACAAAGTCTTTCAAGACTCATTCACTTTTCCCATCGCGGTCGCGTTGCTCGGCATCTGCATCTTGTTTTTGGGTGTGCAATACCAGAAGAATAAAAAGTCCGTTGAGGCCTTCGTGGAATCGTTGCTGCCGACGATTCTAAAGAAATGGCGTCCCGAAGAAAGAGCGTGAGGGACGGAGCGTCGATTTGCTAGCCCGTGAATTGCAGAGTTGATGGTGGGGTGCGCAGACTTGGTGTTTGCGTAAGATTTTTTCGTTTTTCCGTCCATATTCGCCTCTGGCGATAGGGCGTCAAACGATCGAAATGTTCCCATCAACACAAAGGAGACATGATGAACAAAACAATCTTAGCGCTTACGATCGCCGCGTTAACCTCGCCCGCTTTTGCGGCCGACATGGAAGACAGCAAAAAAGTTGAAGTCGATAAGTCGCACAACTACGTCACCGGTAGCGATACCGTCACCAAAACCACTAAAGTAAAGAAAAAAGGCGCCAAGGGAAAAGGCGAAGTAGAAATCACCGAGAAGACCAAAACTATGCCGAGCGGCAAAGTTGAGAAGTCGAAAGAAGTCGAAGCCGACGAAAAGTCGGAAAGCCACTAAGCGACGGGGCACGTAAGTGCCGGTAGCTTTTCTGGAAAGGGCACTCACGTGCCCATAGATCTTCTGAAAAAGGGCACTCGCGTGCCCTTTTTTCTTCCCATCTCAGTTTGAATATCTAAAAATTTGGCATGCCTGTTTTGTTCCCGAATTTTTTGACTTTGATTTTGGTTATCGTCGTCGCCCGTTTTGTGGGTTGGATCTTTCGGCGGTGTGGTCAGCCCTCCGTGATGGGTGAAGTGCTGGGCGGAATATTGCTCGGGCCGTCGGTCATCGGGTTTTTATTTCCTGAGTTTTCGAAAGCCGCGTTTCATCCACAGTCGATGATGTTTCTTCGTCACATCGCCGAGCTTGGAATCACGCTTTACCTTTTCGTCATGGGTCTAGAGATCAACTTGCCACGGTTGCGTCAATCGGCGCGGTCGGCCGTGATTATTTCGCAGTTGAGCATCGTGTTCCCTTTTCTATTAGGGGTAGCCCTCGCTCACCAAATCTTCGCGGATTATGCGCCCGCGGGCATCGGCTCGTTTGAATTTGCGCTTTTCATAGGCGTGTCACTCTCGATCACCGCGTTTCCGGTTTTGGCCAGAATCTTGGCCGACTCCCCCCTGCATAAGACCCGCCTCGGCGACCTTGCCTTAACCTGCGCCGCGATCGACGACATGACCGCGTGGTGCCTGGTCGCAGTCATTACCGGAATCATGGGAGCCACGCCCGGCGCGGCCCTACTCACGATCGGATTAACGATTGTTTACGTCGCCGCGATGCTTTTGGTGGTGAGGCCCTTGATCGAAAAAATTATTCCGAAGCTTGAGCGAAATGCCGAACGTCTGCCGCAGTCGTTGCTCGCCTTCGTTGTGCTTGGTGCGCTAGGCTCGGCAACGTTGACCGAACTGATCGGAATCCACGCGTTCTTCGGCGCGTTTATGTTCGGCGCAACGATTCCGCACGACAGCCTGATCGCGCGCGATACGACCGCACGGTTGCAGGATTTCGTCGCTATCCTATTTTTGCCGGCCTTCTTCGCGCTGACGGGCTTAAAAACTCAAGTCGGCCTTTTGAACACTCCGGGGGATTGGTTGATTTGTGCGATGATCATTGTTCTCGCGATTGCCGGTAAATTTGGGGGTGCCTTCGTCGGGGCGAAGCTTTCGGGGAACGGCAGCAAAGACTCGGCGATCTTGGGTATTCTTATGAATACGCGCGGTCTCGTCGAACTCATCGTCTTGAACATCGGCTTGTCGGTCGGAATCTTAAGCCCGGCGTTGTTCACCATGCTGGTGATCATGGCGCTCGTGACGACTTTCATGACCGGGCCTCTCTTACGCTGGGTGAAGTAGAATTCATCGGAGTTTCACCGGCGCTTCATTTGCAAGGCGTAGCTGTAGGTAGTAACGGTGCTTCGTCATGGATCTAGTATTAAAACAGAATGTCAGCGCGGACTCGGCCCCGCTTTGTCCCGACTGCGAATTGAGCCTGCGGGCGTACCGCTGCCATGGATCTCTGCTTTTTAAATGTTCAAACTGTCACGGCGTTTGGTTAAGCGGTGGGCGCAAACTAGGCGTCTTCCGCCGTGCGCTGGAAAAGTTTAATTACGCCGATCTACAAATTTATCTTTCGCCGGATGACGACAACGCCTACTTCGTCAGCTCGTGCGCGAATTGCCGCCAAGTGCTCGAGGAGTTTCACTACGGGTACAACACGGGGGTTCGGCTTTACCGCTGCGGCCGCTGTCACGGGATGTGGATGCCGCTCAGGCAGATGATTAATCTTATGGAATCTTTGAAACTGACCCAAAGTGTGCGCGAGGACGTGCGCGCCTTGGCCTCGGAAATACGCAAAATGTACGGGGAAGCGTTCGCGGTCCGAAAATTTTTGAGAGCGCTAAAGTTGCTTAAATAGTTCCGCCCCGGCTCGGGGGCGGAAACAAAAGTTTTTAATCCTTACAGCTAATCTGCACTTCTTCGGGTGAGTAGAAGGTCGACACGTAGGGGATGGCCCCGATCAGGACTTGAAGCGGACCGGTACGGGTTTGAACCGCGTTCCAGCCTTTACCGTCACACTGTGCGTTCAAATCTACGGGTTTGCTGTATTCCACTAACCGGATAATCCCGATGTGGTGCCACTGTTCACGATTCATAGACGTCGTGGCGTTTTCGCCGTTACGGACGACGATGGTGTGGCAAGCGCTAGACAGAACCGTCAGCGCCGCGAGGAGAATTAGATTCCTCACGCTTTACCCCCTTCGCACCAAACTTGTACGACCCGCGGTGAATAAATACTTAGGGTAATTACGTTGAGGAATCCGTCCAAAAAGTATTCTTTGGTCTGGATCTGCTGGATGTTCTTACCGTTACAAATGGCTTTGGCGTCGATGTTCGCTTCGCCGATTAAGCCGCCGAGGAAAAACGGTTTACGCTCGCTGTACGTCGGCGCGGTCGAACGCTTCGATGAGCCTTTCGCGGTTATGGTAACGGTCGAGCAGGCAGTCGCCAGCAGCAGCGTCACCGAGAGGAAAAAGATCTTCATTAATTTCTCCGGTTCGTGTTTGGTGTGCCGAGACAGTAACAATGCTAGCGGCCTGAAATCAATTCTAGAATTTTACCGGGATCGCACGATAGATTTAGGCGGGCCGCCGGGCTGGTCTCCCCATCGATGGGCGGAAGCGTCGCGGTGATTTGACCGAGTTCATTCAATAAAGCCTCCGAAGATTTGCCTTGGTAAGCCTGCACGATCAGATCGTGAATCTTCAAGTACGCCTTTTGTTGAACCGGTGAATCATCGCCTAAGCCTAGATCTTGGCTCGGCTTCATCTGCGCGACCGCTTCCGGAAACTTTTCGCGAAGTTCTTGGTAAGGCACGACATTAAGTGCCCCTTCCTTAGTGAATTCGGCCACCGAGAAGAACGCCGGGCCCATTCCTAAATCTTTGGTGTAGCAATATCGTTCGAAGCGAAGACCGTTTCGTCCGTTCTCCTTTGCGACTTCGACCGTTTCGGCGTGCAGATCGTACAGCTTTTTTATATTCTCGCCGTCGATTTGCAAAAGCAGGTAATCGCCAAGGCACGCCCCGTCCTTGCATTGACCTTGGTAGACGAAGAGTTCATTCTTTCCGTCGCCGTTCAAGTCTTCAAACTGCGCTTCGGAAACACGTACCGACTCGTTGTCCTTAATTTCGGGATCGGCGGGAAGAATCGCGGCAACGGCCCGGCCCTTATGGCACACGCTCAGGATCCGCGACGCGGGCTCGAAGTGGATAAATGTCTGAATCTCATCGTCCTCGGCGTCTTGCCAAAAATGGCTTAATCCCTGTCCTACGGAGAGGCGCGCCGCACCCGGCTTCCGGCAATCGATTTTGGTTGCCGCACTCGTTAACGATTGAGGATGTGCTTCAAAGAAAGTCGCCATCTGACCGGCTCCCTCCGTAGCGGAATTTAAAGCTTCTGCGTCCGAATTTTTAGTGAGGAACGATTTTGAATTTGCTTTAAGATAGGCGGCAACGATGAGGGCCACGAGCAAGGCAAGAATCACGAGAACTTTTTTTGAAGTCATAGGGAAGCATTAGATACGAAAAAACCGCGCCGTTAAAGGCGCGGCATTTCAATTAAGACTATTGATCGCTACCGCTCGTCGATCCTGAATTCGCGCCGCCGCTTTGCGAACCACCGGCGCCCATTTGGCCGGTTGAAGTGCCGGGGTTTGAATCTGAAAAGGTCGAGTTCGAGGTGGACCCACGCCCGCTGCGGGAAGTGGTGCCGTTCGTTGTGCTCGTATCCGTCGTGCTCGTGTTCGTCATCGTCGTGCCGGTAGATTTAGTGCCGACGCTGCCGCTTGTGCCCGAGGTATTCGAACCCGTACCCGTTCCGGTAGCTGATGCCGCTCCGCTAGGCGACTGTGCGGCACTGCCCGTTTGGGCGAAGGCCGGTGCGGACATCGCGGCGGTCACCGCCGCGATTGAAACATATTTGCCGATACTCATCTGATCCTCCCTAATTTATAGTTCGTTAGTGCGCTAAACTTTCGCGAGTCATGTGTTTGCCGGTACGATCGGCGGGTACGCGCGAAGTCAGCGCGAAACCATAGAATGCGGCGACCAAACCCACGGCGGCGTAGAAAACGATATTGCCACCGAACAACGGCCAATAACCGAAGAGCGTGTTCGTTTCGGGAATGAGGCCAAGAACGGTCAACAACCCCATGAGCAACATCACAGAACGTGAATACCATTTTGATCTCGGCAATTCGACATTGGCCGCGAACGCCGAGTAAATTCCCATGAGTCCAACGATAACCAAGGCCGCTTTATTTATAATGTTCATCGGGATTAGGCCTAGAAATAAACCGTAACTATTCTCAATCATGAGGGGCGGAAGTCCGTTCATAGATCCCGGAACGAAAAAAGCCAGCGCCGCGACGACGATCATTGCGATACCGCCCCAGAGGGCAAAAATTCTCGGGCTCATAAGATACTCCTTAGGTTGATGGGCCATCCAGCCCCATTAAACATTCCTCAATCAAGTCGTGCATACGTAGTGCCAGGATCGGTCGTCAGGAGATGCGGATAGACGCGGTCTCACTCGCCGATGCAACCGCAATGAAAACGGAATGGCTAATCTTTGACCCCCACGGGGCAATTCGGGCACTTTTAGAAGCAAATTTTAAAAATATTCAGGGGGACCAATGAAACTACTTATATTCAGCATCGCACTGATGAGCGGGACAATAGCTCACGCGCATGTAGAACCTGGTCTTTACCGTGGCGCAACGCCCGAAGGCAAACCTTGCGAAATGCGGGCGGTAGAAATGAGCTTTGAAGGCGGCGTGCACCACCCGCTCACCGAACGTGTCGTAATCGACTACGGCGGCGAAATCTTTCGCGTCGGCCATCCCTCATCCGTTGTTCGTGAGTCGGCGCAGGTCACCTTTAACCATGATCTTTTTCAAGGGATCAATCCGGATTCCAACGGCGCGAAGGCTTTCGTGATCGAGATGATTCACGGTCAACGATTTGAAGGTCCCGGTGCTTTCGAAATAATCCATCACAACTGGCGAACGAAGACCTCGTCCAAACTTCGCTGCGGCAATATCAAGAAAATTTAGTTGGGCTTCAATGCTGGGCCTTGGTCGACGCTCGATCATACGCCCAGTTCGTAGGCTTCTTTTAACCAATCGGTTAACGGCTCTTCAATCTGATCGGCGTGCACGACGCGAATCGTATGCCCGTATTTCTTGCTCGAACGCTCCTGCACCTTTACGTCCGAACTGTCCAGCGGATGATCTAAGAAAAAGCAAAGTTCGAGGTAAGCTTTTTTCGGCCGTACGAAGGCGTGGCAAATGCGGCGGGCAAACATGATTGCTTTTTCGGAGGTGTAGATGCGTTGCTCGCCTAGAGTCTCCTCGAAGCTAAGAAGCTTATCCCAAGCGTCGGTCAGATCCTCGTTTTCGGCGGATCGGATTAGCTCACCGATGCTTTTCGGTTCGCCGTAAACGAAGCCGTCATTGCCCTTACGCTTCGAAACTTTCTTCTTCATCTTCTTTGATCTATTGTTTTTCTTCATCGCGGTTGAATCTATACCTTCGTGTTTCAAAGTGAAAGAGGCCGGGCACATTGAAAGATTATTTTAACGGTAAGAAATTTTTTAATCCCTGGTTAGATCCCATGCGCGAGAAAAAGAGCTTTGCGGGATTGCTCAAAGCGCGTTTGACGAACAAGTGGGCGAAATGGCCGAAGAACCTTCCGGTAACCGTGAGCAAACCCGTAGCCCGGGTCGATAGTGACATCAAGATCACGTTCGTAGGGCACTCGACGTTCCTTATCCAAACGGAGAAGCTCAACATCCTTACCGATCCGGTTTGGTCTAAGCGGGTCAGCCCGTTCAAATGGGCCGGGCCAAGCCGCACGCACCTACCGGGGATTGAACTTGGCGAGCTACCGCAAATCGACGTGGTGCTCGTTAGTCATAATCACTACGATCACATGGATATCGATACCCTTAAGAAAATTGAAGAGACCGGCTCACCACTCGTCCTGACGGGATTCGGTAACGAGGCTTTTTTAAAATCCGAAGGTATTATGCGCGTGGTCGAAATGAAATGGTGGGACGAGGCGACCGAGGAAGGCTTTCGCTTCACTTACCTTCCCGCGCAACATTTCTCGGGCCGTTGGATTGATGATCGCAACGAGACATTATGGGGAGGTTTTCTGATGACCACGCCCAACGGCAAGAAGATTTATTTCGGCGGCGATTCCGGGTACGGACCTTTCGTAAAAGAAATTGAGCGGCGCACCGGCCAAATGGATCTCGCGATCATCCCGATCGGAGCTTACGAGCCGCGCGAATTTTTTAAAGAGATGCATAACAATCCCGAAGATGCCGTTCTGACTCACCTTGACCTGAAATCAAAACAAAGTGTGGCGTGTCACTTCGGCACCTTCCAGCTCACCGCCGAAGACATCGGTGATCCGGCGAAAGATTTGAAAATCGCGCTAACAAAGTACGGCGTCGAGCCAAAAGCGTTTCTCGTCCCCGAAGTAGGTCACGAATATCGTTATTAGTTAGATGTTGTTTTGACCTTGCGCATCCGCGATTGGCGAGCGGCTGCCTTGTGGTAGGCTTCGGCATGATTAATTTAAAACGCATAATCTATTCTACTTTGTTGTCCCTGCTTCTTGTCCGTTGCGCGACCCCGCAGGTGGTGCTCAAAGATCGCGAGCTCGTGCCGGCGAAAGACGCAAGCGAACGTACCCAAGTTTGGGCGGCGCAAACATTCTCGATTAGTCAGGTGGAGGATCAACGGCAAAAACCCGAGTACTGGGTCGGCACGGCCGGCACCGGCGTTCGAAATAAGCCCACCCCCGTCGAACTCGAACGCCCGGTCGCCACGGTGGTAAAATCCCAGATGGAAAACGAATTGAAGCAGCGGGGTCTTAAACTTGGTAACCCCGCCGACGTTGATTTGAAGATTAAGGTTCAAGAACTTGAAGTACGCGAAACGCGCGTGGGCTTGGCGCCCGAAGCTTCGATCTGCAGCGCACGCATGGAAGTCTCGGTTGAACCGGGTGCCAAAAGCAAAGCTAAACCTTTTAAGTGGACCGGCAAAGTTGAATTTCAAAATCGCGGGACGTTGATCGACACGACCGCCGCCACCGCGGCGACGCTCGCCGGTTGCTTGAACCTCATGGTCGAAAAGATGGTCAGCAACGGTGACTTCAAACAAACCATGACCCGATGACCGATGAGCCGGCCTGAATACGACACCATTATCATCGGCGCCGGTTTCGCGGGACTCGCTTGCGCGCGTAAGCTCCGCGCCGCGGGCCTTAAGGTGCTCGTGCTCGAAGCACGCGCCCGTGCGGGTGGCCGCGCTCACACGTTGCAACATCTCAGCTCGCCGGTAGAACTCGGCGCCGAGTTCATGCACACCGCCGATAAAGATTTCCTTCAAATTTTCGCCGACGCGGGGCAATCGTTCGCGGACCTGCCCGAAGCCCATTTTCATTTCGAAAAAGGCAAGCTCGTCAAGAAACCGGAACTGTTCGAAGCCATGCGGGCCATTCTCGATCGCTTCAACGCAAAGCTTAAAGCCGATCGCTCGGTGGCCACTTTTCTCGAGCAACGAAGTTCGCGCATCGATCCGGCTTTACGACCACTCTTCGTACAGTACATCGAAGGTTTTCACGCCGCCGACATTAATAAAGTGAGCGAAAAAGCCTTAGCCCGTTCCGAGCAAGGCGAAGCCGAGAATCTCAACGGCACCGAACAGTTTCGCCCCGTCGCCGGTTACTCCGCGCTGATCGAACGCTGGATCCAAGAAATGGGTGAATCGTCCGACTGGCTTCTGCTCGAGGCGTTGGTGCAAAAAATCGAATGGAGTAAGGGCCTAGTCACCGTTTCGGGCCGGCCGTTCGCGCCCGTAACCGCAAAAAGCGCGGTGATCACCGTTCCACTCGGGATTTTGAAGTCTTCAAACCCGCTCTCGCAAATTAAATTTGATCCGCAACCCGCCGGCCTCAACGAAGCGCTTTCGGGCCTTGAAGTGGGCCACGTTGAACGCATCACTTTTGAATTCAAAGAACGCTTTTGGGAAAAGCTGCACGATGAGCCGATCAGTTTTATTCACGGCCCGGCCGGCGCGTACTTCCCGGTTTGGTGGACTAAGGCTCCGTTGCGCACGCCCTTCCTCTGCGCGTGGCAAGGCGGCAATAAAGCTCGCGAGATCGCCGCTTGGCCCCGCGAAAAACAAATCAACGTCGCGCTGAAAACCTTAGCGAAGATATCGGGCAAGACTCCGGCCGCGCTAAAAAAACTTATGGTCTCCGCCCATTTCCATAACTGGGATTCGGATCCCTACGCAATGGGTGCGTATTCTTACGTCGGCGTTAACGGTTTGGAAAAATCACGAAGGCTTGCCAAACCCTTCGGCGACACTTTGCTCTTCGCCGGCGAAGCAACCGCCCCGGACAGCGCGATGGCGACGGTCCACGGAGCTTTTCGCTCCGGCGAACGCGCCGCTCGACAAATCATTTCCATTCTGTAAGCTGTTGCCATGGATCCACTCATCTTGGCCTGTGCCTTATTCAGTTTCGGCTTCGCAATTTTTCATGTTTTATTCTGGCGGATTTTCGATTGGCCGAAGGAATTGGAAAAATTGAATTTTGCTAATCGCGCCATCATGCAGATTTTAAATTTACGTTTGATCTACGTATTCATCGCGGTCGGCGTGATCTGCCTCGCTTACCCGCTTGAGATGCGCACCACGCCGGTAGGCCGCGCTTTGCTCATCGGCATGGGTTGTTTTTGGGCGGGGCGTTTGTGTGAGCAATTTCTTTTTCTACGCCACAAACAGAAATCCATGTTTGTTTTGAGCGGCGTTTTTGTGCTCGGAACGGTGCTCTTTCTGCTTCCCGTCTTTCTCTAAAATCGTTTTTAAATCGGTTATACGGTGGCACGTGACCTGCAGAAATTAGGGGCATGCGCCGCCTCATTCAATTAAGCGAAAACCGAAACCTCATTGCCGGCTACTCATTAGCCCCGGTGAAATCGCGCGATTGGATCGTTTATCTGCCGCAATCCAGGGCTCATTTTCAGCGCGGATCCCGGCGCGAACTTAAAAGCCTTATAGGCTCGGCCCAGGCAGCCCGCTTCAATTTCCTCGTCGTCAATCACCCCGGAGCGGGCCCCGGCAAAACCGATGCCTTGGCTTTCGAACGCTCCTTCCGCCGCCATTACCGGGTAAGCGACGCGCTCGCCACCCTTAAAGAAATCATCCCTAAACACGACAAAATTTGCCTGGTTGGCTACTCAGAAGGGGCTTACCTAGCGCCCGAAATCGCCGGGGCCGACGCCCGCGTGATCGCCGTCGCGATGATCGGCGGCGGGACCCGCGGCTGGCTTAAAGAAGAATTGGGCAACGCCGCGAACGCGCGTGAAAAGGCGGCGATCCGAAAACAAATCGCTAAAATCGGGAAGCGTGCAAATTCAGCTGAGAAGTGGAACGACTTTTCGTTCGCGACTTGGCATTCGTACCGCGAAGACAGAACTCTTCAAGCGCTTAAGAAGATGCGCCAACCCGCCTTAGCGATTCTCGGCGCGCGCGACAAAACGATTGATCTCAAATCAACCCTTTCCGACCTCAATAAGCTAGCGGCTAAGAAACCGATTCATGTCGAAGTGTTTCCGGGTTGTGGTCACGGCTTCGGCGGCCATTGGCAACCCGTAGCGCAGTTCTTAGCCGATTTTTTACGGGCTCCGTATTGACCCGCTCTTAAGCGTCGTGCGACGTTGATGCGATGCCACTCTTAGATTTGACAACCGAGAATTTTGACGACGAAACCGACAAATACCCGCTCATCTTTTTAGATTTTTGGGCCGCGTGGTGCCAGCCGTGCAAGGCTTTCGCGCCGGTCTTTGAAGCCGCCGCCAAAGAGCATCCCGAAATTCTATTCGGTAAAATCGATTGCGATGCGCAAAAAGTCTTGGCCAAGCAGTTCGAAGTCTTAAGCATTCCCACCATGATCGCCGTGAAAGACGGAACCATCGTCGAAGCGCGCGTCGGGGCCGTTACCCCACCCGTCTTCGCGCAACTCATCGCGAAGGTTAAAAACGCGAAGTGAATTCTTTGAAATAATGTTCTGCTCCGTCCAACAGATCTGCACGAGGAATATGTCCTCCTGCGCTTCTCGCGGCCTTGACCTTGGCGGGCGTCTTGCTAAAGGTACGTTCATGCGAATTACGATTTTGATCCTCGCGGCCGCCGTGCTGCTGAGTCTTGTTTTGGATGCCGACGCGGCAACGCGCTTTGAACAACTCCAACAAATGCATCAGGTGGGCCCGGTCGTGATGCCTGCCCAAGTGTCGACCGAAGCCGATTACGTCTGTTACTGGCGCCTCGACCCAAACGAACCGATCATGCTTTCGATGCAAGCCAGCGCCACCCAAGTGCGGAGGCTCGAGGCCGATTCCGTTATCTTGAATCGCCTGGTCGAAGGTTCGCGCGCACCTTTGATACCCACACGCTTACCGATTATCAACGGCCCCCTACTGGGCGGTCGCTCGGTTCCGCTCAACATGCTCTCCGGAATCGAGCGCCACGGTCTTGGTCATGATTTCTTTTTCGGCTTAGGCGTACACGCACCGTCGGGCCGCCGGATGGCCACCATCCTTAAAATCCGCCCCGAAGAAGATCTTGCGTCTACCTGCCGCAATTCCGAAACTCTTGAATACCTCTGCATCGCGAGCGAGCCCGAAACCTAACGCTCGCCGCAGTCTAGGAACTGGCCCCCTGTCTAAGCTTTCGACAGCGGGAAAATTGATTGCAGAGAGTATTTTGACTTAAGAGCGCCTTAGTCTACAATTTTAGAATGACTTCGAAAAAAGCCTTTATCGCCTTGTTCTGCGGCCTTTTCCTGTCCCTTCACGCGCACGGCGAAGTTCTGTTTGAATCCTTTTACCGGCTCGAAAGAAACAACCGGCACACCGGCTACCTCATCCAAAGATTATCGAGCGATGCCAAGGGCAACAAACTTTTGAGCACGTACATCCGCTCACGCGTGGGCGATCGCGAAAGCTACACGGCGGTGAAATCCGTCGCGAAGGCCGGCAAAGGTTCGCCGATTGAAACTACGCACGTCTCGAACAGTTCGGGCGCGCCTTACAAGATTCACGCGCAGTTCAAAAACGGCAAGGCGACGATCGGTTACCACTCGAACAACGCGCGTAAAGCCGGTAGCGTTGAAACCGCTTCGAACCCCGCCTACCCGAGCGCGTTTATGTTTTACCTCGCGGACCTCGGAAAGTTTCAACCCGGCAAAAAATATTCCTACACCGCCTTCTTCGAAGAAAACGGCCGCAACCAAGTTGGGCAGTTAAGTTTGTTGGGCGCAAAAGACGCCGCGGGCAAACGCGTGTTTCAATTGTTAAACGATGATTCGGGCCAGCCGATCGAAAGCTTCGTCGCCGAAAACGGCGATCCGCTGGGTTCGCGCTCTATCTCAACGGGCACGGTTTGCTTCTGGGTCGCCACCAAAGAAGAAGCCATCGGCGACATGACCTACCCAACCGGCGAGATGACGGCCTTGTTCGGCGACATCCCCACCGGCAAAAAGAATCTGTGGAGCAAATCCCCGAACTTCAAAGCGGTCGACATCATACAAAGCTTCACGACCTGGGATGGTTCACGCTCACTGACTTCTCCGCCGGCCGCGCAAGTGCTGCCGTTACCGGTGAGGTCGTTATGATGCTGCGGAATTTGCTTTTGTTCTGCGGCGCGCTTTTAATTTCCCAAAGCGCATTCGCGCGCCCGGGTACGGAAGCCCCCGTTCATCCGAATTACGATGATCATTTTACCGTTGTAGGACTTTGCACGGCCAATCAGAACAACAACAAGAACCATTATTTTACTTCGGGCCACTGCAAAACCATTTGGGAGACTTTGACGAAACAAGGCGGCGATCCCGAAAACTGCGTGGCTAAAATGGTCGAGCAAGTTCGGCTTCGTGCGCTAGATGACGACGAGAGTAAAGCCAAGCTTCAGAAGCAGGGACTCAAAAATCCAGAGAAACTCAATCTTGGATTTCAGTGTGACGGTCAAAACAATGCCGCTGAAGAAAATATGGACAAGATTCTAAAAGACCCGACGAAATTCAGCACCGTTCTAATGCAATTGTTCGCAAACATCGCCATACAAGAATCGAAATGGCAGGTGAACTATAAGGGAAACGCGGGTCAAGATCGCGGCGTTAAATGTGAGACCGACTGTGGCATTTTCGGCCTGAACAAAGCTGATATGGAAAAACCCGAATACAAATGTGGTTGCGAAATTCCTAATAAAACAGACGATCAAAAACAGTCTGATCCCACTATGGATGGGCACCTTAATCTGCGCTGCGGGATCACGATGGCCCTCGTTGAAGTACTTAAAGACAAAGAAAACAATAATCTGCTCGGCGGTGGAAAACCGAAAGGTAAAGATCAACCGAAAGATGAACGCTACGGTATGGCGAAAATATTTAAATCGTTACAATCGGTAGAAGATAAAACGCCGGAAGTCGATACGAAACGCGAAAAAGTCATCGCGAAGATGAAAACCTATTGTGAGCTTGAAGCGCACAATCAGCGCGGCAACAAAGAACTGCAAGAAAAACTTAACGAGAGCAAACAAGCCAATCCTATATTACCCGGCGCGCGCGACGCTACGACCACCCAATAATCATAACGTCAGATGCACGAACTTTAGGTAACGAAGTTCGTGGGCCGAGTGCGGGAAGGGGTGATCGGATCCCTGACCCGACACACGAAGGATCTGGCCCTTGCGGCGCGCTTGGGATAATGACTCGTCGATAATTTCAAAAAAATCTTCGAACGAAACGTGACTGGAGCACGAGCTTAACGACAGCTCCCCTCCCGGCGCTACCCGCTTGGCCGCGGCCGTGAAGACTTCGATGTACTTCGTCTTCGCCATCGCGCGCTGGGCTTCGGAGTGGCCCATCGACGGCGGGTCGACCACGATGTGATCCCACATTTCACTTTGTCCGCTTAAGTATTCAAACACGTCGACGCAAAGGCCGGTGTGCTTGGCGGGATCTAAACCGTTCAACGCCCAGTTTTCGCAGGCTTGATCGACCGCGCCTTTTGAAATGTCGAGGCTCGCTACCTTAGACGCTTGGCCGAGACCGGCGTAAACCGAAAAACCGCCCGTGTAGCTGAACAAGTTAAGCAAGGATTTACCGGCCGAGCTGCGGCGGATGTAATCGCGGTTCTCGCGTTGATCCAAGAAGAACCCGGTCTTCTGGCCTTTTTCTAAATTCACTTTGAACTTCACGCCATTCTCTAAAACCACGACTTCGGCTTCGGCAGGCTTACCCGCCAAGTGTTCGGTCGTGCGATCGGTGTTGCGGCGGGTTTTTTCGATTACGCTTTCAACGCCGGCGTTGGCTAACAACCAGGCCGTCAAGTGTTCGCGGTCCCAGAACTCCGACGGACCTTGCCCGTCAAACTGCACAACCGCGACTTTATCGTAAACGTCACACACGAGGCCGGGGAGCACATCGCCCTCACCGTTGAATAAGCGATAAGCGTTGGTCTGCGCCGAGCGCACGCTTTTACGTAGGGCGAAGGCGCGCGCGAAACGGTTGGCTAAGATCGGGGGCGTGGGCGGCACTTTGTCGGTGCTGAGCATGCGTAACGAAAGCGGCCCGTGCGGATCGTAAATCGCCCAGCCTAAATCTCCTTTGCCGTCGGAAACTTGCGCCAACTGGGCCCGCTCGACGTGGCCTACGGGAGCCAACGCTTCCTTATAGATCCAGGGGTGGCCGCGCATGATATTGCGGCGGAGGTTGCGCGAGAGTTTTACTTTGAGTCTTGCCATGGGCCAGCACCCTCTCATACTCTCCGGCCCAAATGAAGGGTAAGTTCGCCAAAGTCCATATTGAAATCTCAAATATCTGCAACCTTCAGTGCAGTTTTTGTCCCGAGGTCATTCGCGCCAAAAAGCTGATGGACTTGGATCTTTTCGAATCGTTAATTAAGCAAGTCGCCCCCATGACCGAGCAGGTGGCCTTCCACTTGATGGGTGATCCGCTCGTGCACCCGAAACTTACCGAGATGATCGAAATCTGCCGGACTTACGGGGCCCGCATTTTCTTCGTAACGAACGGGGTCCTTCTTAAACCTGAAAAGGCCGAGCTCCTTCTCAACCCGGCCTTTCGGCAGATTAATTTTTCGCTTCATAGTTTCCACGATAATTACGGTGATAAAGATCCTACGGAATACCTAAACCGAATCTTTGCGTTCACCGAAAAGGCGTTCGAACAGCGGCCCGACCTCTACGTCAATTACCGGTTATGGAACTTGCAGGAAACCCGCGGCTCGGGCCCACGCAATCGCGATATGCTCAAGCGCATCGCGGCCCACTTCGGCGCCGACCTCCCCGGCGAGGTAGATGTTCGTCACAAGAAAAGTTTCAAGCTCAAGAACCGCCTCTATTTGCACTTCGACACCGAGTTCACGTGGCCCGAGATGCATTTGCCCGAATTACACGAACGCGGTTTTTGCTACGGCATGAAATCCCACTTCGGTATTCTGGTCGACGGCACCGTGGTGCCTTGCTGCCTTGATAAAGAGGGCTCGATTCCGCTCGGCAACGCGCGCGAACTTCCCATCACCGAAATTTTGAATAACCCCCGCGCGGTCGCCATCCGCAAAGGTTTTAGCGACGGCAAACTCATCGAGCCACTTTGCCGCCGTTGCCAATACATCGAACGCTTCCAGGAGAAAACCGCGTGCGCCACTTGAGCCTTTATTTGTTGAGCTTTATGTTCGTGGTCGCCGGCGTCTTTCACTTCGCGACCCCGGGTTATTACCTGAAGGTTATGCCGCCTTACCTGCCCGTCCCGCACATATTGAATTGGATCGCCGGCGCGGCCGAAATCACTTTAGGATTATTGCTCTTACCCGTGGCGACGAGAACCTACGGAGCGTGGGGATTGATCGCGCTGTTGATCGCGGTTTTCCCCGCAAACATTTACATGTACCAGGCTAGGCACACGGTCTTCGCCAACTATAAAGACTGGGCGCTGCTGTTGCGCCTTCCCGTGCAGGGACTAATGATTTGGTGGGTTTATCAGTACGTGTAAGCGCAGTCTCCGCTATCGCAATTGAGATTAACCTCTTCGCTCAGCGCGGCGGGTTTGCTGCCTAAGACTACGGCGCAGTTATAACTCTGGTATTTTGAGGCACGCATGCCGTAGGCGCAGTTGCGGTTAAGCACGTGATCTTCAAGCTTCGCGCAAATACCGGGCACGGAGTTCGATGAGTGGGCCCCAGTCGCGCACTGATTCTCGGTAAAGTCGTAAGTGTACGCTTCCGCTTTGGTGGATTTCTTCGCTTCGACATGACACCCGGCCAGCAATCCGGCCAGGCCCAACTTAAAAATCATCATCAGCAAACGCGCATTCATGAAAACTCCTTTGTCTTCGGCCGTGGTTTACCCGCTGATCAATTCTTTTGGAGGATGTGAATCGCGCAGCTGAGCGCTGCGATTTGGCTAGGCTTAAGCGGACCAGAAGGATTGTCCATAGCTTGTTCGAGCATCATGGTCGTGTACCTCAGCGAGGCCACGCAATCCTTTGATTGCAAATCGCAACGCGATCCTCGAACAAATCGAACGGCTCGCAAATCGTAGTCGTTCTCAATGACGAGACCGGCGTGCATGGTTAGTTCGATTCTCAGATTATAGATAAAATGTGAAAAGAGATAACCGGGACCATAGAACCGGATATCGATCGGTCCCTGCCCGCGTATGGACAAGCAATCGCCACCCGCCATGACCTCTTGTTTGTAATCCGCCGCCATCGCGGCACCGGTCACCATCAGCAAAGCCGCAAAAAGAAATCTCACGAGCTTTCTCATGGGCAGACGAAAAGGCAATCGGATTGAGCTTCGATCTTTCTCTTCGAGCTTTCATCCGAGCATGCCAGGCGGACGAGGTCCTTTAGTGACTTCTCATCGTTACAGCGGCGGGCCTGGTCGGGCTTCTGCTCGGTCATCTTGCTCAACAGTTTATCGATCGCTTTTTCATCGACCGCGCAGCCGGCGCCGCCCGCAAGATTAAGGAAAGAATCCGGATTTGTTTTGCAAAGCTGTGCGAGATTTATCGAAATCTCCAAGCCATTGTCGGCGTTGAAGATGAGTCGCGAGTTCGGCAATGCTTTCATGATCTTTAAAGCCGGAACGCCATCGTACGAAAAGGGGAAAACTTCACTGCCCACGATCGTCGTACCTTTGCTTTTGCGGTAAATAGCCCAAGCCGGCGCGATGATTCGCCCCGGGTCTTTCGCGTCCACGACGGTCACGGTCAGGGTGGTGAAGTTACCGGGCTGCAGATCGGCCGCGCTCACCGTGATGTTGAAAATGATCAACGGCTGGCCCGCGATGGAATTATACAAGTACTGCACCCCGAAAGATTTCGGCGTGACCTGCGTAGCGAAGGCCTGCCCGGCGAGCGAGAAAACGAAGATTAAGGCCAATTTCATTAAAGCTCCACGTGTGGGGGTTAAGTTGAGCCGGAACCTACCGATATTCGCCTAAACCGTAAATAAGTATTTACGCGAACAATAGCTACAAGCGGAGCTTGCGGTCGAATCCTATATTAATGCTAGCTACGGGCCGGGAGCTTGCAAAATTGATCCTGTTCCTTGAACATAGAACTCATGAGACAGCTGACGTTGACTATATTTATTATGACTATATCCGCCATCTGCCACGCGAACGAACTTGCCGACGCCGAGGACGGCCGTTCCTACGCGGCTCCGCCGAAGAAAGACGAGTTCGTCATTAAAGAAACGGCCGCGTCCAAATACGAATGTAAGTGTTTTGTATGGTCGAAGAAGGGAACTTACCGGTTAGTGCACTCGCAAACCAACTCAGAAGGAAATACTTCGAATTTTGTGCAGGACATTCAGAACGGAGCCGTCATCGCGAGTGGAAGATGGAAAAGCGCGACGGGTAAGATGGATTTAAGTGACGCAGCCTTCTTGAATCAAAAGAACGAATGTTTCAATCCGGTAGCCGTGGTCAAAATCCTGAAGGAAGAGAAAGATCGTATTCTCGTGATAGGACACGATTCCATTGGGCAAGACAGCTCCGTTTGGGTGAAGAAAGAAGATTTAGAGAAGGTCAACGCCGACGATCCCAAGTACAAAGATCGAAAGCGACCTACCCCGATAGAATATAACCAATGCATGTCCTAATAACGCGACCGATTCCCTCGACTGACGTTTTTTATTGAGCCGAGGTCTCGTTCGGGGTCGAATTGAGCATGGCAAGAATCACGGCTCAACTTAAGAATTCACTCCCCCTTCAAATTGTTCTGGCCGTCGTCATCGGGGTGCTCGCGGGCGCGCTTTTCCCGAACGGCCAACTGAGCGCCCTTTCGGAAATCGGCAAAGCCGTTATCCACTGGGTGAAGCTCATCGCCGGGCCTTTCCTGTTCCTTACGATCGTCGCCTCGATCGTCGAAGTCGAATTGAAAGCCAGTGACGGGCTCCGGCTCGTGGTGATCGCCGTCGTCAATACGGCCATCGCGATCGGTTTGGGCATGGGTCTCGCCCATCTGTTTTTGGGCGATGTTCAGATCGCGGGCTTGAGCGAAAACTTAGCCGCCGTGAAGGCTCCTGAAATGACGATCGGTTTTGGCAGCTGGATCAAAACGATGATGCCGAACAGCCTCTTCTCGCCGTTCGTGAATAACGAGATTTTGCTCATCGCCTTCCTCGCGATGCTCGTGGGCATCGCACTCCGCCACGTGTACCGGGAAGAAGGCCAGGCGAAGTTCAAGCAACTCGCTTCGCAATTCGAAAACGTGAGGAGAGTGCCCGCGGTTATTCTCGGCTGGTTGATTCGCATCATCCCGCTCGCCGTGCTGACCGTCGTGGCGGGTGCGGTCTCCGAATATGGCTTCGGCATTTTCCACGCGCTGATCAAATACGTCGGCGTGGTTTTGCTCGGATTCGCCCTGCAAACTATTATAGTTTATGGGACGTGGATCGTGGCCGTGGCACGCATGCCGCTCAAACATTTCTGGCGCTGCGCACGCGAGCCGGTCATGTACGCCTTCGGCGTGAACTCCTCGCTCGCGACCCTGCCGCTCACGCTTAACGCTTTAAAAAAGATGGGTGTTTCGGATCGCTCGAGCTCGCTCGGCGCGGGCGTCGCCACCAACTTAAACAACGACGGTATTGTTTTGTACGAAGCCATGGCCGTTTTCTTCATCGCGAAGGTCGCGGGTATTCCCATGACCGAATTACAGTTGCTCGGCGCCGCCTTGGCCTGCATTGTGGCCTCGATGGGAATCACCGGAATCCCCGAAGCAGGTTTCATCTCGCTGTCGGTGGTGATCACGACGCTAGGCCTGCCCGCGGAGATGTTGCCGCTGCTCTTAGCCGTCGACTGGATGCTCGCGCGTGGCCGCTCGGTCGTGAACGTCTTGAGTGACATGACTCTATCCATCGCGATGGATGCCACGGATCCCTTATTGAAAGGAAGAAAACCATGGACCGCGTGAAAATCGGTGGAATTTATCTCCACTACAAAAAGCAGAAGTACCGTGTCTTGGGCGTTGCCCGTCACAGCGAAACGCTAGAGGAAGTCGTCTATTACGAATGCCTCTACGACAATCCCCAGGGCCGGCTTTGGGTGCGCCCGATCGATCTGTTTTTAGGTAAAATTCCCACGGGCGAACCCCGTTTCGAGCTGATTGAGGGTTAAGATTCTTGCCAGCGCCCCCCGGCTGCCTTATCTTCGCCCGCATGGATTATTTTAAGATGACCCCCGCTGAACTCGAAAAAGCGCAGAAGATTTTGCGTACCTACGAACTCAATATCGAGCGTTACGATCTGGATTACGGCTACGATGAAGAACTGAATGAATCGCCGGATATTCCCGAAGATATGGACGATTATTCGGAAACCTTAATTTCCGCCGCCCGCGTTGAGTTGGAAAAAGCCGAAGGTAAACGCGACTGGGTCGAAATCATGAAAAACGTGGGCCTGGCCGGCGCGCTTCGCAAGATCACCGGCAAAATAGACGAAGCCGAAAAACTTCTTAAATATAGTCTGCATCTTTGCCTCAAGCACAACTTGCCGGCCAACTGGCGTGTACAACAGGCCATTCGTTTAGCCGACGTGAAGCGACGCCAAGGTCACATGGAAGAAGCGTTGACTGATCTCGAAAAACTTTTGAAGGAAACTTCGTCGGTTGATGATCTGAACAAATACGAAGACGTTGTCATCCAGCACACCGGCAAGACTTATTTTACGATGGGCGAGTACGCGCAAGCTTTGAAGAGCTTCGACGCCGCGTTAAAGATTCGCTTACAAAAAGGCGACGAGGAATTGATCGCGAGTACCCGTACCGCCATCGCCGCTTGCCGCAAACAGATCCAGTAAGATCGACAGAAGTCAGACTCGAAAGTCCACTTTTGGTACCCGGCGGCCCGATGTACCCCGGGACCGCCGTGAAATTTTCATCTTTATCTTCTTATAATTGAGATCAGCCTTTTTTAGGTTGGACCCCTCATTGCAATTCATCTCCGGTGTTGAACAGTGTGTGACTAAACAAGGAGATATAAAATGTTAAGAGCAGCAATCGCATTCTTCGTATTGGCCCTGGTCGCGTTTTTATTCGGTGCTTCGGGCATCGGTGGTGTGTCGATGGAAATCGGCAAAATCTTGATTTTCGCGTTCTTGGCTTTGGCTGTGATCAGCCTCGTTATCGGTTTGGTGAGCGGCAAGCGCACCAACGTCATTCCGTAATTTGTTGACCAAAATTTCCTGAACTCTCGAAAGGGGTTTGTCATGGACAAAAATGTATTCGAAGGCGCATGGACTGAATTTAAAGGTGAAATCCGCAAAGTCTGGGGCAAGATCACGGGCGACGAGCTCGAGAGCACCAAAGGCGATGTGGAATCGATTTCGGGACTAGTTCAGCAGAAGTATGGTCACACCAAAGACGAAGTGTCGGCCAAGCTTACCGAAATGAAGGATCGCTTTGCAGAGCAAACGAAGTCTTCACTTCGCGAGAGCAACGCTAAAAGCACTACGGATAAACTGAACTAATCCGCATCGCGGTTCAATTCGCGATCTAAAACGGCAAGTCAGACGGTGTTTCCCCGCCTAGGCTTGCCGTTTTTCTTTTTCCCACCTACGATTCTCCCAAGCTCGTTCTTACAAGCTCATATCGGGGGAATTATGCGCCACTTCTTATTTACTTTTTTAGCTTTGATTTTACTCAACGGCTCACTCGTCTTTGCGGATGCCGATTACACATCGACTTGCGCCGATTTCGCCGCACCATTGACCGGCGGCTATTGCGTTCACATACCGACTCATCACCGCTCGCGCGACATTGTTTATCACTTGCATGGCCGCGGCGGCAGTCAGGCCGATTGGCAGGATTCGTTTTACTACACGCAACAAATCCGCACCGAATGGAAAAAGCGCCGCGCGCGCCTACCGGTCGTGATCTCGGTTTCGTTCGGTCAGGTCTGGTTATTGGCCGAAAAAAATGCGAGCCCCTACAGCGGATTGTTCGAAGTCTTCACGCAACAAGTGATGCCGCAACTTGAGAACGCCGTCGGTGGCTTGCGCGGTCGCCGCATCATCTTCGGTGAGTCGATGGGCGGGTTCAACACTTCTCAACTGGCTTTGAAGACGAATTTATTTAACAAGGCCGCGATCCTTTGCGCACCAATGAGCGATGTTTCGCCGTTTGCTCCCGTTGATGAGATCAAATCGCACATCGAGAAGTCCTCGGCTTACGATTATTATAAAAAGAGCGAACCTGATCTCGTGCTCAACACCACTCTAGAAATCGCGCAACTGGTGCAAGCGTTTATGCCGACCGAAGCGGACTACGCCCGCGCGAATCCGCTCAACTTGGTACAGACGAGCCGCTCGCGCACCATGCTTTACATCGCGGCGGGATTTTACGACAAGTACGCGCTCTACGAGGGGAACGAAAAGTTCGCGTCGTTATTGACCGCGCGCCGCCGTCACAACGAATGGCGCCCGCAGTGGGGTGGTCACTGCGCGATGGACATTCCGTCGCTCGCGCGGTTTTTGGTGAATTGATCTTTGCTTAGCCCGCGGCCGTCGCCTGACGGCCGAGCCAATTGACCGCCTCGACCATCGCGAGCGTATCCTGCCGGCAGTAGTCCAGCATCGCGCGAGTTAGTTCCTGACGGCGAGGTTCACTCGTCGTCTCATTGATAAGTTCGGTAAACGCGCGTTGCGCGGCTCCACCGTCGCCCACTTCCATCTCATCATACGAAAATTGTTTGCCGAGCAAAGCCGGCGCGACCGCTTTCAGACTGTAGCTGCCGGCAAAACCCGGGTGATAAACGGCCGCACGCATAATGTCGAGCGGATCGGCGAAGCGTTCGTTCAGCGCGAGCAGCTCGTCGCGATGCGCTTTTGAGAACTCGGCGAGATCGGTGATGCATTTTTTCTCGAACGTTGCGAAGTAGGCGACGATCGTTCCCTGCCCCGCGCAAGCTTCGAGCAATGCGGGAATTAAAGACGGCCGCGGATCGGTGGCCGTGTCATGCAAGAACTCTTTGTGTTCAAGCGGTCCGCCCGGTTCCTGTTGAATATGCACGCTAAATTGAAACGGCGTTTGCTGGTAAGGCCCCGTTCCCGGGTAACGCGGGATCGGCGGATTAATCGTCTCGAAATCGAGGTAGACCAGCGGATACTTCCACTCACTCATCGCGCTTTGGATCGCACCACGATCGATGAAGGGCTGATCGTTGAGGTGAACATCGACCATGCATTTTTGTTGTTCGTTGAGTCCTGAAGTGTCGATGTCCGAGAGCGCGAGCTGCCCCTTCTTATAGAAGTCCCAAACCTTTGCGCCAATGCGTGGAATGTTGAAGATACTCACTTCCGGAATTTCGCGCTGACCGAAACAGAAGGATTTAAATTCGCAGTCTCGGTTCACCGAACACTGCGGGCCGATATCCACATCGGGAATATCCTGCGACCGAAGCGCGGTGAAGATCGCGTTCAGCCTCGGCGCGATGTCACGGTAGGTTTCGCGCAGCTGATCGGTGACGTCGACCTCAACGAAAAGGTTTTTTAAGTTCGGAAACCGGCACTCCGGATTAAGGTGCAGAATACAAATTTTTTCGAGCTGGATGCCGCCGTTCGCGATGATCCATGCTTGGAGCCCGACGTCCTCGAGGTATTCGGGCTTCACCTTAATCCCCGATTTCACTTCGATCAGCGTCCAGCGCTTAGTCTCTTTGGAGTATTTCAAAATATCGGCGCGGGCGTAACAGCCTTTGTACTCGAAGGCGGCCTCGTAAATGAACTCGGTGCCGTCTTTTAACAATTCTCGCGTGCGCTTTAGCGAGCCGCCGAAATCCCAAGGCTTGTTGTCCACCAAAACGCCGCCCGGATAGTAACCGCGCGCGACCTCACCCACCATGTTGCCTTGATCGAAAACGGCCTGCTGATCGGGACCGACCGGCGGCTCGAGATCCGGTCGTTGTATCGTCAGGTAAATGGATTTTGCGCACCGGTACCCGCGCATGATCTTCGTTTTGCTGAGAAGCTTCGGTAATGGTCGCATACTAAGAATTATGTCACGTTATCAGAGATCCGTCAATTACCTGTAGTAATATAATACGTTCTTTGGGAATAGCGAGGTTTTGAGGGCTTTTAGGGCTTCATCGCGTCGCGAATAGCTTTAAGTAATCTTCCCGAAACAGGAGTCGCACCATTATAGTTGGTGTCTGCGTAGTAATCGTCCCCATCGCTCTGTTTATTTTGGTGATTGATGTTGATTGCAACAAAGATCATCTTGCCGTTCCTTGTTACAAATTGAGCGCTGCCGGAAGAACCACCACCGGTGTCGCAGCTATGTTTAATCGGCGCTATCGTATGTTTCAGATCGATATGCTCAGCCCGGCAGATCTCCATCGTCCGGGGATAACTTCCGTTTATGCTGTAGTTATCGTGAAACCCAGAAATCTGGACGATCTCTTCGCCCTCGATCAAAATATTTTCTTCTTCAGGTATTTCGTATGGCGTGACACCGGGAATGGGTGCTCTCAGCTTCACGACCGCCCAATCATTTACGCCGTCCGCGCACGGTCCACCAACCTTGAGAGACTTCATGTCCAGCGGATACTCTTTTATCCGGCCGTTCACCGTACGCTCGAAATGACACTTTTCCCGATTGGTCGGCTGACACTTATCATCGGCGAATTGGTGGCCTGCCGTTGTCAAAACTTTTTCCGCCCCGGTGACCTGGGCGGTGGCGGCATCCGTCCCGCATATAATCAAACCCGTTGCGGCGAACTTTTTTTCCAGCGACTTGGGGATGGGTTTACGATTCTCGACACCCATTCTGCTCGCGGGATGGCGTAAGGATCTCTCCCTCTGCAATAAACTTTGACCGTGAGTGTATACGTGCGCCGCGGAATAAGGGGCACGAAGGATATGAAGATGTAGACCAATCTCAAGCTCGCCGATTTTATTTTCATGGCTTCATCGCCGCACGAATTGCCGCAAGGAAACGCCCGGTCACCGGGGTTGATGTATTGTAGTTCATCTCTTCGTCAAAGCCACTGCCCGGGGGCAGATGACCATGCTCAGCCACGTTCATCGCGGCGAAGATCATTTTATCACCACGTTTTACGAACTGCGCACTTCCCGAGGAAACGCCACCGGTATCACAACCATGCTTTACGGGTGAACGATTGGTGAGATTGATTTTTTCCGCACGGCAGATCTCCATAGATTTTGGAAAGGTGCCGTTTACGCTATAGTCGATGCTCATACCAGTGATCTGGAGGATGTCTTCACCCTCGATAAGAAGGTTGTCCTGTTCAGGGATCTCATACGGGGTGACGTCCGATATTGGATCTTCCAACTTCAAAACCGCCCAATCGTTTATTCGATCATCGCTAGCACAAGGGCTGCCTATCTTTAAAGATTTGATATTGAGTGGGTATGATTTTATTTTTCCGTTAATAGTTCGTTCAAATTTACATTTGTTATCCCGGTTTACGGGTTGGCAATGGTCAGTCCCGAAGAGATGCCCGGCCGTAGTTATGACATTTGCGCTTCCTGTAACCTGCGCAGTTACCGTATCCGTTCCGCAAACAATCAATCCTGTCGCCGCAAACTTCTTTTCCATAGCTTTTGGGATAGGTCGACGGTTTTCCCCTCCGATCCTAGTTGCCGGCTGAATAAACTCTATTTGTTTTTCGATCGAAGATTGGTTATGGCAATAAACGTACGCTTGAGCGTACGGGTGAAAAGCCAATTGAAAGAGGGTTAGAAAAATAAAATAAGGTTTGTCTTCCTTCACGGTTTCATCGCCGCACGAATAGCTTTTAAGAAGCGTCCCGAAACCGGGGTCGCGCCATTGTAATTCGTTTCTGAATCGTAGTTCTCGCCGTCGGCGCCGTTGGCTTTTTCATCGATATTCATCGACGCGAAAATCATTTTATCGTTTCGTTTTACGAATTGAGCAGATCCGGAAGACACGCCGCCCGTATCACAGCCGTGTTTTACCGGAGTCTGATGTTTTAAATTAATCTGCTCGGCGCGACAGAACTCCATCGATTTTGGAAACTTTCCGTTTACGCTATAGTTGATGCTCATGCCGGTGATTTGAAGAATCTGTTCACCTTCGATTAGGAGATTATCGTCTTCCGGAATTTCGTAGGGGGTCACATCGGGAATGGGAGATTCTAGATTCAAGACCGCCCAGTCGTTGTTTCCATTATCATCCGAACATGGGCCTCCTGTTTTCAAGGACTTCATTTTTAAGGGATACTCTTTGATTCGGCCATTCACCGTGCGTTCAAAGTGACAGTTGTCTCGATTGACCGGCTGACAGTCGGTGGTACTAAAGATGTGGCCTACGGTGGTCAGAACATTTGCACTCCCCGTAACCTGTGCGGTCACCGAGTCCGAGCCACAAATGATCAAGCCGGTAGCGGCAAACTTCGACTCCATTGCTTTCGGGATTGGGCGTCGGCTTTCTCGACCCATTCTGGTTACAGGATGGAGTAATTCAAACTGTTTTTCGATCGAAAACTGGTTATGGCAATAATTGTAAGCATCGGCAGAGAAACCAAAAATGATCCCGGCGATCGTCAAAAGAACTATAAACAACGGTGTTGGTCTCAAGGCTTCATCGCCGTCTTGATTGCTCTAAGGAATCGGCCCGACACCGGCGTTGAGCTATTGTAGTTGGTGTCCGCGTCGAACTCGGTGCCGTCCATCGCATTCTTTGTGCCGCCGACATTCATCGCCGCAAAAATCATTTTTTTATTTCTCACCGCAAACTGCGCGCTTCCCGAAGACACTCCACCGGTGTCACAGCCATGCTTGACTGGTGACGGATGATTGAGATCAATCTTTTCGGCGATGCAGGATTCCATAGACTTTGGAAACGCGCCGTTAACGCTATAGTTGATACTCATCCCGGTAACCTGCATGATTGGTTCACCTTCGACGAGCATGTTATCTTCCTCGGGAACTTCGTATGGCGTGACACCATCAACGGGCGATTGGAGTTTAACCACCGCCCAATCATTATTGAAATCATCCGAAGGGCATGGGCCGCCGGTCTTAAGCGACTCTAGCTTCACAGGAATCGAAGATATTTTCCCGTGACGTTTTACTTCGAAGTTGCAATTACCTCTGTTAATAGGTTGGCAATTCTCGTCGTAAAAGTGGTGACCCGCAGTGGTGATAAGATTTGAAACACCAGTGATTTGGGCGGTCGCAGTTGCTTCTCCACAGACGATTAAGCCTGTTGCCGCAAACTTTTGTTCCATTGCTTTAGGGATGGGTTGCCGGCTTTCCTTACCCATCCTGGTTGCCGGATGGATAAATTCGATCTGCTTTTCGATTGAGGGTTGGTTATGGCAATAAACGTAAGCTTGCGCACGTGAATGAGGAAACAACCCAATGATTACTAATACAAATAGATAGAATTCAGTCGTTCTCACGGCTTCATCGCTTCGCGGATTGCGCTAAGGAAATTTCCGCTGACAGGTGTAGATGTATTGAAGGCACTGTCGGCATTGTAATCGGAACCGTCCGGGAAATCTTTTTGCTGACTTATATTCATCGCTGCGAAGATCATCTTTTTCGAGCGCACCACGAACTGAGCGCTTCCGGAGGATCCCTTTCCCGTATCACAGGTGTGTTTGATGGGATCGGTGTGGGTAAGATCTATTTGATCCGCGAGACAACTCTCCATAGATTTCGGATAAGCACCGCTCACCATGAAGTTTGTGGCGTAGCCTGACACCTGCATGATTTGTTCGCCCGCTTTGAGCAGATTGTCTTCATCCGGCACTTCGTAAGGCGTTATTCCTGGCACAGCCGTTTCAAGCTTAAGTACCGCCCAATCCGTTAAACCTTTGTCCAAGGGACAGCGACCACCCGTCTTCAATGCATCCATTTTTAAGGGGTATTCAGTGAAGCGACCGTTTACGGTCACCTGAAACATACACTTACCCCGATTTTTTGGTTGGCAATTTTCATCGTGAAAGAAGTGTCCAACGGTCGTGATGACATTCGACTTCCCTGTAATCTGCGCCGTTGCGGCACCTGCCCCGCAATCGATTGTTCCGGTGGCCGCGAACTTCGATTCAAGAGATTTTGGAATTACCTTTCGATTTTCTCTTGAGAACCTTGTTGCAAGTTGAAAGAGACCGTTTTGATAGCAGGACGATTGGGGATAACAGTTCGCGATAGCTTCGCTTTGACTAGGTGACATGCCAAACATGGTAAAGGCTAAAAATTTTATGTATATTGTCCTGATCGTCGGGCTCACGGCTTCATCGCTTCGCGAATTGCTTTCAGGAAACGCCCGGTCACCGGCGTTGACGTATTGTAGTTCATTTCTTCGTCAAACCCACTGCCCGGCGGCAAGTGGCCATGCTCCGCCACGTTCATGGCGGCGAAGATCATTTTATCACCACGTTTGACGAACTGAGCGCTCCCCGATGAAGCACCCCCCGTGTCACAACTATGTTTAACGGGTGCCAACGCAGTTAGGTCAATTTTTTCAGCTCGACACATTTCCATCGCTTTCGGGAGTGCACCATTCACGCTGTAATCGACGCTCATCCCGGTAATCTGTAGGATATTTTCACCTTCTTTAAGCAAATTATCTTCATCCGGAATCTCGTAAGGCGAGACATCAGGCATTGGATCTTCCAATTTGATGACAGCCCAATCGGTCATCCTTTCGCCACTCGGACAAGGACCGCCCGTTTTAAGCGATTTAATGTTCAAGCGAAATTCTTTGATGCGCCCGTTGATTGTTCGCTCAAAATGGCACTTTTCTCGGTTCTTTGGCTGACAATCATCAGTACTAAACACGTGGCCCGCAGTTGTGATTACGTTCGCACTTCCCGTGACTTGCGCGGTCACGGTGTCGTTACCGCAGACTATAAGGCCGGTGCCGGCAAACTTCTTCTCCATCGCCTTCGGGATGGGCCGCCGGTTTTCTCTACCGATTCTCGTTGCTCGGTGGAGGAGCGCCGCTTGCTCCTCAAGTGAACCTTGGTTATGGCAAAAGGGATACCCGAGAGCAAGATTAGCATTTGCAAGAATAACGAATAAAGACAACCACCTAAGACTGATCATTATGTGAGTATCTCCGAATAGCGGGTTATAAATCGAGTAAAGAACCCGATTGAAGGCACCAAACCTAGTCCAATGACCTGACTCAAGATGATACGAAGGCTTAGGCTAGGTACAGATCGTTTAGCAATAAGGCCTAAACAAAGCTAGTTTCCCTAAATGGCTTTAAAGAAGATACAATTTAGTTGATGCAGTTCAGAATTCTTATCACCCTGGCATTCGCAGCCTTTGTTCAAATAAGTGCCGCCGACCGTCTTTCGTCAGAGGGCTCTGCTGCTCGAACGAAATATAATGAATGCCTTGAAAGGTCAGGTGCACTCTATTCCACTTATTCAAATGCACTTGGCGGTTGCAAAGCAATCTGTCACGGAATCCTTGATGTGGGATTGGCCAATTACGTTGTAAGCTGTGAAACGTGGATAGTCTCTTGGTGTCAGAAAAAAACATGCTCGGTAGAGTCTGGCTGCAAAGGTAAAACCGGCTGTTCCGCAGATACGGAGATAACAACGAAAATATGCAATGGAAGACGCATACTTTCGGATAAGCCCTGTCCATCGCCAGGGACTAATCCGCCCAAGCCTTCGCCTAGCCGTGGCCCGAGTCCCGCCGCGAAAGAGCAAAGCGAGAAGAAGGCTGATTCGGCCGGTGGTAAGACGAAGAGTCAGAGTGATCCCGCGGCGACGACGCCTCAGGATCGGAATCAGGCGCAGCAGCAGGCTTCGCAGGATTTGCAAGCTTGTGGTCAGTTGCAAACGAAAGCGAAAAACAGTTGTAGTGGTTCGCAGTCGAGCGCAAATCAGCCCGCCCCGCCCGCGCAAAACGGAACGGCCGAACAGAACCGCGCGAGTATGCAGGCGTACTGTCAGCAGCTCAACCAAGCCGGTGGCGGCAACATGAACGCGAATCAAAACGCCGGCGCGAATTGCTACTCGGGCTACAGCAGTTGCACCGGCACGTGCGGAGAAATGGCCGACAAATACAATCAACTCCTTTCGAATTGCTCGGGCTGCGATAGCCGGCAGATTTACGAACAAACACTCGGTGAATTGCGCAATCGCGTGAGCACTTGCGAAGGTTATTCGTCTTTGCTTTCGCAAATGGGCAGCCAAGGTCTCGCGTCGGGAAGCTCGAGCGGAGCCGCCGCCGCTTGCCAAGAGATGAGCGCGGCCGCTCCGCAAAACGCGGGTGGCGCGGGCGCGCCTGGTTCGGGTGCCGATGCGGGCGCGATGAACCAAGCGTCGCTCGACTCAGCAAATGATCCGATGTCGCAGGCTTGTAGCACGAGTCCAAACTCACCGGCGTGCCGCGCGCTCGCCTACGAAAAAGAACAGCGGGGCGAAGCTTCGTTCGGCGTAGACCCTGGCGTGGGCAAAAAAACCAAAGGTGATTTTGATATCCAAGAACCACGTGCGGATGCGAGCGGTTTGAATTCGGACCCGAACGGTTTTCAACCGACGGGCGTGAAGAACGGCACGATCGCGAATAACTCCGGCGGCGGAATTCCCGGCGGTGAAGGCGGAGCGCCCGCGAAGCTCGACGGTAAAAACGCGCGCGGCCCGAGCGGCGCGCCCGGGTACACGACGGATGTCCTGCAAGGATTTAGTGGCGCCGGCGGTTACTCGGCGGCGGCGATCGATACGAGCACCGACGGTGGCGCCGGCGGCTTCGGCGGTTACGGACAAGGCACGAACCGTCCACCGGCGACGGACGCGAACGGAATTGATCTTCGGAGATTCCTTCCCGGCGCCGACAAAGATCCAAATCGTCGCGGCGTCGGCGGCATTGATATTTATTCCGGCCAAATCAACGGCCAGTCGGTCAACATTTGGAACCGCATCACCGAACGCATTCAAGAAAAGTGCCGGCTGGGTGAACTGCTCGGCTGCGAAAAATAATCAGGTCCGGGCTTCCGAGAGTTCATACCGTTAATAAATAAGTTATGTTTATCCTAGAGGAGCGATGGTCAGTGAGGCCTCGGAAGAGCGCGCCGTCGGGAAGCTTACGTGCGAGCGAGGGCGCGTGCGAAGCGATGTTCACGATGGCGAGGGCGCGTGCGAAGCGATGTTCACGATGGCGATGGCGATGGCGATGGCGATGGCGATGGCGATGGCGATGGCGATGGCGATGGCGATGGCGATTCAAACACCGAGTGGACTGACTCGGTGTTTAAATTCTGGAAAAGAGACGGTGCGTAATCATCCGCATCGTGAAATCACCGCGGTCGTAAACTTGCAGTCGCCATCAGGTCACCGCGGCCGTTAAGTCACCATTGCCAAGTTGTGACCGCACAGCTTTGTCGTTGATGGACGGCGGCTTCGTCGCGGGTTAGGATCGCTCCATGTTGACCGAGCCGATTGAAATCAAAATGTCCGCGCACGAGATTGCGCTCGCTAGGCTGAATGGCTTGTACTTGCTGCCTTTGCGGAAGAAGTCCGGGTGGTTGATTCTCATCGTGGTGTTTGCGCTATCGGCCGCCGCGAATTTGCTGTCGGGCGGATCGGTCGAGACGATCGGAGAACTTGCCGTCGGGTTCGTGGCGGTGGCCGGGTCGTGGCTCGCCTTCAACTACACACGTGAGCGTGGGAATAAGGCGGCGGCGCGCATGTACGTCGAAGGTTTTACGTTGACCCAACGTGAAGAGGGTCTGCTCTACCAAGTGGGCGAAGCGTTCGAGATTTTGCCGTGGGCAAAGTTCAATAAGGTGACCGGTTCGCGCCGTTGGATCTACATTTACTTTTCAAATCAATGGGCGTTGATTATTCCGCGTACCAGTTTCGCGAGCGATGAAAAGTATCAGGCCTGGCTAAAGTCCGCGGCGGCGAATATTTCGAAACAAGAGGCGCTTGCTGCAAAACAGGATTCTAAGCAGGATTCGAAACAGGAACAGACGCCGAAATCAGAGAGCGTCGATCAGGGCGGTTAGCGCCCATTCCAGAGCCGGACCCATCTCATCGCCGGTGAACCCCGTATCCACCTTGATGTCGTGCCAGATCTTGGCGTTAACCAGCGAAACGATCAGCGCGAGACGGTGGCGATTTTCTGGATTTAGGTCGATCTTTTTCTTCGCCAGAATTTTTGCGGTCATCGCCGTGTTCAGTTTTTTGCGGAACAGCATCCGCATTTCTTGACCAAAAGGCGAATACAAATATGCCATCATCAGCTTGTCGTGCTTTTCAAAAAGAGAAAATGCTTTCCTACCGAACCCCGGGACATCGAGCTCGGCCAGATTTTGATCACCCGCCGCGAGGTAGGACAGAAGATATTCGTCCATCGCGCGATGAAGGCTCTCTTTGTCGGAGAACAAACGGTAGATGGATCGTACCGATATGCCTGATCGTTCGGCAATTTCCTCAAAAGTAACGACGCCGCCTTTACGCTCGACAAGGAACTCGACCAAAGTCTCTATAATGACTTTACGGGTTTCACCGACCTTTTCGAGCCGGGCCATATTGTTATATTCGCGTTTCTTTTTAGGACGGCCCAGATCAACACCTTTCTAAGCATCGGACTTTACTCGTACAACAAACAATGATTCAATGACAGTATCACTGCCACTAAATAAACGGTGAGCACGCAAGAAAGGTAAGGGTCCAACACATGAAAATTGCCGTTATTGGATCCGGTATCAGTGGCTTGGGAGCGGCTTACATACTCTCGCGCCAACATGAAGTTCACCTTTTCGAAGCGGCTAATCGCCTCGGTGGTCATGCCCACACATCATACATACCAGATGGCTCCGAGCAAGTCCCCGTCGATTCCGGTTTCCTGGTATATAATGAACTGACTTATCCCCATCTCAAAGCGCTTTTCGCCCACCTGAACGTGCCGACGGTCGAGTCGGATATGTCTTTGTCGATTCGCAGCGAACGCAGCGGTTTAGAATGGTGCGGGACGGACCTAAACACGGTATTCGGGCAGCGAAAAAATCTGTTTAGCATTTCCTTTCACCGTATGCTGCTCGAAATTTTGCGTTTTCACCGTGAGGTTGAGAGCAATTTAAATTTGGCGCGCCGCCACGGCTGGACCGTCGGTGATTTATTGCGGCACAGAAAATACGGCGCGGCGTTTAGTGAAAACTACTTGCTACCCATGGCCGCGGCGATTTGGTCCACCCCCGAAAAAGGTATGCTTGAATTTCCGGCGGCGACCTTCTTACATTTTTTGATCAATCACAAACTCGTCCAGGTGAACGATCGCCCAAAATGGCGCACGGTAAACGGTGGATCAATCGAGTACGTAAAGCGGATCGCGGCTCAACTCAAAAATATCCACCTCGAGACCCCGGTCCTCGCGGTTGAGCGCGCCGGCGATAAAGTGACGGTCCGTACGAAACAGGAATCCGCTTCCTTCGACAAAGTCATCTTCGCCACGCACGCGCCCGTTACCCGCAAGATTTTGCAAAATGCCAACGCCGCCGAGTTGGAAGTTCTCAAAGCTTTCGAAGTCGAACCGAACCGCGCCGTCTTGCACCGGGACCGTAGCTTGATGCCGATGGAAAAGCGCTGCTGGGCCGCGTGGAATGTTTTTGCCAACGAAGACCAGCGCAGCGAAAAGGTTTCGCTCACTTATCACCTGAACCGCCTCCAGCCGTTGCCGACGAAGCGTGAATTTTACCTGACGTTGAATCCGCACGGGAATGTCGAGAACGTCGATCGCGAGTTTACCTACGATCATCCCCGGTTCGACCAATGCGCCATCCGTGCGCAAGCGCGCCTGGCCGATGTGCAAGGCCAAGGCGGAATTTATTATGCCGGCGCCTGGACCCGTTACGGATTTCACGAAGACGGCTTGCTGAGCGCCGTGCGCGTAGCCGAGCATCTGAACGTCGCCACGCCTTGGAAGACGACATGAGCGCGCTGAAGATCGGCGAAGGCCACGTTTTTCATTCTCGTCGCACCGAAACGGAAACTAAGTTTACGTACGGCACATTTTTTTTGCATTTCAACGTCGACGAAGAACAAGCTTTGCGTTCGCTGTTGAACAAGCAATTCGGTCGCGTACTTTCGCTGCGCCCGCGCGACTACCTCGCCGGTGAAGACCGCCCCTTGGCGCAAAGTATCCGCGATTTTTTGAAAAGCCGTTTGGATTACGACGCCGAAGAAATCTGGCTGCAAACGATGCCGCGAATGTTCGGATACGGTTTCAATCCGGTCAACTTCTGGATTCTGAAGCGCGCGGGTAAACCCGAAGCCATGCTTTGCGAAGTAAACAATACTTTCGGCGAGCGCCACTTTTACTGGATTCACCCCGACGGCGCGCTCGAAGGCGTATGGCATACCGCCGAGAAGGTGTTTCACGTTTCGCCGTTTCAACCGACGACCGGCACTTATGAGTTTCGCTTTCAATTTAGCGATTCGAATTCAAGCATCGACGTCAATTACCGGGGCACCGGTAAAGAGATGCGCCTCATCACCTGGATCAAAGGCGAACTCGCCCCGGCCCAGACTAAATCACTTTGGATTATGCTGTCGCGTTACGGATGGATGACTCCGCTTGTAGTCTTCCGCATTCACTATCAAGCTCTGATATTATGGATTCGCAAAGTTCCTTATGTTTCTAAACCATCGCCCCCGCGCGAGGAGTTGACCCGATGAGTAAGCCTACTTTTGCTTCACGCTTTTTCTTGCAGATCTTGAAGAATGCGCATGGAGGAACGGTCCAGCTCACGATGCCCGACGGCAAGGTTGAATGCTTCGGCGAGGGCGAACCGACGATTAAAGTGACCGTGAAGAATTGGGCGGTCTTCGCACAACTCGTAAGCCGCGGTGACTTAGGATTGGCCGAAGCCATCATCGACGGCGATATCGAAGTGAACGATACGGTCGCGCTCGTACAGTGGGCTTGCAACAACGATCAAGCTTTGAGCAGGGCCCTTCACGGCACGCTCCGCGGGACTTTGATTTCGCAAATCCGTCACTTGCTTTCGATGAACAGCCGCAAAGGTGCGAAGAAGAACATCATGGCCCACTACGATCTGGGCAACGAGTTCTTCCGTCTTTGGCTCGATCCCACGATGACGTATTCCTCCGGTATCTTCGAAGATGAGAAGCAAAGTCTGACCAGCGCGCAGATCGCAAAATACGATCGTTTGATCGATCAATTGAACATCAAATCCGGCGATCACGTTTTGGAAATCGGTTGCGGCTGGGGCGGCTTCTTTAGCCACGCGGTCGAACGCACCGGCTGTAAAGTGACCGCGGTGATGAACTCGCCCGAGCAAGCAAGGCACAACCGCCAGCTCGTCAGCGATCGCGGCATGACCGGCAACGTTTCGCTTCAGGAAATGGATTACCGTGATATCGCCGGCAAATTCGACAAAGTCGTATCGATCGAAATGATCGAGGCCGTCGGGCAAAAATATTGGAGAAATTATTTCGGCAAAGTGTCTTCGTCGTTAAAGGCCAACGGAGAGGCCATGATCCAAGGGATCACCATCAAGGAAGATTTTTTTAATAGCTATCGCAAGCAGACCGATTTCATTCAGCAGTACATCTTTCCCGGCGGTATGCTTTTAACCAACAAAGCTTTCCTCCAACAGAGCGCCCAGCAGAACATGCGTTTAAACGAAATTTATGAATTCGGCCCCTCGTACGCGCATACGCTCAAAGTTTGGCGCGATAATTTCACCAAACGCCGCACGGAAGTGCTCGCGATGGGCTTAGACGAAAAGTTCATCCGCCTGTGGGATTTTTATTTAGCTTACTGCGAAGGTGCATTCCGCGCCGGACGTATCAACGTCGGTCACTACCACGTTCAATCATTATAGGGAGCACGCACATGTTAGGTACGGTCATCGGTATGATGGAAAGAGGAATGATCCCGGACTCTCCCCTACGCTGGGGTATTCGCAGGCTTTGCGCTTCCAGGCTGAAGTCGCTGCGTGGTTCGGAAATTAACGCGAATCAGGCGCAGGCGAAGTTTGCCGAAGAACTGCGTCGCTCGCCCGTCGCAGTTGCGACCGACGATGCGAATGCCCAACATTACGAGATTCCCGCAAAGTTCTTCCAGCTCGTTCTAGGACCTTACCAGAAATACAGCTGCGCCTACTGGGGCCCGGGCGTCGAAACGCTCGAGCAAGCCGAGAAACTTGCACTCGAGGAAACGGTCGCCCACGCCGATCTTCGCGACGGACAAAAGATTTTAGAACTAGGCTGCGGCTGGGGCTCGCTCAGTTTGTTCATGGCCGCCCGCTTTCCCAATGCTAAAATTACGGCCGTTTCTAACTCCAACTCGCAGCGCGAATACATCATGCGGACCGCGAAAGAGCGTGGCTTAAACAATCTCGAAGTCTTGACCCTGGATTTAGGCAAGGCAACCGATTTGGGTGACGGCCGCGGCGAGTACGATCGCATCGTCAGCGTCGAGATGCTCGAACATTTGCGCAATTACGAAAAGTTTTTCGGTACGATTCAAAAATGGCTGAAGCCCGGTGCGAAAATGTTTATCCACATCTTTACGCACCGTGAATTTCCGTACGCCTTCGAGACCGACGGCGAACACAACTGGATGGGCCGCTATTTCTTTACCGGCGGCCAAATGCCCGCGCGTGACCTGTTCACGCATTTTCAAAAGGATTTTAGCCTTCTCACGCAGTGGGATTGGCAAGGTACCCATTACGAAAAAACCTCCAACGCTTGGCTCGCGAACATGGACCGCCACCGCGCGCAGATCCGCGAAGTGTTGGCCCCCGTCTACGGCGAAAAAGAAGTCGATCGTTGGATCCATCGCTGGCGCATTTTTTTCCTCTCCGTCGCGGAACTTTTCGGTTTCGACAACGGCGGCGAATGGGGCGTTACGCATTATCTGTTCGAGAAAAAGGCGGCGCAGTGAGGTTATTGGTCTTCGCGGCCTTGCTGGCTTTTAACGCCGCGGCCGCCGAGACGGAAGTCGTCATCGGGCGCATCTTCCCCGACGGCACGAGTATTAAGGGTGAACCGGCTTACGTGCAACGGACCGAGACCACCACCGAGGGTGGCGTTCGCCGCGCGAAAGCGGTGATCAAAGACCAAAAAGGTGACATCGTGATGACCGAGTCCGCCATGTTTAAGGACGGCGTGATCATCGAGCAAGATGTCGAACAAAAACAAATCCAGGAACGCTATCAGCTCAGGGCCGAAGACGGCCGCACGATCTACCGCACATTTAAAACTAAAGACGGCAAAGAGAAGCTGGATTCCGAAAAGAGCGAGAAGACACCACCCGTCTTCTTGACCGGCCCGGGCTTTCAACTGTTCTTGCTGGCGCACCAAAAGAAATTACTCGCCGGCGAAAAAGTCGAAGCCCAATTCGGCGCCTTCGAACTCGGCCGCAGCGTGGGCTTCGATTTCCAAAAGACCGCGCCCACCCCGGGAAGCGATCGCTTGAACATCCGCATGGCCCCGTCGAGTATTTTTCTGAAAGTAATTATCTCACCGATCCTATTGGGCGTGGATACCAAGACGATGCGGCTCGCGCACTACAAAGGCCGAACGCCGTTACGGAATAAAATCAAAAACAGCTGGGAACCCTTCGACGCCGAGATTGAATACGTGCTCGAAACGGGCAAACCGTGACGGGACGAATGGCCATGGGAATCTTCGCTTTGTCCTATTTGACCGGTTGCTCGTCTCTGCCAAAAAAGTATTCCTACGAAGTTCGTAAGGATGTTGTGTTCGATAAGCAGCGGTCCGAGCTAATGATCAACGTTTACCGGCCCGACAACGGCAAAGGCCCGCACCCCGTCGTGCTCGTTATTCACGGCGGCGGGTGGCGCAGCCGCAGCGGTGACATGTCGGCCATCTGCAAAGACCTCGCGGCGCAAGGCTTCGTCGCGCTCAACATCACTTACCGGTTAGCACCACGGAATCCTTATCCCGCGGCGGTCGACGATGTTCGCCTGGCCGTAAATTACGTGCGTGCCCATCCCGCTGAATTCAACGCCGACCCCGAGAAACTTTATCTCTGGGGTTATTCGGCCGGCGCGCATTTGGCGTTGATGGTCGGCTTGCCCGCCGGTTCGGGCGTGAAAGGCATCGTGGCGGGCGCCGCACCCACCGATTTGTCGCAGTACCCGAACTCGCCCTTGATCAAAAAGTTCTTAGGCAAGAATCGCGATCAGGATCCCAAATTATGGCGTGAAGCCTCGCCCATTACGTACGCGGTGAAAGAATCGCCGCCCGTGTTCATGTATCACGGTAAAGACGACTGGCTGGTAGGCATCGATCAAATGCGCTTGATGCGCAAGATTCTCGAAGACAAGAAGGTTCCGGTCGAAACGATGGAAGTCGGCTTCTTCGGTCACATCACGACTTATTATTTCAGCCAAGCGGCCGTCGACGCCGGGATCAAGTTTTTGCAAAAACAGAATTAAAGATCAAACGTCAGCTGGCCGGTGGAATCCTTTCTCTTCTCTCTGGATTCATCGCCGGCCATGCGTACGCCTATTCCGATCAGACGGACGGGTTCGGATCTTCGCTCCCACGCTTTTTCGATAAGCGCTTCAAAGTCGGCGATGAGCGGCCAACCGCGCGAGGATTTCTCGTGGGTGGTTTGTTTGAAATCGTGAAACTTCAACTTTACGACATGTCCGCGAATCTTTTCGCGTTCGTTGGCGCGGAGCATGCGCGTTTCCCAGTCTTGGTAGAGCTCGGGTAGTTTAGCGTAGCAGTCGGCTAGCGTTTGCAGATCGTCGTGGTAGGTTTCTTCAACCGTTAAGGACTTGCGCTCACCGTGCGGTTCGACGCGCCGGTTATCGATGCCGCGTGCGCTATTGTAAAGACCTTGCGCCCACGAACCGAAATGCTGCGCCAATTCGGCCACGGATTTTTTTTGTAAGTCGGCGCAGGTGAAGTACCCGAGCGAATGCATCTTCTTCGCCGTGACTTTGCCTACGCCGTGGATCTTTTCGACTTTAAGGGTCGGCATAAAAGCGGCGACGTCTTCCGGCCGTAGGGTGAACTGCCCGTTCGGTTTATTCCAGTCGCTGGCGATCTTCGCTAAAAATTTGTTGGGTGCGATGCCGGCCGAAGCGGTCAACCCCGTTTCTTTTTCGATCAGCGCGCGGATTTCTTTCGCGATGAGCGTGGCGCTGCCGTTAAATTCTTTGATGTCACTGACGTCGAGGTAAGCTTCGTCGAGAGAAAGTGGTTCAACCAACGGCGTGAAACGTTCGAAGATGTTGCGAACGGCCTGGCTCTCTTTTCGGTAAAGGGAGAAATTAGTCGGAACCAAAATAAGCTGGGGACACAGGCGCAACGCTTGGCTTGAAGACATCGCGGACTTCACGCCGTAGCGCCGGGCCTCGTAACTCGCCGTCGTTAAAACGCTGCGCGAATTGGCCGGGCCGCCGACCCCGATCGGTTTGCCCTTCAGCTCGGGCCGGTATTTCATTTCAACGGCCGCGTAGAAGCAGTCCATGTCGACATGAATGATCTTTCTCACGCCCGCATTCTTGCCTTCCCCGGCCGATCGCGTCACCATGAAATATGCAGACGGGCCTTTGGTACCGGAAAAATGAAGTTTAGGATAACCGCCGCTCTCTTCGCGGTGATTGCCGTGCTCGCGTGGTTCGTGTTGGACGGCCGGCTCGCGAGATCACCGGGACCTCCGGCGCCCGGCGCGGCGAACACTCAGCCCGTTTCGCCGACACCCGTGGCCCCACCGGTCAGCGTGCGTGAACTCCTCGCGAATCTACAGGTGAGTCCCGCCCCGCGCACCGAAGCCACGATTATGTATAAAGGCTACCTGGGCCCGCAAACCCCGGAACCACGGCGGATGAGCCTTGAGTTCGCCGGCGGCACTATGAGAATGACTTTACAAAACACAGGCTATACCAAAACTTTGGAGAGCGGCGAATTAGAACACTTCCGCTTCAAGAACGACGAGAACTCGATAGTGATCAAGATGCAGAAAACTACTTTTATTTATCTTAAACGTGAGCCGGGCCGCATTCTCCAGGCCTACCCGCAAGCTTCGGTCTTATTAACCGGGTGGATGATCCGGGGGAACAAGCCGGCAACAAAGATCGTGTTGTTGAAAGAAACTCACCCAAGTTGGCCGCGTCCCGATTCCTTGCGCGAAGCCTTGCCGGAGGATCTTAGACCATGATTGGACACTGGCAAACATTGATACCGCACTTCTTTCGCCGGGTGAAAGCCGTTGCCTACGTGCGCGAACGTATCGAAACCGGTGACGGTGATTTTCTAGATCTGGATTGGGCGGCGGAGAATTCGGACCGGCTCGTGATATTTTCGCACGGGCTCGAAGGTTCATCGCGATCGAAGTACATCCAAGGCATGCTGCCCTTGTTCCGCGCCGAAGGTTACGATGCACTCGCTTGGAATTGCCGCACGTGCGGCGGCGAGATGAACCGCACCATGCGCTTCTATCATTCGGGCGCGTCGGATGATCTCGGCGCGGTCATCGAACACGTGTTGCGAACGAAGAAGTATAAAGAAATTTTCCTGATCGGCTTTAGCATGGGCGGCAACATCACGCTCAAATACCTGGGTGAAAAAGGCGGCGCGCTCGATCCGCGGATTAAAAAAGCCGTCACGTTCTCGGTGCCTTTGGATTTAAAATCTTCGACCGAGCGCATGACCGGCGGCATGGGCGCGATCTACACGCGCAAGTTTGTGCATACGCTCAACAAAAAGTTAGAACTGAAAAAACCGGAACTCGCCAAGCTCGGCATAGACATCGCCGGCGCGAACCGGATTTGGGATTTTCACACTTGGGACGGCCGGTTTACGGCGCCCCTACACGGCTTCAAAAGCGCCGATGATTATTACGCCAAAGCCAGCGCTAAACCTTTTTTGCGAGACATCCGAATTCCTACCCTGATCGTCAACGCTAAGAACGATCCATTCCTCGGGCCGGGCTGTTTTCCCGTGGCGGAATTGCGCGAGCACCCGTTCGTCCGGCTCGAAGTTCCCGAGCGTGGCGGGCACGTCGGCTTCCTGGAAAAAGGCCGGTTCGTTTCCGAAAGACTTGCGCTTAAATTTCTGGTTGAATAAAGCATGTTTCACCTATGGTACTGGGTCCGGCGTCGCACACCCTCTTCTTTTCAGCCGGTAATTTTGATTACGGGTTGCAGCTCGGGCATCGGCCTGGCGCTCGCGCAAATGCTTTACAAACGAAATCAGTACCGCGTGATCATCACGGCCCGGAACGTCGGCCCGTTGCGGGAACGTTTTCAGGAGAGTGACCGCTTTTGGATTCGCGCCCTCGACGTCACCCTACCCGAACCGCGCGAAGCTTTGATCAAAGAGATCTCGGCGGCGTGGGGAGGCGTGAACATTCTGGTCAACAACGCCGGGATTAGCTACCGCGCGGTCGTTGAACACATGACCGAAAAAGATGAGTACGTTCAGATGGCCACGAATTACCTCGGGCCCGTAGCGCTAATCCGTTTGGTCATGCCCCACATGCGGGAGATCGGGCGCGGTAAAATCATTAACGTGTCTTCGGTAAGCGGAATGCTCGCCATGCCGACGATGGCTTCTTACACCGCTTCGAAATACGCACTCGAAGGATTAAGCGAGGCGCTGTGGTACGAGGCGAAACCGCTCGGCATCAACGTCAGTTTGATCCAGCCCGGCTTCGTGCGCTCGAAGGCCTTCACGCGGGTTTACTACACGGAGAAATCGAAATCCGCGCGGCAGGAGAGTGAAACGTACGGAGATTACTATTTGAACATGGCGCCGTTCGTGGAGCGCTTCATGCGTTTAAGCCTTTCGGATTCGGGCGGCATCGCGCGCTCGATCCTTCGCGTAATCAAGACCGAGAATCCGCCGTTGTGGATCCCTTCGACGCTCGACGCTTACGTGTTTTATTATTTGCGCAGGTTTATTCCACGCCGGATTCTGCTACCCGTGCTTTTCCAGCTTTTGCCGAAGGCGCGCCGGTGGGGACGCTTGTATTCACACAAACGGCGCTAGGCTAAAAGTTTCTTTAACGCCGCTTTTTGATCCTCGTCCATGACCAGCATTTCGGGCGGCACGTTTTCGACCACGAACTTCCAGGAGTCTTTCACCATGGGTTTGGCCAGCGGCTTCGGATGCAAATCCCGCAAAAGATTTAAGTGACGGATCACCAGCTCACGCGTGGGTTTGAAAAAGCCGTCTTTGTCTTTGCCCTGATTGCTAAGCTCGGACGCTTCTACTTTTTTGATCAAGGATTCGAAATATTCTTTTAAATTGCTCACCCCCACTTTTGTAGCGGTATACTTGGCGGAACGCAATCCGCCGGACCGGGAGTAAAGCGTGAAAAAGTTAAGTGTCTTTGCCCATCACTCCGAAGCTCAGTTAGCCAGGTCGCTCCTGATTAGCCACGGTATCCGCGCCGAGCTCTTGGCCGATGCGCTGGGCAATTTCACGGTCTTGGTCGGCGAAAAAGACTTCGATACCGCGAAGAACATCGTCGAGGAGACGCTGACCAAGGACATGCTTTTGGTCAAACCCGCGACCCGCCCCAATCATTTCAAAAAGGGTATTATGTTCGCGCTCGGGGCCCCGTTACTGGTGCCCGTCGTGTTCAATTATATCTCGCTGCACCACGCGTATAAATATTGGGAAAATTCGCATAAAGAAACAAACGATCTGTTAAAGGTATTGTTGATAGTGGCGCTCAACATCCCCACTTATTTTATAATCAAATATGCATTCACCATGGTCGGCGATATCGGTTCGATGATGGGAATGCCTGAAGGAGCGGAATTTTGAATCATAAATTGGCCGTCAAAGTCGCGATCGTTATGCTCGTCGTGTTCGGAGCGATCACCATCCTTTACCCGCGCATCTTCGCGCCGAAGCCGCCGGCCGATGCGACGCTTGAGATTGATCCCGCGGCACCCCCGGTGGCCGCGCCGCCGCCGCCCGCCGGCTACTAAGATTCCGCCAGCGGGAGCCGAACCGAGAAGGTTGCGCCCCGCCCCGCTTCACTGTGGACGTCGATATGTCCTTGGTGAAGATTAAGAATCTGACGAACGATGAATAATCCTAATCCAAGGCCGCTGATTTCACTGGCGGTGACCGCGCGTTCGAATCTTTCGAAGATGCGTTGCTGGTTCTCTTTCGCGATGCCCATACCGTGATCGCGGACTTCGAAAACGGCCTTAGCGCGCTCGCATTTTACCGCGACTTCGACGGGCTTCTTGCCTCCGTACTTCAAAGCATTCGTGAGCAGATTCACCATGACCTGCTCCATACGATGCCGATCCGCCGTGACCGGCACCCTCTCATTATTCGCGAACAAAAGCTCGGCCCCCGCCGCTTGGAATTCGGCGGCGAAGCGTTCACTCACTTCTTGTGCGAGTTCATTGAGATCGAAGGTTTCGAAATTCAAAGTGAGTTTGCCCGTGTTAATGCGGCCGATGTCCAGCATGTCGTCCACGAGCCGCGCCAGACGGTCGATCTGTTGGGAGTCCGTCTTCACCATCTTAAGTACGCCGGGCATCGTGAAACGTTCGTTCATACCCTTATTGATCATGCGCTCGCGTGTTTGCGACTGAAGCTTTAAGGTCGTTAACGGCGTTTTGAGTTCGTGGCTGGCGATCGATAAAAACTCATCGCGGGCACGTACCGAGTCGTGCAGCTGCTGGTATAATCTTGCGTTGTCCATGGCGATCGCGGTCTGTGCCGCAAGGCCTTCGACAATTTTTTCGGATTGCTCCGTAAACACGCCGGCCTGTTCGTGCCCAAAAAAAAGCCCGCCGATGACTTCACCGGCGCGAGAAACGACCGAGACGGCTAGGTAACTCTTCACGGGCGGATGCCCGTCCGGAATGCCTTTTTGCGGATCGTTTTGGCCGTAGCGCCCGTCCTTCGTAATATCGGATGACCGAACGGTGCCATGATTCATGAAGGTGGGATTAAATACCGCGGTCGAGCGTGGATTGCCAAACGACGCAAATTTATCCGGAGCTACGCCGGAGACCGTGTTCAACAGCATCGTCGAACCGTCGGCATCGGTCATGTTGTAGAAGAAGGCGCCGAACTGCGCCCCGGTGAGCGTCGTGGCCGCGTCCGTCACGCCCTTCACCAGTTTTTCCATATTGAGCTCGGCCAAAAGATTTTGCCCGACCCGGTTGATCGTCGCTAGAGTTCGTTTTTCGGCCTCAAAGAATTCTTGCCGTTGCTTTTCACTTTTATCGAGCCTGCGCACGCTCGACCAAATCAAGGCCGAGAACACCAAAATCAACGCGATCGCCAGCAACGCATAACCCGTCGGCCGGTTTATAATTTCCGATTCGCGCAGTCGTGAAGTGAGCCAGCACGCCACGGCCGGGAAAACGATTGCGGCCGGCAAGAGCCGCCGGGCCATCACGCCCGCGGGCCCCTTGCTTAAGAATACCTTTATCGGTTTGTGAGACGGTCTCGAAAGGGCCGCCGAAATCGTCAGTAATAAAAAGATGGAGGCCGTGTATTCCGAAATGCGGAGGTAACTCGACACGCGGAAAAGAGCGCTAAATTGATAAACGTAGCCGATAACCGCCGAGCCCGCGAGAACGCCCGTGATCAACAGAATGTGGTCCGAAAGATAGGTGCCGCCGCGCGAAGAATAATCGCGCCCGTACATGGCTGTGCCGAAGAGCAGGATCAACAACGCCGCGTTCGGCGCCATTCGTCCGGGGTATAAATTGTTTTCGGGCGTGACGTAATCAAGACGTGATAATTGATCGATTTTTAAATCAGTTACGGCGTATTCGAAAAGGGTTGCGGCACCGACCGCCGCCGTGAGCACGGCAAAAAGCCGGCCCAAACGGTAAGCGGCCGCCGAGGCTTTTTCGTCGGCCAGTAGAATTAACGATAACGAGGCGAAAGCGATACCGACCGCGGTGTTTTGCTTCATGACGAACGATATGTACGGAAGCAGGTCTTCGGGAATAAAGATCCAAAGCGAAATCATGCCTACGGCGAAGATCAAACATAATGCCGCGATGGGCCTGGGCAACATCTGGATCACATCTTTGTTTACCAAATTGGTTTTCAAAAGGAAACCGCCACTTTCTAGACCTTCGCCGTGGGATCTAAGGGCCCGGCCTAACTTTGAATTTTGAAGGATTGATTCTACAATAGAGTATGCAAAAAACTATTCTGACCTTCATCATTTCACTCTCCGCCCTCTTCATCAACGTTGCCCACGCCGCGGTTTCGCCCGTCGCGCTGGCAATTATCCCGCCGGTGCAATTTCCGCCCTCGGATTTTGGCGTCACGGGCTTACGCGTAAGCGTACTTTACGGTCACCACCGCGATGTTTACGGATTCGATTTTGGTTTACTCGGTAACGTGACGGACCAACGCTTCGTCGGTCTCGCCGTCGCGGGCGGTACAAACATTCACTACGGCATGACTACAATCGTGGGTCTCGAAGCCGCGGGCGGCGTCAACTACAGCAAAGAAAAAACGACGGTGACCGGTGTGCAAATCGCCGGCGGCTTGAACGTCATCGGCGGCGAAAGCAGCGTGAACGGCTTTCAAGTGGCGGTGCTCGGGAACGTGGCCGCGCACACCACCATTCGCGGCGCGCAAATTGGTTTATACAACCGCGCCCGCTCGGTCTACGGATTCCAAATCGGTTTAGTGAACGACACCGATAGCCTGCACGGCATCCAAATCGGCTTAGCTAACTTCCACCGCACGGGCTTGTTTTACGTCTCGCCCGTGATCAACGTCGGTTTCTAGATCTCAAATCCTAAATTCGGAAATTCGGAAATCACCGGGCGGAACGGTGGCGATGCTTTGAGCAGCTTCGTCACTTCCAGGAGCGCGCGGTCTAATTGCGGATCTTCGTTGCGCCGGTAATTGTGGGGCGCGATATCGACGTCGATGTCGGGATCGGTACCGTAGTTTTCGACCTGGAAGCCCACGTCGGCAAACCAAAATGAATACTCGGGCTGGGTGGTCACGCCGCCGTCGACCAAACGGTGCGTGGGGTTAATCCCGATCACGCCGCCCCAGGTGCGCTTACCGATCAGCGGTCCCGCTTTTTTCAGTTTGAACGAGTGCGAGAAGATATCGCCGTCGGATCCGGCGTATTCGTTCGTCAACGCAACCATCGGTCCCGCCGGAGATTCGCCGGGGAACGGGTAGGCGCCGTACCAACGCGATTGATCCACGCCGAAACGTTTGCGCATTAATTTTTCGAGCAGCAAAGACGAGACGTGACCGCCGCCGTTGTAGCGAACGTCGACGATCAAGGCGTCTTGATCATAATCGCGCAAGAAGTGGCGGTGAAATTCCGCAAAACCACGTGGCCCCATGTCGGGAATGTGAATGTAGCCGACCCGGCCGCCCGACGCTTTCTTCACGTATTCGCGGTTCCGTTCGGTCCAATCACGGTAACGTGCGGGAGTCTCGGCCGCGAGCGTGCGTACGCGGAGCTGCCGCGTCTCACCGGTTTTGGTGACGGCGGTCAATCGCACTTCGCTGCCCGCTTGGTGCATGAGTAATTGGTAAGGCGTGATTTGCCGGCTAACGCGAACACCGTTGACCGCGACGATCACGTCACCGGGCTCGAGCAAAACGCCGGGCGCGCGCAAGGGGCTGGCCTCACTTAGCTTCCACGAATCCCCGCGCAGGATTTTCTCGATGCGGTAGCCGTCGTGTTTTTCGTCGTAGGCAAAGTCCGCACCGAGCATGCCGACGGGATAACTCGGCTCACGGCGGTAATCGCCGCCCATGTCGTAGGCGTGCGAAGTGCCGAGCTCGCCTTGTAGCTCCCACACGAGATCGCCGAATTCCGAGCGCGTGTTCACGAGATCGACCAACGGGAGGTAGCGTTTCAAAACCGCGGGCCAATTGATCTTCGACATATCTTCGCGCCAAAAATGATCGCGCTGCAAGCGCCACACTTCGTGAATCATTTGCCGGTATTCGCCCGCCGGTTCGATTAGCGTCTTCACGCGGTCGAGATCAAGCCAACCGCTTTTGCGCGAAGACGGCTCTTTGCCTTCGTCGGGCTTGTCGGCGGTCTTCAACACTCGAAGTTTTTGCCCGATGCGGACCATAACCTTCGAGGTGTCGTGCGACAGCGTGAAGTCGGTCACGCCTTTTAAATACGAATCTGCTTTTTGGGTTTTGAAATCGTAAACGGTAATTTCCGCTTTCGCCGGCGGAGTTTTGCCCATCCACTCGTGCCCGGCCGCGCCTTCGACCGGATGGTTTAGCAACATCACTTTGCCTTTGAGGCCGGCAATTTTAGTGAACTTACCTTCGGCGATCGGGAACGAAAGAACTCGTTCCTCGATCTGGTCGAAGTCGATGCGGACTTCAAGATCCTTTTTGTCCTTATCCTTTTCCTTTTCTTTGTCTTTGTCCTTTTCGCCGGCACCGTCGCCGGCGGTTTCGAGAAAAGGTGAAACCGTGGATTTTTCGAGCGTGAGTACACACGCGATGATGCTCTTCGGGAACGACAACTCAAACTGCAGACCGTCGTACACGGGATTCAGTTCGCGCTGCGCGAGGAAGTACAAATGTTTGCCGGCCGGATCGAAGCTCGGGCAATAGTCTTCGAACAGCGGTACCGTGACCGGTTTAACCTCGCCGGTTTTGGTGTCGGCAATGCAAATGCGGCTGCGGTTCCAGGCTAGACTTTCGGAAAACGCTAGCCACCTGCCGTCGGGCGAAAAGTTAAATTGAGAAATCGGTTTATGCTGATTGCGTGCGATGCGCATACTTGTTTTTTCATCGGCATCGGCGAGCCAAAGTTCACTCCGGTGATTGGCGAAGGCAACCATCGCGCCCTTAGGCGAAACGGTCATCTCGGTGAAGCGACCCCACTCTTTATTTTCCATCTGCCGGTGCGAAAAATCGCCGGTGTCGAAGATCTCGAGACTTTCATCGCCGTTCTCTTTATCGGTCACGGCGGCGATACGTTTGCCGTCGGCTAGAAATTGCCCAAGGCGAAAACGCGTGCCGGTTTCGCGGCGGGTGCCGACCGGACCGTCCCAGTTGCGCATGAAATGCAATTGTCCGCGCACGGTCAGCACGCTGACTTCACCTTCGGGACAAAGCGCCGCGGATTCAAGATTTTTAGTGCTGCTGACGTAACGGCGTTGGCGCTGCGTGCGTTGGCTTAAGTATTCGACCGGGATTTCTCCGCCTTTTTTGGTTGCGGGATCGAACGAATAAAGTTTCGCGCCGGCGTGGTACACGATCGTTTTGCCGTCGGAGGATGGATTGCGCACGTAGAATTCTTTGTGCGTCGTCTCGCGCGTAAGACCCTCGCCGTTCTTGTCGCACGAATAAAGATTGGCGAGACCCTCGTGATCCGAAACAAAATAAACCCTGTCGCCGACCCACATGGGGCGCGCGAGATTTCCGTTCAATTGAATGAGCGGGCGGAATTCGGAATCCAGCGTTTCGGCGTACCACAATTTGCCGGCCGTGCCGCCGCGGTAACGTTTCCAGTGCGCGGGATCTGAGCGTAGCGAATTGCGTTCGAGAACCACGCCGCCCTTGGGATTCAAAGCCAGGTTCATCGCGGGCCCGAGATTCAATGCTTCCGGCATACCGCCGTCGATCGTGATGCGGCAAGATCCCGGCGCGCGTTGCGCTTCGAACGCGGTCGACGCGAATAAAATGGTTCGCTCATCTTGCCAACCCGCAACCGCCGACTGCGCGCCGAGGTAAGTGAGTCGCTTAATCTCCCCGCCCGCGGCGGGCATCACGAAAATTTCGAGGTGTCCTTCCTCGGCCGAAGAAAACGCCAGCCACTTACCGTCGGGCGAATAAGACGGTCGCGAAAAAGTTCCGCGCCCCGAAGTGAGTCTTCGCGCGACTCCGCCGGTGAGCGGCACCTCCCAAAGATCATCCTCACTCGTGAACGCCACCTTATTGCCGTGAACGGCCGGAAAACGGAAATATCCCTGACTCATGATTGCCTCCCGCGTTTTCCGGGGGCGCCCCCCACTGCTGGAAGTACTCCCCACTCCCAGGAGTGGGGAGCGCCTTCAGGAACCGTAAGCGTCTTCGCTTTTGATTTGATCGTTGAGTTGTTCTTCGACTTCGCGGGCGGTCCATACTTTGCCCTTGCCCACGCCGGGGCAAAAGGCGGCGACTTCGCCCGTCCATGTTTTGGCGTTAAGTACTTCGGGCCAAAAGGGCCACGTGCGGCACTGAGTGGGCCGGCCCTGGTAAACGCCGCATCGTTTGTTTTCTAAAAAGACGCAATCGTCGGTAGGCCCGTTCTTTAGTTTCCAAATTCCCGCTTCTTGATCGCAGTATTTCGCGGTGAAGCTGAGCGTGGTTAAGCCGAGTTGCTTGGCCATCGCCTTGCGGTCACTCTTGGTTACGTAGACGTAACCGTAGCCGCCGCGGCTGACGCAGCAATTTCCTGAACCCTGACATTGAAATTTGATTCCGTCGGACCAAAACTTTTTCTTCACAGCCAGGGAGTTTGCCAGTAAAAATCCCGCATGCCCACCGGGATTCATAAAAAAATTCGAAGTTGCGAAGCGGGCCAGCTGCCCTCGGCGATTATTAAATTAAAGTCCGGGTGGGTCATCGCCGGTGACACGCAGCCGCTGCAAGGCTACTGCGTCCTCATGGCCGATCCCGTCGCGGCCGACTTCAACGCCTTGAGCGAAGAAGCACGTGCGCAATACGCGATCGACATGGGGCGCGTCGGTGACGCTTTGCTGAAAGTGCGCGGCGCGATCCGCATCAATTACGAAACCTGGGGCAATCAAGATCCTGCCTTGCACACGCACATCGTGCCGCGCTTTGCCGATGAGGCGCAGGGCCTCGGCGTGCAAACTCCGCGTCAGGCCTACGATTGGTCCGCGGGCCGCGTTTTCTCGCCGGAGTTTGACGGCGAGTGGATTCTTCAGGTCCGCGAATATTTAAAAAAGTACGTTTAAATCGGTGGATACGCTCACCACGATCTTCTTGGTGTTGCTCGGGGTATTCGCGGGCTTCGTCGATTCGATCGCGGGTGGCGGAGGCCTCATCACCGTCCCCGTTTTCTCGATCATGCTCGAACCCGGCGCGGTCGCCATCGGGACAAACAAGATCGTCGGCTGCGTGTCGACGGCGGTCGCTTTGTACGTTTATCGCCGCGGCGGTCATGTCACGTTGAAAGGAAATTGGACGTTCGCTTTCATGGTCGGCCTCGGCGCAGTAGTGGGCGCGTGGTGTTCGCGTTTCGTTTCGCCCGAGGTGTACAAATGGTTGATCGCCGCGATGGCACCGGTCGTGTTGTGGATCGTCTTCCGCCGTGAAATGTGGATTAAACAATCCATGCGCGGTGATCACTCGCGGCCTAACTTGCGCGGTCTGTACGTGGCGGGGCTGGGCTGCGGATTCTACGACGGGATCGCCGGGCCAGGCGGAGGAACGTTAATGTTCTTGTCGCTGTTCGTGCTGGCGCGCATGCCGCTACTCACCTCGATGGCGACGGCCAAAATCGCAAACTTCACTTCCGCCTCGGTCGCGCTCGTCACCTTTGCGTCCGCGGGACAAGTCGTGTGGCCCACCGGCCTAACGGTCGCCTTGGGCATGGCCGCCGGCGCCGCCACGGGCGCGAGCTATGCGATGAAAAACGCGACGGTCTTCGCCCGCTTCGCGTTGTTGATCGTCTCATCGTTGTTGATTCTGCGCTTGCTGCTGAGCTGATCGGTTCACGTGCGGATCGGTTCACGTGAATGAGTGACGCACCTTTTCCTGTCCAGACAGGAAACTCTGCGTTGTAAATTGGACGTGTTTATATGGCCTTTCCTAAAACCTAAAATAATAAATTATTAATATTTTTAATTCTTTCCGCCCGGAAGGCGGAAAGACCGCACTCACAAGGACGGATCATCTCCGCAAAAGAAGATCTGCGCCTCGAAGCCTAAAATTACGCACCGTCTCTTTTCCAGAATTTAAACACCGAGTTATCGAGTAAGCTAAGATGTCGCCCGGCCCCTAAACGTACCGTCTTGCTCATTCGATACGATAGAGCAAGGGCTGCGAAGCAGCGTCTTAAGTTGGAGTCGTTGAATTTTTAGATGGAGAAAAGAAGAAAGAAAATCAAGCGCGCGCCCACCGAACGGTAAGCGCGGCTAAAAACACACTACATTTTAGCGGAGCCCGAAGCGCCTTTTTTACCGTAAACAACCGTGCAGAATTTAGCGGTAATGCCGAGGAATGAAGTTGAGTGGTGATCAACCGCGGTGACTTGAGCCACGCCGCCGTTTTTCTTCGCGGTGTCGATCGAGGCATCGCCCGTCGCGATCAAACCAAGAATGGTCGAAGCGCAAGCTTCACCGGTGGCGGTGCCGCCGTAAGCATCCGTAACGCCCATCGGGCCTTTTACGTCGGTGTACCAAGCACCGGTAACGGGTGACATCGCCGAAGCGCAACCCATAACGTAAGTTGCAACCAAACCTAAAACGCTTACTCGCACAGCTGACTTAATCACGTTGTATCCTCGTGTTAATGTTAACGTTGACGATATAAGGCTCTCAAATATTTAACGGCATTCCAAGCATTACACCGAACAAGACTGAAAAATCCCGACCACCCAACGACTTGCGCCCACTGGATTTACGTCCAGTTCTCTCGGGGTGCCGGTGTGGAAAACCAGCCCGCCGGATAAAACATAAGTACACGAAAAATGTTTGCACCACGGGGGAACTCCATGAAGACGCTCACGAAGTTTGCGCTTACGATTCTGTCTACCGTCACCTTTAATGCTTCGGCCGGCCTACGACCGATGATCGTCGGCGGCAGTGACGCGGCGGCGGGCGAGTTCCCTTTCATCGTTTCACTTCAGGCGGGCGGCATGGGTCACTTCTGTGGCGGGTCGTTGATTCGTAAAAACTGGGTGCTGACGGCCGCCCACTGCGTTGAAGGTGGATATATAAATAAAGTTTATCTCGGGTTGATTGATCAGAACAATACTTCCGGGGCCGAGGTGCGTGGGCCAAAACGTATCGTTCGTCACCCGCTCTACGATGAACAAACCACCGACTACGACTTCGCGCTGATCGAGCTCGACCAGGACAGCATCTACCCGCCCATCGAGGTGAACGGCGAAGAGATCGCCGTGCCCGTCGGCCCCGCCGCCGAGATGATGTCGATGGTTGCGGGCTGGGGCGAGATGAGCCAGTCGCTCCAAACCCTGCGCTCGGCGGATCTCTTGCAGAAAGTCGAAGTTCCGCTCGTCACGAAAGATGTTTGTGACAAAGCTTACGCCGGCCTAATCACGGACCGCATGATTTGCGCGGGCTTACCCGCGGGCGGCAAAGATTCATGCTACGGCGACAGCGGTGGCCCCTTGACGACCGCGGACCCGGTGACCGGCGTGCGTAAACTCATCGGCGTGGTGAGCTGGGGTGAAGGTTGCGCGCAGCCCGGCAAGTTCGGCGTGTACGCAAAGGTGAATTCGGTTTCGGACTGGATTAACGTAACAACGATGATCACGACCCCGACCGCGACCGCCCAAATCCGGTAGATATCCGGCAGGGATTTTGAAGGCAATGTTCCACCGTAGGGACTTGCTTTTCGCCGGTCCAAGCCTTCTAATCCCGGGAGCATCATGGAACAAAATCTGCCGCTGCACGACATTCTTAAGACTCGGTTCGGACTGTCCGAATTCCGTAAGGGCCAATTGCCCATCCTCGAGTCTATTCTTAAGAAGCACGACACGCTGGCCGTCATGCCCACGGGCGGCGGCAAATCGTTGTGCTACCAATTACCGGCCATGCACTTCAACGGTTTAGTGATCGTGATCTCACCGCTCATCGCGCTGATGAAGGACCAGGTCCGGCTTTTACGTGCGCAAGGTTTGCCGGCCGGATGTCTGCATTCCGGACAAACGCAGGACGAAAAGCGCGAAGTGTTCCGTGAATTGAACAAGGGCGGATCGTTCATCCTTTACCTTAGCCCCGAGCGCGCACGAACGGCGAACTTCGCCGAATGGTTAAAATCGCAAAAGGTCGTGTTGTTCGCGATTGATGAAGCCCACTGCGTTTCGCAGTGGGGTCACGACTTCCGCGAGGATTACGGCAAATTGGCTTTGCTTCGTGAGATCAAACCCGAAGTTCCGATCTTGGCGCTCACGGCGACGGCAACTCCGCGCGTGCTCAGCGATATCGAAAAGCAGCTGAAGATCCAAAAGCCCGAACGTCACGTCTACGGTTTTTACCGGCCTAATTTATTTTACCAGGTTGAGATTTGCGCCGACGAAGGAATCAAGCTGGGACTGCTGCGCGAAGCGATCCGCAAGAATCCCGAAGGCCGTATCTTAATTTATAGCGGAACCCGCAACGGTTGCGAGGATCTTGCTTCCGCGCTCAGTTCGGAATTTGAGCGTGTCGGCTATTACCACGCCGGCCTCGGCGCGAACGAGCGTAAACTCGTGCAAGAGAAATTAGACCGCCGCGAAATTCGGATCATGGTCGCGACCAATGCTTTCGGCATGGGTATCGATTACCCCGACGTGCGCTTAGTCGTGCACGTACAGATGCCCGCGAACATCGAATCTCTTTACCAAGAGATGGGGCGCGCCGGCCGTGACGGCAAACCTTCGACTTGTCTTCTGCTTTACGCAAAAAAAGACCGCGGTCTTCATTCTTACTTCATCACGAGCGCAAAAGCCGAAGCCTCGATCATCAACCAACGCTGGCGCTCGCTCGAAGCGATCACCCAATTCGTCGAAAGTGCCGAGTGTCGCCACGAAGGTATCCTGACATATTTCCGTGACACCGATCGCATCGATCACTGTGGACATTGTGATATTTGCGCGCCGGTCTCTCAAATGAAGATCATTAGGCCCGCCGAATCCGCCCGTCCCGCCGCCGCGGGGAAGACCCGCCTGCGCAAACCAAAATCTTCGCGCGAACCCGCGATGCAGATCGACAGCCCCGAGGCCGAAGCGCGCGCGCTCGTCTTGCGCGACTGGCGCAAGCGTTTCGCGAAAGAGCGCGACGTACCCGCGTTCATCATCTTCAGCGATAAGACCTTACGCGATCTTGCGAGCCGTAATCCCGCGTCGCTCGAAGAGCTTGAAAAAGTCTACGGGCTTGGTCCCGCCAAAATTGAACTCTTCGGCGGCGATCTGCTGAAGGAACTAGGGCAATGCTGAAGCAAGGCTCGCTCGAGCAGCTCCGCTCGGGCGAACTTACGCGCGCGCAAGGCTACATCGTCGTCGCGATGGCGTTCTTCCCGCGTGGTCTGAAGAAAAACCTGATGGACGAGTACCGGACCCATCTCGCGCCCGATCGCGAGCTGTTCCGTGAATGGAAAGATCTCGAAGAAACCGTCGGTCACGAAGAGGCTTTCAAACGGACCGATTACGAGGCGCGCTTCACGCTCGAGCCCGGCGCTATCGAATCGCTCCGCCGGATCACCGACATTAGCCGCAAACAAGACGTCTACTTTATCTGCCAGTGCGCTTTGGGTGAACGGTGCCACCGTGAAATTCTCGCACTCATCGCGCAAGATAAGTTCAAAGCCGAGATCGCGCCCCTCTATAACGACTACCCCACCTTCAAAGCGCGCCTCACGGGCAAATAGACCGTTGCTTCCGTAAATAATTAATGCGAAGTTGGCCCCCTTTAACGCTTCCCATTATTGGATTGAGAGGTCCCCATGAATATCGCTAATGAAACCGTCGTCAGCATGCACTACACCCTTACGGACGACAAAGGTGAGACCGTCGACTCAAGCGCCGGCCGCGCGCCGCTGACTTTCTTGCAAGGCGCGGGAAACATCGTGCCCGGACTTGAAGAAGCTTTGATGGGCAAAGCCACCGGCGATAAATTCAAAGTTTCGCTGCCGCCCGAAAAAGGTTACGGCGAGCGCGATGAGCGTTTGGTCCAAACGATTCCCAAAGCGCAGTTCCAAGGCGCGCCCACGCTAAAAGTCGGGATGCAATTTCAAGTGAACTCGCAAGGCGGTCCGATGATCTTGACGATCACGGGCATCAAAGGCGACGAGGTCACGGTTGACGGCAATTCCGAAATGGCCGGCAAAACTCTGAACTTTGAAATCGAAATCACCGACGTTCGTAAAGCTACCGAAGAAGAGCTCGAGCACGGTCACGTCCACGGCCCGGGCGGCCACCACCACGGCTAAAGTCCTGCGATTTATATAAGCACCCGGGCGCGAGGTTCTGACAGAACGGAGGCAAGCTGCCTCACGCGCCCCGTTTTCTACTCCCAAATTTTCTTATCTCACCTACAAATCATTCTTATTTGATGCTGCCCGCGGCACGCGACTTGCTCAACGTTAACCCGTCAGCAACTTAGTCCAAACATGGAGGGACATCATTTATGAAAGCACTACTCGCGTTCACGTTAAGTCCGTTTTTCGCTCTCAGCATGGCATCGGCCGACACGGCAACTCCGCTCGTTCCAAGCGGTGATACCTTAGTCAGCTCGTCGGTTGGTGAGCGCGTAATCACTTCCGAAAACAGCCAAAAGGCTTCTGAAGAAATTCGCGTCCAGTATCCGGAAATCTCGCGCGATATACTCACTTTGTTTACAATCGATCGCGTAGTGCTCACCAGCAACGGGACGTTAGATCTTTACCAGGGTGAAACATTGTGGATGACGCTCGAGCGTCAGGATCAAACCTTCGCCGTTCGCCAAAGTGCCTACACCTTCGCGCCCGCTTCAATCGAGCACACGATGTCGGTGCAAAAGCCCGATCAAGTCGCCAACCTAGATTTCGTGTTCAAAGGTTGCACGACCCCTCAAGGTCAAGCGCAGGCCTGCGAGATGGTCCGCGTTCATCTCGAGCTCGCCGAAATCGTCGTCGCGCAATAGTTCACGCCCCCACGGTGCGGTACTTTAAATCGGGGAATGAACATTCCCCGATTTTTTATTCCGGCTTTAGATTTTGTACTTACCTAGGATTTACCGGGCGCATCCACCCGAAAATGTCCGGCGCGAGGCCGCGCTGAATTTCCGAAATGGTTTTGAGCAGGCTACGGCTGACCGAACCGGTTTCACCTTTTGAAATATAATAGGGCGAACCTTTGTAGGCAATTTCACCGATCGGCGAAATAACGGCCGCGGTGCCCGTGCCGAAGGCTTCCAACAAATTTCCCGACTTTTGGTGTTCGATCAATTCGTGAATGGTGATCCTTCGTTCGGAAACTTTCATGCCTTCGTGTTTCAAAATCTGAATGACCGAATCACGCACGCAGCCGGCGAGAATGCTACCGTTCAAGGCGGGCGTGACGACTTCATCCTTTAAGACGAAGAACACGTTCATGGTGCCGACTTCTTCGATGCCTTCGCGCTCAACATCGAGCCACAATACCTGATCGTAGCCTTTGTCTTTAGCGCCGACGGCGGCCTGCAAACCGGCCGCGTAATTGGCGGCGGCTTTGGTCGCGCCTAATCCGCCGGGTGCCGCACGCAAGGCGACATCTTCAACCCATATGCGAACGGGCGCGGTGCCCTTCGAGTAGTACGTTCCGACCGGAGAAAGTATTATGTAAAACAAAACTTCGCGCGAAGGGCGCACGCCGAGAAACGGTTCGGTTCCGATGAGCGTGGGGCGAATGTACAGAGCGCAGTTGTCTTCTTTAGGAACCCAGCGCGTTTCGACCGCGATCAACTCTTCCAAACCTTCGATGAAGAGATCGGCCGGTGGCGGTTCGAGGCAAAGACGTTCGGCACCCATTTGCATGCGGCGAATATTAAAGTCGGGACGAAACAAAGAAATTTTGCCGTTTGGTTGTACGAAAGCTTTCATGCCTTCGAACAAGGCCTGCCCGTAGTGGAGCACGCTGGCCGCGGGATCAAGCGGAATGGGACCGTACGGCGCGATCGCCGATTCGTGCCAGCCTTTGCCCTTGGTGTACTTGCTATAAAACCAATGATCCGAGAAGTGCTGACCGAAACCGAGTTGGCTTACGTCAGGCAAAACTTTTGGGCTGGTCGTCAAACGGCGTTCGATTAAATTCATGTGGAAAAGTCTTAATAGAGCCCGGATGGAGCGTCAAACTTAAAGGCCGGGTTCTAGTTGACGTGCCAGGTAATCTTTCAGTTCACGGCGCTGACTCCAAGTCAGGCCGGTGAATTGCAACCCGACGCCGGCGGGATACGAACCCTTGGCTGGGCCGCGACGAACGACACGCGCGGAACAAAGAAGCTGCCGGTGCGCACCGAGGGTCAGGCAAAGACTCACCTCACCTTCGAGCGGTAGCATGTCGCTGCTGAGCGGAACGAAGATTCCCGACTCGGAGATGTCGAAGGTTTCGCCGCTGATCTTCGTATGCGTTCCGCCTACAAAAACGGGGATATTTTTTGTCACGCGCACCTTCGCGCGCCACCATCGCCGTTCGGGATGCAGAAAGAACTCGCGCGAAGAACCGAAGTAAAGCGGCACGGTTAAGGCCCCGAACGACAGCGTCCCCAACGACGCCGACAAGAAGGAGAAATCGGTAGCAAAGTATCCGACGAAAAAATTATTGAGCGCAACGACGCCGGTGACGGCCGGGATGGCGTAACGAGCCAATCCCGATGCTCTGTAAACGAGGAGCCCCGTCGCGACGCAACCACCGAGGGTCAGCCAATTCAGCCACGTTAATTTATCTAAAACTTGCGGCCATTCACCGAAGCCGTGGCCGTATAAAACCATGATTTGCAAAGGTAACGAAAGCGCGATCGCAACGAGCGTGGCCGCTATAATTATAAGCGTGAATGGTCTATGGCGCATTGGAACCCCGCCCGAAATAGTCGCAGTAGCTGCTTACGCGCCCGACGTAGCGCCGTGCTTCGTTCAACTCGTCATCTTTGATCCAATCGGCGCCTTTACGGTCGAGCGCCTCGCTCACGCGCGCGGGCCCTGAATTATAACTGGCGAGGATCAGCCCGCTGAAAGCTTCGTCCGTGGCACCCAAGTATTTGTCGACGAGTTCCCGCTTGTCGGGCTTTTGCCAGTACGAAGAAATATAATCGAGATACTCTACGCCGCCACGAACCGATAAGTCCGGATTAAGCCGCCATTCGTTGCCCGCGTGGATTTTACCGCCGAGGATCGCGAGCCGCAGTTCGAGCAGCGACATGTCGGCGACCTCGGGCAAGCGCGGCCAATCACCGCCCCGTTTGACGACCTCACCCTCACCGAGCGAAGTGATTTGCGTTAAGCCCAGCGCCTTACTCTTACTCAACGCGCGCGGATCAAACGATGATTCTTGTGCAATCAAGCCCGCCACCAAAAATGGGTTTAGATTCTTGCCCGAAGAATAACGATTGATTGAATCGAGCACGCCCGGGCCCGGTTGAAATTCGGGAAGACTGGCGAGACTTCGCCCCGCCTCGAACGCCGAGCAAGTGGGCGGTGCGTAGTCGCGGATCACGAGTTCACCGCCGGCGTGGCGGCGATAGCCCGCGAGAATCACGTTGTCCCGGCCGGGCAGTAAACGAAGCGAGCGCGAGGTTAATTTTAGTTGGCGGTGAAGAGGATCGAGGTAGGCGCGTTCGACCTTCGATAAAAACTGAGCGGTAACGTCCTCACCGTTGTAGGTCAGCGTAAATTCAAAATCCTCGGGCACGCCCGTGGCATCTTCAATGATGATACTCATCGGCATTGCGGTGTGAAGAACTTGGCTGCGCGGTGAAAAGTGAAGAATAGGGCCGTCGGAAGTCACGGGCAGAATATGCGAGAAAAGCGTTTGCGCGCGGCGCCCCAGTCCGTTCAGCGCCCCGAAGGGCGTCATCGGTCCCGCGCATCCCGCGAGGGTGAAACTCATAATGAGACTGCCGAAAACTACGAAGCGCATCCTGCCCTTTCGCTTTCTTTCTTTTCGGCAGTCCTTAGGTCGGCATTGAGCGTGTTTTCACATGTCATTCACAATGGGTCACCGGCGCACCAATATGATTCTCGATTTCCGTGCCAATCATTGTTATGTTGACGGCATGAAAAATAATCAGGCAAAAAAAGGGACGGTCCTCTCGGGCTCCACGACCAGCGGCGATCTCACGCTCGGCAACTACATCGGCGCGGTTAGCCAGTGGACGAAGATGACCGAAGACTACGACGCGTACTTCATGGTCGCTAACCTGCATTCGCTTACCGATCACCAAGATCCAAAAGAACTGCGCGAACGAACGTTGAGTTTTTACGCGCAGTACATCGCCTTAGGATTAGATCCGGCGAAATGTGCGCTGTTCGTGCAGTCGATGGTGCCGGAACACGCCGAGCTCAACTGGGTTTTGACGAACATCACGCCAATAGGTCAGCTCGAGCGCATGACCCAATTTAAAGATAAGTCGGAAAACAAAAAACAAATCAACGCGGGTTTATTGATGTACCCGGTTTTGATGGCCGCCGATATTTTGCTCTACCGCGCCGACTTCGTGCCGGTGGGGCAAGATCAAAAACAACACATCGAACTGTGCCGCGATATGGTGAAATATTTTAACAACCGCTTCGGTGATGTTTTTAAAGAGCCGGCGCCGCTGATCGCTCCGAAGGGCGCCAAGATCATGTCGCTCGCCGACCCGACCAAAAAAATGTCGAAGTCCGATCCTGATAAAAACGGAATGATATCGATCCTCGATGACCCCAAAGTCTTAGAGAAGAAATTAAAACGCGCGGTCACCGATTCGGGCACCGTCGTTAAGTACGACGAAAATAGCGCGGGCATCGCGAACCTCATGACCATCTATTCGGTGCTCACCGGCAAGTCATACGCCGAGATCGAAAAAGATTTTGAGGGCAAGATGTACGGGCACTTAAAAGTTGGCTTAGCCGAAGTCGTCATCGAGACGTTGAAGCCTGTGCAGGCGAAGCACCGTGAGCTGATGGCCAACCGCGATCATTTGGCTAGCTTAATGAAACAAGGGGCCGAAGCGGCCCGGGCCAAGGCGAGCGAAACGCTTCGCCTAGTCTACGATCACGCGGGAATTCTTTAATCGGGCAAACTTAGTCGCGTTTTGCTAAGCTGCCCGCGCCCTTTGGGACCTTGCCTTTATACAATTGAAAGTCGGCCGATTTTACGTTGGCTGAGTCGGCGCCGACCATGACCTTGAACGCGCCGGGTTCAAAGGTCCATTTCATGTCACGGTCGTAGAACTTCAGATCTTCGATATTCAACGACATCGCAACGTCGCGCGACTCGCCCTTCTTCAAGAAGACTTTTTTGAATCCACGCAATTGCTTCACGGGGCGCGTGACGGAGCCCACCATGTCGCGAATGTAGAGCTGCACGGTTTCTTCGCCGTCGTAATCGCCGACATTCTTAACCGTAACTTCGACGTCTAACTTCTGGTTCGGCGAAATCGCGGTCGAGCTTAGGCGCGGCTCAGAAATATCAAAGTTGGTGTAACTCAAGCCGAAGCCGAACGGGAACAGCGGCGTGTTCGCGACGTCCAGATACTTCGTGCGGTATTTTTCTTTGCCGTCATCGGGACGGCCGGTGTTCTTGACGCTGTAGAAAATCGGAATCTGACCCTCGTTGCGCGGGAACGTAATCGGCAACTTGCCCGATGGATTGTAATCACCGTAGAGCACGTCGGCGATGGCATTACCCGCCTGCGTACCCGAGAACCAAGTTTCCACCATCGCGTCGACCAAATTATTTTCCGTTTCGAGCGCGAGCGGCCGGCCGTTGAACAGAACCAGGACGATCGGTTTTTTCGTTTCGGCCTTAATACGTTTAAGAAGATCCACTTGGTGCGCGGGTATACGGATGCGCGATACGCTCGCAGCCTCACCGCTCATGCCTTGCGCTTCGCCGAGCGCCATGACGACGACATCGGCTTTGTTCGCGATACGCACGGCTTCGTCGGCCAGAGCCTTCGGCGTCGAGGGACTCAAATCGATATTGCCGGCGTGCGTGTTTAAGAAATCACGCAGTCCGCCCGCTTCGATTAAGTTCGCACCTTGCGTGTGCAAGATATTTACTTTTCCTTTCGCGCCGGCCTTCATACCTTCGAGCAAGCTCACTACGTCGCGGCCGTCGCCGCGTGAAGACCAATTGCCGATCTGATCACGCTTGTTGTCGGCGTGGGGGCCGATCAGCGCGATGGTGCCGGTGCGCTTCAAGGGCAACACTTGATTGTCATTTTTCAAAAGCACGATCGAGCGGCGGGCGACGTCTCGCGCGATTTCTAGATGTTCGGGCGCGAGTAATATTTTTCTCGCGCGTTCTTCATCACTGAAGCGGTAAGGATCTTCGAAAAGGCCGAGTTCCCACTTGGCTTCGAGGATGCGGCGGACCGAAGCGTCGACCGTCGCCATCTTCACTTTGCCTTCCTTGAGCAGGGCCGGGAGATAATTGACGTAAGCGCCTGATTGCATATCGATATCGGCACCCGCGTTGATACCGATGCGGGCGGCGTCCTTATCGTCTTCCGCAAAACCGTGCGGGACCATTTCTTTGACGGCGGTGTAATCGGTCACGACGAAGCCTTTGAACTTCCAATCTTTGCGCAACAATTTGTTGAGCAACCAATCATTTCCCGTCGAGGGCACACCGTCGATTTCGTTGAACGAAGTCATCGCCGTCCGCGCGCCGGCTTTGATGGCGGCTTCGTACGGCGGCAAATAAGTTTCGAACAATTCACGCTGGGACATATCGACCGTGTTGTAATCACGCCCGCCCATCGGCGCGCCGTAAGCGGCAACGTGCTTCACGCACGCGTAGACCGAATCCGTCGATCCCGGCTTATCGCCTTGGAAACCTTTGACTCGCGCGACCGCGATTTTCGAACCTAACCAAGTGTCTTCACCAGCGCCTTCGCTCACGCGGCCCCAGCGTGGGTCGCGTGAAATATCGACCATCGGCGCGAACGTCCACTGCAGACCGTCGGCGGCGGCTTCACGGCCGGCCACGCGTGCCGATTTTTCGATAATATCCAAATTCCAGCTCGCCGCTTCACCGAGCGGGATGGGGAAAATCGTGCGGTGGCCGTGCACTACGTCGTAACCGAAGATCAGCGGGATTTTTAGACGTGTTCCCTCGACCGCCATTTTTTGCAACTCACGGATCGCCGTTGGCCCAACGGCGTTAAGAATCGAGCCGACGCGGCCCTTTTTTAATTCTTCTTTGTAGTTCGAATTGAGCGAAGCCCCGGTGACGGCCATATCGGCGGTGTACTGGTTCATCTGGCCGGCTTTTTCCTCGGGCGTCATTTTTGCGATCAGCGCGTTGATGAATTTATCGCGGCGAGCGGTGTCCTCGGCGGGCGTGAGCTTGCGCGCGGGCGCGGCAAAGACCGTTCCGGCCATGGCCACGGACAATAGACTGATAATCATGATGTGATCCCCTGTTTAAAATGAACCTAGACACTCTGCGCTTACCCACGCACCGATTAACCCTGACAAAATCCCGGCGATTCTGTCAACGACGGGACGAGCAATTTCGCATTTCATTCGATATAACTGTTCTTGTCTTAGGGAAGAGCCGGCGACGGCTCTTGGGGTACACAGGGGAGCGCATCTAACCCCCGGGATTCGTTCCGGGGGTTCTTTTCTTGCCTCGCGGCCCGCCGCGATTCTAAACTTCCTTTTACATGAAAGACGCCAATTACATTCAAATTTTAGACGCCGTGGTTCGGCTCGAAATTTTGCGTGGACACTTGCGCTGGAAAATGGCCGAACTTTCACGCATGAGTGGTGTCCAACGTACCCTCGTGTATTACTATTTCGGAAAATCTAAGGAAGCGATTCTAAACGAAGCTTTGAAAACGATCGGCGACGAATTTTTTGGTCTAAGTAGTGAACGCATTTCGATGTGGAAGTCAGGCCGCATGAAAGAATCGATCCTCGCCACGCGCGCCCGCTTCAAACAAGCACCGCACGTCGCCCAATTCTTTTTTCATTGGCGTCACCAACCGTCGGCCGTGCAAACGGGCTTGAAGCAACTCGAAAAACGTTTCCGTGAAAAAGTGAAAAGCCAATTCCCCCAGATTAGCAAAGACGATGAAGAAGCGGTCTACACTATTTTCTTCGGCCTGGTGCTTGTGCCCGATCTGCGCGAACCCGTACTCGACCGCGTGCTCGCGGCGATGAAGTTTCCGAAATGAAAAAGCCCGCGCTCATCATCGCCGTTCTTGTTTTGATTATTCTGATCTGGCGGGAGTTTTCTAAACCCGGCCCGGTCATCGAGCCGCTCGTCGCCAACGAAGTGCCCGCGGCCGCACCGACGCAAGCGCCCGCGCGAGCTCTACCTTCCCGGCCAATGACCGCGCCGGCCGGGCGGCCCGCCCCCGCACCCGCTTCTCGCGATAGTGCTTTGGGCAGGGTGATGCCGGCTACGCCACCACCGGCCGGCGGCCGCCAAAAGCCGCCGCTGAATTCTATCCCGTTCGTGCTCGTCGATGGCTTGGTCGTTTCGTTCGGCGATCAATTGCTCGGCCGGCCAACCCAAGAAAATTTCCCGCCCGAAGGTTTTATCGAAGCGCCGAAAGTAAAGCCTTGGGTCGGCGCTGAAGTCGCTTACTCGTTTGATCCGCGCTTCGTAAATCCGGAGCGCGTGCAGCGCGTGCTGGCCTACTTTAACGAATACACGCCGGTGCGCTTCGTCCCGTTCACCAACCAAAAAGATTCGCTCGTGTTTTCGCCGGGGCAATCTAATTTATGTTTGTCGTACGTAGGCATGATCGGCGGCCACCAGCCGATTTACTTGGACGACCGCTGTTACGACAAAGAAATCACGCACGAGATAATGCACGCCCTGGGCTTTATCCACGAACACTCGCGTCCCGACCGCGATCAGTTCGTACGCGTGAACTGGGACAAAATTGAAGAGGATAAACAAAGTCAGTTCGAGGCCGCGCCGGCGGCGATGGCCGTACCGCAAAAAAATCGCCCGTTCGATTTTCAGTCGGTCATGATCTACCAGCCTACCGAATTCGCCCGGATTCGCGGCGATCTCACGATCGAATCGCTAACGGGCGCGAAGATTGAACCTTCGGCCTCCGGGCTTTCACCGGAAGACCTCGCACGTCTGGTCAACCTTTACGCGCGCTGATTAAATCACGCCGACAAGCTTTTGACTTCGCCTACCGCTTTTGCCTAAACTCGGCTTAATTAGCGGAGGTCCGTATGCGCCCGGGACGTGAGATTGATACGCAGATTGCGATAGAAGTTTTCGGCCACAAGGTTTGGGCCCGCGGTAAAGTTTTGCTCGAGAATCCCAAGACCGGCGAACGTCCCCTGCGCAATTACACGCGCGATATCGAATGGGCCTGGAAGGTCGCCGAGAAGATGCACATTTCGGTGCTCGCGATCGAAAACGGAAACTGGTTTGCCTTCGCCGGCCCGCCCGACGTTGAAGGCTGGGCTGCTCCCGAGCAAATGCTCAAAGTTTTGGAAGAGAAAAATTTCGAAGGCTGCGGCGCTTCGGTCGGCGACAATCTGCCCTTCGCGATTTGCGAAGCGGCCCTACGCGCGATCGCGAAACGCCGGCCGCTCACGCAGGCCACGATGGTTACGGCCGCAGGCGCACAGGACGCCGCGAACGGCCCCAAGCCGGTCGATAATCGCCACTAATTCGAATTGGCCTCGGGATTATGAAGCTGATCCAATAGGTTCTTGCCTACGGTTTCCTCGCATTCGTCACAGATAACCGCTTCGACGTCGGCGAGCGCCTTCGAGCCCACCACGAGAACGTAAAAGCGGACGAGGTCCCCGGCAACGACGCCGCCGTTGGCTTGCGGTAATCTGATCTCGCGCTCAAACCGGTATTCCCAAAGATTGTGCTCGGCGATGAACCCCCGGCTAATCAATAGCGTCTTCAGTTCGGGATTAACGGTAAAGTACGAAGCCCTCGGCATGCCTTCGAACTGCAGCGGCAGTAATCTCTTCGCGCCGAGGTTCAATGGTTCGGCCTCGGCTGGCCCGGCGACGGCTAAGGTCTCGAGTGTGCCGATGTCGGAAATCTCGCCTTGCGGCTCCGCTTGAGCCGAGGCGGAGCCGGCGGCCACGACAATAAAAGCTAAACAAAAGGCAATTATTTCAGGAATGCCTAAACTCGAGAACCGGTGATTTTTCTTCGCCGTCATTTTACATCACTTACGCTGAGAATTTGAGGATCACGCTACGGTCTTGAGCAACGGCCGTGCCTGGTCGGTTTAGATCAGCGTTAGTTGCAAACTTTGCTGACGCCGCAGATCTCAAGGCTGTTCAGCCGGGCCGCGGTTTTTAGAAAAGCGTGGCTCAATTGAGAATCGAGTCGCACATTGATGTTGATCTTAGAAATATCGCTGAGCGAGCTGACTCCCACCAAAAATCGCTTCACCCCATCGGTCATGAACGCCGGGCCGCCCGAGTCCCCTTCGCATAAAACACTGCCGTTTGGGCTCGCCGCGAGCAAATGATCGTCGTCCATGCCGATAATCTTATTTTCGCCCGCGTGGAGAACGCCCGGCTTGCCGCCCTTCTTCGTACAACCGAAGCCCGCCATCAAAATTTTTACGCCATGTTTAATACCCTGGCCGAACCGCGCGAAAATCGCGCCGCGGATCGGCTGGTCGGTCACCGCCAGCGCAATATCATGACCTTGCTTCTCGCCGTCACTCGCGATGAAGCGCACGGGATACTTGCGGCCGTTGTGCATAAAAAAAGGAGAGTTGCCCGTCACGCAATGTGCGGCGGAGACGACGGTGCGCGGCCCGATGATCGTGCCGGTGCAAACTTTTTTGCCGTTGTCCTCGAGTCGCACGACTTCGGGAAACGCAACTTCGGCGCCGTTGATCAAAGCCGATGAACGGCCGGAGAACAGCACCAGGAGCGGGAGAAAGGCAAAAGTTTTGAACATGATTTAGGATAAAAGATTTAAATCGGCTTCGAAAGTCCAGGGTCCGGTCTACTCGGCTTCACCTTCGAGATCATCGTGAATAGGCAATATTTTTTGTGCGGGCTTCTCGGCGATCGCCGATTTTTCTCTTAACCGGCGTTCGCTTTTCGCTAACTTCGCGGCGGCTTTCTTACGTTTAACAACCTGGGTACGTAAAGCGTCCGCCTCTTGCGCAGAAAACGAAAGCTCGCTCAGGAGCGGTGGATTTTTGGCGACCATCGCGGCGACATCTTTCGCGCTCAACTCCCGGAAGCGATCCTCGAGGTCGACGGCTTCGGCACGGATGACGTTGAGATTTTTAACCCAGATGTTTGCGGTGCCCGAACCCGAGCGTGTGATCGCCGGCTTGAAGTGGGGTTTGGCGGTTTCTTGAAGAGCTTTGTCTCCCGCGCCGGTCTTGAAGCTCCCGGCGACGACGGCCGGCCACGGCAACTTGGCAAGCTTGGTAAAGATGGAGAGGAGTTCGGTCTTGCGCGGCTTTTGATCCATTTGTACCGACACGGCATTAAACATTTGCCGGCGGGTTTTTAAAAAGAAAGTCGCCATCAACGGTTCATTGGGATCAATTTTCTTACCGTCGACGCGGATGACGACCGGCGCGTCGGGGCAACGATCTTCGACCGCGCCGTTCTTGCCCACGTAGCTGACGACCTTATCCTTCCACAAAAAAGCATGGCGACCACGGCCACCGGAATTATTCTTAAACCACGCTTTGCAGATCCGTTGGTTCAGCTGGCGAGACATCATCTCCGCGATGACGGTCAAAGAGGTCTCTCCGCTTGCCGTGAATTCCACATCCTGCAAAATCACGAAGTCCGCCTCGCCGAGAACGCCCGCGATGCGATCATACTCAAAACGTTTAGTCCCGACGGTCGATAGATTCCAAGAAATTAATTTTAGCGGTACGGAGTAGGTCGCCGCAAAAGCCTCGTCCTCTTTATCCTTAGACTTTTTCTCTTGCTCAAGTTTCAGGGTGGCTTCGGCCTCTTGTTGCGAAATGAATTCACGGCCGGCCAGCGGGCCCGTTTCGCAGCGGTAGTTCCCGGTGATGTCGTCGATCACGCAGCCCAGCGCATCGGGCGCAACTTCACCCGCGAACGCAAAGAGTGCGTACAACGAAAGTGCGGTTATAGCTAAAAGAGGCAACAACGAACGCAAGCCAACTCCTTGTTTTCATTTTACGTATCGGAAAAAGCCCAATGGTATTCAATACCAAATGTGGTCGAGTACAGACCAACGTCTAACCACCCGAGTCATGGTCCATTCTTTGCTCGTTTATAGCGTCTAACAGGAGGTTCTCAGTGAAAGAAACTACGACCGCAGAAGCGATTTCCGAAGTTCCGGAAACCCCGACCATCGGCTTCCCTTACGATATATCGTTTGCCGATAGCGAGACGTCTCCCGCGACGGTCGAGCGCATCGAAACGTACCTGGCTAAGCTGAGCCAGCGTTATGACCGCATCACCGATTGCCGCGTGATCGTCCGTATTCCTCACAATCACGGGCCGAAATTGTTTCACGTTCACATTCAACTCGACGTTCCCGGTAAACGGCTCGCCGTCGGCCGCGACAATGAGCCCGACGATAGTCACTCAGAAATTCAAACGGCGATTAAGGATGCGTTTCAAAAGATCACGCGCCAATTGGATGATTTCACCAAGATCCGCAAGGAACACAAAGCACACTAGTATTTAAAAAGAGTGGCTCCGTAAGTGAGCCCACCGCCGAAAGCGGTGAACAAAACGGTGTGGCCGCGCTGAATGCGGCCATCACTTACCGCCTGGTCGAACGCGACCGGAATCGTCGCCGACGAAGTATTGCCGGTGTCTTCGATATTGATAATGATTTTTTTCGGGTCAACGCTCAAGTGTTCGCCCACGGCCTGGATGATTCGGATATTCGCCTGGTGGGGAATCACCCAATCCACATCTTCTGCCGTCATTTCATTCGCTTTCAAAACGATTTCGCAGCTATCGGCCATCGCGCGAACCGCGGACTTAAATATCTCACGCCCGCGCATTTGCACGAACGGTAAACGAATGAGCTCAGAATCCATTTTCATCTGGTCTTGCGGGCGTCCCGTTTCTAGCGAAAGCAGGTGGCCAAGCGTACCGTTGGCGCGCATCGAGAAGCTTAAGAATTGCGAAGAGTTTTTGTCCGGCGTTTCGGTCGCGCTTAAAATAACGGCGCCGGCGCCGTCACCGAACAAGATGCAAGTTTCACGGTCTTTCCAATTCACGATCCGCGAAAGGGATTCGGCCCCGACGACGAGAATATTTTTAAACTGACCCGAGCGTATGAGTGAATCGGCCACGTTAAGCGAGTAAACAAATCCTGAACAGGCGGCCGAGAGATCGAAAGCCATAATCGGACCGCACCCGAGCTTCGCTTGTAAAGTGCACGCCGCGCTTGGCATCACTTGATCGGGCGTCACCGTCGCGAACAGAATAGCATCGATGTCTTTAGCTTCTAAACCGGCGCGCTTGAGCGCGAGGCGTGAGGCCTGCAGCGCGAGATCGGTGGTGGTTTCGTCGGCACGAGCGATGTGCCGGCGCGCGATACCGGTACGTTCGCGTATCCAAGCGTCAGAGGTCTCGACCATTTTTTCTAAATCAGAATTGGTGAGCACCCGCTCCGGCAAATAGGAGCCACTACCCGAAATCTTTGCGACGATTGGCATGCCCGGCACTATACCATTAACGCCGCCGTGAGGCCTTCTTTTTCTTCTGTAATGCGATCTCTCGCTGCAGTTTACCGTAGCTCTCCCAGCGCTCAACCGGAAGCGATCCGTCATTGAGCGCGGCCTTAACGGCGCATCCCGGCTCATTGCCGTGGCCGCAGTTTCCGAACTTACACCGGCCGAACAATTCTTCAACGTCTTCGAAGGTACGCGCCAGACCATCGTCGTTATCGAGCAATTGCAGCTCGCGCATGCCGGGCGTGTCGATAATCCAACCGCCGGTTTGCGTGCGCCACATCGATCGCGAAGTCGTCGTGTGCCGGCCTTTGTCGTCATCCAGCCGGATCCCGCCGGTGTAGGCTTGCTCGGTGCCCAACAAGTGATTCGTCAGGGTTGATTTACCCACGCCGCTCGAACCCAAGAGCACCGCGACTTTGTCGGCGGAAACCATCGGCGTGAGTTGCGCCCACGATTGATCGGCTTGCGTGCTCACCACGACGACGAGAACGCCGGGAGCGTGCCGTTCGCATTCCTCTTTGATGGCCGGCCACGCGGGATTCAAATCGCTTTTGGTTAACACCACCACGGGCTGCGCGCCCGAATCAAAAGAGAGCGTGAGGTAGCGGTCGAGGCGTTTATAATTGAGATCTTGGTTCAGCGATGATGCGATCAAAACAAAATCAACATTGGCCGCCAGCGCCTGGGGCACTCGTCCCCCCGCCGCTTGGCGCGCCAAAAAACTTCGCCGCGGCAAAACTTCCTCGATCACGGCCGAGTCCCCGCTCAGCACTCCCCGTACGTGATCGCCGACCGCGGGTAATTCAAGTACGCTTTTGGCTTCGTGAAATAAACGTCCACGCACCGAAGCGTTAACCACTTGGTCACCGATCTGCACGCGAAACATTTTTTTCTCCTGGCCGATGACCAGGCCCTTATCGAAAGACATGCGCCGGACTTTAACAGATGCTAGATTATGTGGAAGAGGTTTTATGATGACGCCAGACCATTTTCGCCGTGAAGTTGTTTTCAAAGCCGTGCGCAGCCGTGGCCCCGGGGGCCAGAACGTAAACAAAGTTTCGTCGGCCGCCCAATTGTCCTGGGATTTTGAACATTCGGTTTTATTGAACGGCGAACAGAAAGCCCGCGTTCGTGTTAAGCTAATCAACATGATCAACGGCGAAGGCATCCTGATGTTGAGAAGCGATGAATACCGCGACCTCGAACGTAACAAGGCCCGCTGCCTCGAAAAACTTGCCGCGCACGTCGCCGCCGCCTTGCACGTGCCGAAAAAAAGACGCGCAACCAAGCCTACGTACTCGAGCACGCTTCGCCGCAAAGACGCGAAATCACGCCGTGGGGAAACTAAAAAATTACGCGGCAAGGTTCGCGACTAAGGCAGGACCGCGGGATTCACCGGTAGGTTTACCGGCGCCTGCAATTTCCTCATCCAAATGAGAATGACCAAACCGGGAATGGTCAGGATCGTGCACACGACGAAGAACATTTCCCAACCCAAATGCTCGGCCAGAACGCCGGCGAGCACGCCGAACAGCGAACTGGGCCATGCCATCAAACTCGTCAACAGAGCGTACTGGGTAGCGGTGAAGCGCTTGTTCGTTTGCGTCGCCATGAACGCCACGAATGCCGTAGTCGCCATCCCGGCCGTGAAATTTTCGACCCCGATCGAAGCCGTCAGCAAAGGCAAAATGGTCGCGGTATCCACCGTCGTAGCGGACGGGTCCGATGCGATCAGCGCCTGACCAAAATGCGCGAGGTAAGAAAATAGCAGCAAGCCCAAACTCTGTAAAATTCCGAATACCCAGAGCGCCGTGTGAATGCCTAACTTCAGAATGAACAATCCGCCGACGATCCCGCCGGCCATCGTGGCCCAGAACCCCGCAAACTTTGCGGCCACCGTGATCGCGTCTTTGTCGATTTTGAGATCGATGTATAACGGATTGAGCATGCCGGTCGCCATCGCTTCGCCCAATTTATAAAGCAAGATAAACGCGAGAATCAGAAAAGCCGAATCACGCGAGAAAAATTCTTTCAGCGGACCGAAGACACTTTCGCCGAGCGTGCGCGGAGGTGGCGCTTCGGTTTTCGGTTCTTTACAGAGCAGCGTTGTGATGATGCCGATCAACATTAGGCTTCCGAGTAGCATATAAACGCTGGGCCAAGACATGCGCTTGGAGAACGAAAAACTGCCGGCGCCCACGAGCAACATCGCGAGGCGGAACGCGGGAATGTAAAGCGATGAGCCGAGCCCGAGTTGCTCTTCCGGTAAAATTTCGCGGCGGTAAGCATCGATCACGATGTCCTGGCTGGCCGCGAAGAACGCGACGACGGTGGCCATGATGCCGAGCAAATTCAACTGGCTGACCGGATCAACCTGCGCGAGCGCGAAGATCGAAAGCATTAAACCCGTCTGACTAATGAAAAGCCAACCACGCCGGCGGCCGAGCGGCGGCACGTAGCGGTCCATGAACGGCGCCCACATGAATTTCAATGAATACGGCAACGCCACCATCGAAAAAAAGCCGATGGTCGATAAATCGAGACCGGCCTCGCGCATCCAGGTCTTCAACGTTCCGCCTACCATCAGAAAAGGTAAACCGGAGGAAAAGCCCATAACGAAAACCACGAGTAGATTGGGATTGCGAAGGACCGCTTTGAGTTTGCTCATGCCCTAAAGTCTAACGAAGTCGCGAGGCTTTGCAAGACCGAACGGATTAGATCAAGAGCGCGTGCAGAAGAGTGTCGGCCAGGGCCAAGACGATCGCGCCTAAAATGGCCGAGAACCAATTCGAAATCTCGAAATCATCAAGGAAAGCCGCGCAGATTCTTAACACGATAGCGTTCACGACGATCAAGAAGAGCCCGATTGTCAGAAGCGTTAACGGTAAAGTTAGAAAAACGAGTACGGGACGTACGAAGATATTCAAAAGTCCGATCACGAGACTCGCGATCAGAGCCGTTCCGAAGCCGCGAATCCGGAAACCCGGCACGACGGCGGCGGTCAAAGCGATCGCCATACCGGAAACAATCCATTGCGCGATCCAAACCATCCATGTCGGTAATGTGACTTGCATAATAGGAAGGGGGATATCACCTCCCCCTCCCGTAGGGCAACCGTTACTAATCGACGCTCGACGGATTCCTCATGATGAGGATCGCGGCCATCAACTTCGGCAAATAATTCTTCGACTCCGTTGAAAGTCGCGAGTCACGCACCAACGACCACGCGTCGCGGGTGCCCGATTCGTTGATGGCTTGCTGGATGCTCGACTCGCCGGCGTTGTATGCCAATACCGAGAGCGGCCAATCTTTAAAGCGCAGACGATTCGCGAGCAAATAGCGCATGGCCGCGTCGGTGAGCAGCGCTTCGTCCAAACGCTGATCGACGTGACCTTCGACCTTAAGCCCGTACGCCTTCGCCGTCGAAGCGATGAACATCCAAAGACCCGCGCCGTATCCTTCTTTGTTGCGGTCGGGAAGATTTTGGTAACCCGATTCGATCAGCGGAATGGCCAGCAGTTCGGTTGGGACATCGTAGTCCGCGATCTTCGCTTCGACCATCGGCCGGTAGCTCTCCAGCCGGCGGAGGGCAATGCGCATTTTCTCGCGGCCGTCGGGCGTGCCGATGTAGTGATTAAGGAATTTTAAAACTTCATCGTTCACCACGACGGGAAACGCCGACTCTTTTGACGTCGCGGAATTCATCCGCTGCGCTTGCGCGAGGGTCACGCGGCGGTCCTGCACTAAATTCTTGGTCGCGAAAGCCGTCGCCGTAAGTAGCGAAGCGATCATCGCGAAGGCCGTGAGGCCCGCAACTTTTCCTTTTCCGGTATTTGATTTCTCTTTGAACATAACTTGAATTCTCCTGTTGAGTAGATTGCCCCGGTTCAGGAGGATCATACCGGTGGCGCCGGCAGGCACGCTCCCGTGAACCCAGGCGGTTTCCGCAACCTCGATGAGGCAGCGGGCATAGTCCTGCTTCAAAGCACCATGGCGGCCAACCAAAGCTTCGTCGCAGGCAAATTCTTGTAACTCCCCGATCCAATGATTCCAAAAATGCACGAAGGGATTCATGAAGCACACCGCGCGCGTAAGCAAAAGGGCGTAGGCCCAGCGCGTGTCACGCTGTCGGTGGTGCTGCAGCTCGTGCGCAATCGTTAGTCTCAAAGAGTTTGCATTCGTAATCAGGTATTGCGGGACCACGACGTAAGCGAAGCGTGGTGAGCGATACGAAAAGGGGATGTCCACTTCGTCGCTGATCAGCACGCGCACCCGGCCCAATCGGCGAAGAGCGTGGGCACGGCGAAGCATCCGCGAAATTTGCCGGGCGCCGCGAAGCACGTAGAACAATCCGACGAATCCCGCGCCGGCCGCGAGGCCGACGGAAAACAAAAAGAAGTAGTCCGCCGGCACCGGCAGTGCGTGCCGGTGCACTTGCAGAGCTCCGTGTTCGGCGGAGGCCCCGAAGGCCGGGCCCGAAGTCGCCGCGGCCGACCAGACTTTGACGACGGGTTCGAAAATCTCGCCGCCGCCTTTCAGGGTCACGCCGGTCGACACGATAAACGCGAAGGCCAGCGTCGCGTAGTGAATAGTGAGCCGGCGACCCGCGGTGATTCTGCGCATGAGGGGCGCTAAAAGGATCAAGCAGGTGACCGCCGCGGCGGCGACAAGGTTGAACGTCAGTAAAAAGCTGAAGATCTTCATTTGTTCTTTTCCAATTGTTTGAGCAAGGTTTTGAGCTCACTTAGTTCTTCCGGTTTCATTTTTACCGAGCCGAGCAATTGGCGCACGAGCGCGACGGGCGTGCCGTCAAAAACTTTATCGACGACATGTTGTAGCGTTCGCGATTCGTAATCTTGTTTATTGAGGAGCGGAAGGTAAACGTGCCCCCGCCCTTCTTTGCGCGTGCCGAGCACCCGCTTCTGCTCGAGGATCCGCAGGATCGTTGAAACGGAGGTGTAAGCGACTTTGCGATCGCCGTGCAGATTCTCGAGGACGTCGTTGACCGTCGCCTCGCCCAGTTTCCAGATGACCGTCATGAATTCGAGTTCAACGTCGGTGAGTAGTTTCTCGGGTAGCTTGTTCTTTTTCATAAATGTCCTCCGTTGGATTTACCGTAACTAAGCTTTTAGTTGATAGCAACTAAGAAGTTAGTTGAACTAGACCTGCGACGGTACGCGGGCCTGCGCCGACGTCGACAGAAATTCCGGGCCGACTTATATTACGGCATGCTCTTCAATTGGTTACGGGGAATCCTCTGCATGACATTAGTTGCCACTCCGGTCGTCAGCGCCGCGCATGAACTGTTAAAAAAGCCGTTGATCGTCGGCGCCAGCGTGAGTGCGGGTTACGGCACGCTCGGCCCCGGTGACCGCCTCGCCCTTCGCTACACCACAAAAGAAAATATCGTGAACATCGCCACCCCCGGTTCGGCCGGCCGCGCGCAAGCCGAAAATCTAACGCCCGATTTGGTCAAAGATAGATCGATCATTCTGGCGATGGATTTTCTGTTTTGGGATTCGGTTTACCCCGACACCAAACCTAGCGTTCAAGCGCTCGATCGTCTGATCCGGTTGGCGGGTGCACGAAAAATTCCGCTGATCGTCGGCGATATTCCTTCCTTGCTGGGCCCACGCCAGGCCAGCCGCACGGCGCTCAACAAAGAGATTCGCGAACGTTGCGTCGCTAAGAAGAATTGCTTCGTGCTCAAACTCGACGATCTGCACCGAAAAGTGATGCAAGACCGCTACCTCGAAGTGAAAGGGAAGCGCCTCACCTTCCGTGATTTACTCCCCGACGGGCTGCACCTGGCCGATGCGGCCGGCGAATTCTTAGCCGATCAGATTTACCAGTTGCCCCCGTTCCGTTGACGCGCTAACCCCAAGGCTGGGGGTTCGTCATGATGCGTTTACTATTAGTGGGCTGGTTGTTTTCACTTTGCGTGTTCGCCGCCGTAGATCAAGGATCCGCGAAGAAAGCCGTCGCGCAGTTTAACGAAGGCGAAGCGGTCTTGATCGATGTTCGTGAAAACGAAGAAGTCGCGCAAGGCCGGGTTAAAGGAGCTTTGGTCTTCCCACGCTCGAGACTAGGCACGCCCGAGTGGCAAAAGTTCACCGCTTCGTTGCAAAAAGATAAACAAATTTACGTGTACTGCCGCAGCGGCCGCCGCTCGGAAGAAGTCGTGACCGAACTTGCCAAGCTCGGCTTTAAAGCCGTGAACGCCGGCGGTCTTCACGACCTCAAGCGCGAAGGTGCCGACACGCAATAAACGCGGTGAACACCGCTAGATAATCTTTATTTTTTTAGCGGCACGGCTCGCCTTTTTGCGGGCTTCATCGGTGGATTTGCCCCTGGCCAGCGCAACGCCCATCCGCCGGTATTTTCGGGCCGCGGGCTTCCCGAACAAACGAACCTCTGCGCCCTTTTCGGCCAGCGCTTTTTTCACGCCGGTAATTTTAAATTCTTCGGCGTCGTGCCCGGCCAAAATCACCGCGGAAGCCGAAGGGCCCCAGTACTGGATGGCCGGTACCGGTACTCCTAGCACCGCGCGTAAATGCAAATCGAATTGCGATAAATCCTGCGAAACCAACGTGACCAAACCGGTGTCGTGCGGCCGCGGCGACAATTCGGAAAAATAAACTTCCTTGCCCGCGACGAAAAATTCAACGCCGAACAATCCGGCTCCGCCTAAATGATCGGTCACTTTCTTCGCCATCTTCTGCGCTTTAAGAAGCGCCGACTTCTTCATCTTTGCGGGGAGCCATGATTCTTGGTAATCGCCACGTTCTTGCCGGTGCCCGATCGGCTGCACAAAAAGCGTCGGGCCTTTCTTCTGTTTGATCGTTAGCAGGGTGATTTCGAAATCGAACGGGATAAATTGCTCGACGATCACTTTAGCTTTATCCCCGCGCATGCCTTTGACGGCAAAGGCCCAAGCGGCGGCTACGTCCTTTTTATCTTTCACGACCGACTGCCCTTTCCCGCTCGAGGACATGACCGGCTTAACCACGTTCGGAAATCCGATCTTCTCACTCGCTTCGACAAGTTCGGCTTCCGACCCCGCGTACGCAAATTTCGCGGTTTTTAATTTAAGCTTCGTCGCGGCCACGTCGCGGATCGCGTCGCGATTCATCGTAAGGTGCGCCGCTTGCGCCGAGGGCGTGACTTGCATGCCACGCTTCTCGAACTCTAACAACTTTTCGGTTCGGATCGCTTCGATTTCCGGCACGATGATGTCGGGTTGATGTTTCGCGACGATGCGTTCGAGATCGTCGCCGTTGAGCATATCGATCATTTCGAACGCATCGGCCACTTGCATCGCGGGCGCGCCGGCGTAGCGGTCGACGGCGATGACTTCAAGACCGAGACGCTGGGCTGAAATGGTAAACTCTTTGCCCAGCTCCCCCGAACCGAGGAGCATTAGCTTTTTATGTATCGGCATGATCTCTCCCCGTTAGTTTTTCGGCGTAGCCGCCGGCTTGGGCGCCCCCGGCGCGGGCATGATGTACTCGGGCTCACCCGCGAAAAAATAGAAACGGCTGTTGTCGAATTTGAAGCCGAGCTGACGCCGGTAGATTTCGGCTAGCACTAACGAACCATCCACTAAGTTCTTCGTGATCATCTTTTGGTATTTCGCGGCGGTCTTCAAACCCGGATCACGTTTCGTTTTTTTGTCCAGGTCGAGCATCGGCTTGATGTCCTTGAACGAAATCGCCGAAAGCTGCAGCATAAGCTCCGCCAATGATTTGTGCTCGTTTTCTTTGTGGAACTTCGGCCACCGCTTGTTCGCTTCGTTCTGTACGTCTAAACGAAACTTAGGAAACAGCTCGTCGACCGCGTCGTCCTCGAAGAAAGAATGAATGCCTTTTTGACCGGTCATCTGGCCGTCGTGATTCTCGGTGACGTGGAGCGGTTGCGAGAGGTCGCCGATGTAATGCCCCATCACGCCCATCAGGACGAGCCACTTTTCTTGCAGCGCTTGTTTCTCTTTCACTTTGTCGTCGGGCAGCGCGCGGAGCTGTTCGGTAATCGGCGTCAACTGGTCGTTCAATTCCCGCATGCGCCAAAAAGCCCGGCCCGCGTTCTCGCTCACTTCGGGAAATTGCGTTTCAAAATCTTTACGGCTCAGCTCGTAGGGATTTTTTACTTCGGGTTTTTTCTTTAGCGCGGCTTCGAAAATCTCCATGTCCATGAAGTGCTGCGGGCGTTCGAAACCGTAGGTCTTTTCGCGCTTCCAGATAAAATCGGGCACGTTACAATAATAGCCGAAGTCAAAGGCCCGGCTCCGCATGAAGGCGGCGTTCGGCTCGGTCGACACGAGCAGCGCCGCCGTCTCGCACACCGCCTGATGTCCCCGCTTCCCCCAGGCAAAGGCCGGTACGGGCGCGAGTGAAGAAGTCATGGCCGCGAAAACTAAACTCAAGTGAATAGCGTATTTCATAGTGGCGCCACTTTTATCCAAATCTGGCAGCAAAGCAAGTTTCCGAAGCCATCGAATTCTTCGGAGTGGGGGGCGCTTCTGGGAGTGGGGGGCGCCTCCAGCAGTGGGGGGCGCCTTCAGAAAAAACTGAGTTGGTCGCCCGGGCGGCAGAAGTGGCCGGTGTCCAAAGAGAATTTTCGTTCGTTGAGGCCGAGTTTTTTGGTCGTGATGCGGAACATCTGGCGCATGTTTTCGGCGATGGCGCCCGTGCCGCGCATACGGGAACCGAACTCGGCGTTGTTGAGTTTGCCGTCGCGGATATTGCGTATATTTTCTAGAACCTTTTCTTTACGCAGGGGGCGGTGCTGCTCTAGCCACGCGGTGAACAGTGGCGTCACCGCGAGCGGCAGGCGGATCGGCGTGAAATTCGCCATGGTTGCGCCGGCCTCGGCCGCGGCCTTTAATATCGCGGGCATCTCATGATCGGTGAGCCCCGGGATGCAGGGCGCGACGTTCACGCCGACGGGGATCCCGGCTTCCGTGAGCTGGCGGATCGCACGCAAGCGAGCCGCGGGTCTCGACGTGCGCGGTTCTAAAGCCGAGCAAAGCTCATCGTCTAAAGTGGTGATCGAAATTAAGCAAAGGGCCGCACCGAGTTTCGCGTTTTGTGAAATCAAATCGATATCGCGGGTGATGAGCGCGTTCTTCGTGATCATGCTGAAGGCATTTTTAAACTGCACCATCACTTCCAAACACTGACGGGTGAGTTTCATCTGCCGTTCGATGGGTTGGTAGCAGTCGGTATTGCCGCTAAAGGTGATCAACTCGCCTTGCCACGAGCGGGACATGAGTTTCTCGCGCAGCAGCCGCGGAGCTTCTTCTTTAACGTAAATCTTAGATTCAAAATCAAGACCGGCGGAGTGCCCAAGATATTCGTGCGTAGGGCGTGCGTAGCAATAAGCGCAGCCGTGTTCACAACCGCGGTAGGCATTGACCGAATAGCGAAAGGGAATGTCGGGACTACTGTTTTCGCTGACGATCGAGCGCGAGCTATCACGAAGGAATTCCGTGCGTAGAAGCGGTCGCTCTTCCGCGAATTCTTCGCCTTCGTACGGTTCGGCGACGGTGTGTGTTTTGTCGAAGCGGTTGAGCGTGTTGCCGGCACTACCCCTACCCTTCGTGTTTTTGCGGAATTCCTTCATCAGCCGAACGGTATAACAAAGACGGGCGTTTAACGCTTGAGAATCCGTCAGCCCCCGGCCATATTATTTGCTAACCCCAAGGAGGTTTAGTTATGAACGGTTGTATTCCGGCTTTCACGTTGTTCTTCGCAGGCCTGGCACTGACCCTGAACGTGGGCTTAGCCCATGCGCAAGCCGTCGACGTCCGCGACGTTCGCCCCGACAATAGCGAATCAACGACGATCGAGATCACGAAAGGTAAAAAAGCCGATTCGAAAAACGAAAACAAATGGGAAATTCAGGAAGGCACGGCCGACGTCGAGGGCGACAGCGGCGCGACCAATAAGGAAGCCAAAGCGGCGTGGACCAAAGCGTGTAACGACTGGAAAAAAGAATTTCGCACCGACAACAAAGAAAATAAAATCTTGAGCATGGGCTGCGGCAGCGCGAGCTGCGGCGGCGACGTGGGTTCGAAAGTTTGTACGAGCAAGGCGACGTACAAAGTAAAAACCCAAGTTAATTAACGAACCGGTTTTCCGTTTAGAAACCGGCGGGTGCGCACTCGGCGCTGCCGGTTTCGTTGCGGCCTTGATTCTTCACGTCTTCAAAGAAAATGACTTTGATCTTGTGGATCGTCTCAAGCTCGCGATCGGTCGTGATGTTAAAGTTAGTGATGTTGCCTAAGCGCTCAAAGTCGACCGAATCGTTAAGGATCGCCACGCCGTCAATGTAAGTGAGATTGCGCGTTCCCGTTTCATCTTCGCTGACGACCCTGTGGCCAAGCGGCAAAGACTCCGTCGGCATTAAGATCGAGGCGATCGCCCCGCTGGTTTGACCACCCTCATGATTGAAGGCCACGGTGAGCGCAAGTTTACCGGACATTTTTTGGAGAGTGAGCCGGCACGAACCGTTCACCAGACCGCGCGAGTTGCCGCTCACTTTGGTAATCGGGAACTGCGCGTAGGTGATGGTACCGTCAGACAGATCGACTTCGTCCAGCCAGATTTCCTCGTTTTTCCCACGCTCAGCTTCGGCCGCAAAAACGGTTAAGGTGCTGAACATCAAAACGAATAGGATGCCGAGTTTTTTCATAAGCTTAAGAAATGCAACGGCAAGGCCATCTAGGAAGCGATAAAACCGCTCCCGGAAGGCATTTCAAATAGAGGAGCCCAAAATTGCGGCCCCGGGGGTGGTCCCGCCGGAGCTCCGGGCAACCTAACCGGGCAGCGCGTGGGTCTTTTCGAGGTAATAATCCCAGGTGCCGTCGTAAACCGTGAGCTCGTGCTTGTCGAGGCGGAACACCCGGGTCGTCATCTTACGTAAGAAGTGACGATCGTGGGACACGATCATGACGGTGCCCGGAAAACCGATGACGGCTTCGAGCAAAACTTCGCGCGACTGGATGTCCAAGTGATTGGTCGGCTCGTCGAGGATCAACAAGTTGACCGGCTTGGAAAGAATGCACGCGAGGACCACGCGGCTTTTCTCGCCGCCGGAGAGAATCGAAATCTTTTTGTCGGCCTCATCGCCCGAAAATTTAAACGCGCCGAGGAGACTGCGTATGTACCCGATCGAAGCCGTCGGGATGCGCGAGTGCACTTCTTCAAGCACGGTGTTGCGCGGATCGAGCACGTCCAAGGAGTTTTGCGAGAAGTAACCGTACTCGACGCTCGCGCCGACGATGGCTTTGCCGGCGGTGGCATCGGTCTCACCGCAAATCACTTTGAGCAAAGTCGACTTCCCCGCCCCGTTGACGCCGACGACGGCCACGCGATCGTTACGCTTCACGAGGGCATTCGCGCCGGAGAATACGTTGACTTCACTGCCGTCGTCGCGCCGGTAAACTTTAGTTAAATTGTCGAGCTTGACCACTTCGTCTCCGCCACGGGGCGGAACCGGCCACTCAAAATTGATCGCCTTTTCCTCGGCGGGGATTTCGATGCGGTCGATTTTATCTAACTTCTTTACGCGCGATTGCACCTGCGCGGCGTGCGAAGCGCGGGCGGCGAAGCGGGCGATGAATTCTTCTTCTTTGGCGAGCATATCGTCTTGGCGTTTCGCGGCCGCGATCAATTGCTCTTTGCGGATCTCTTTTTCGCGTTCGTAAAAATCATAATTGCCGCCGTAGACCGTAATGGTTTTGTTCGCCACTTCGATTACGCGCGAAACGAGCCGGTTCATGAAATCCCGGTCGTGGGACGTCATGAGCAAAGCGCCTTTGTAATTCATCAGCCAAGACTCGAGCCAAACGATCGACTCGATGTCCAAATGGTTGGTCGGCTCATCCATCAGCAAAACATCAGGATTTAAAATTAAAATTTTTGCCAGCGCGATCCGCATCTTCCAACCACCGCTGAACGTACCGGTATCACGGAAATGATCACCGGGCGGAATGCCCAGGCCCGTGATGATTTCGGCCGCGCGGACATCAAGATCGTACCCCCCGAGGCGCTCGAACTCGGCCTGGAGTTCGCCGTATTCTTCGAGCACTTTCATCATGAGATCGTCGTCCATCGGCTCGGCCAATTGCGCTTCGAAGGTAGCCAACTTTTTTTGAATCTCGGGCAACTTACCCGCGGCGCTTTTCACTTCGTCGAGAACCGAGCGGCCCGACATCTCTTCGATGTTTTGCGAAAAATAACCGATCACGGTGCGTTCGGGTTTCGCGATCTGACCTTCGTCCAAACCTTCTTCACCGGTGATGACCCGGAAGATCGTGGTTTTACCGGCGCCGTTGGGGCCGACCAAACCGGCTTTTTCGCCGGGATTTAATTGAAAGGACGCGTTTTTATAGAGCACTTTGTTGCCGTAGTGCTTGGTGATATTGGCGACGTTAATCATAAGCGCCCAGCATAGGGATTTGAGTTTGCTTTTGCAAGGCCGGGCCGTCACATTTGAAGAGATGATCCGATGGTTTATTTTTTCCTCGATGATGTTGCCGTTTATTTTATCTCCTCGCGTGTTCGCGCAAGACATGGCGTTCATGGGCGCTTCGGGCAAAACCTCCGTCGCGGCGGAATATTCGAACACCGACAACGGCGTGAGCCTGACCGAGACGCGGCTGCAAGGCGCCGTCCCCGTCTTTAAGAGCGAGAAAAGTATTTGGAGCGTAACCGCGCGTGGCCAGGCTCTCGCGCTCGGTGAAACTTTGCGCATCGCCGACCGCAATCTCGATATTCCCAAAGATTTCGGCAGCGCGGAGATGGGGCTCGCCGCCAGTTTCCCGCGCGAGAGCGGCACGAGGGGCTTCACGGCTTCGTTCGGTACGACGGGGCGTCGCCTTTTCGATAGCGCGAATAGCCGCGTGATCACGCTCAATTATTTTTCGGATTGGAAAACTTCGGAGCGCACGTCCTGGTCTTTTTTCTTAAGCTATTCGAACAACCGCACGTTTTTTAACAATGTCCCGCTGCCGGGCTTTGCCTACGCCTACCAGCGTGAAAGCTTTCGCATCATGGCGGGGCTGCCTTTCGCGTTCATCTCGTGGATGCCGCGTCCTTGGTTGCTCAACGCCGCGCTCTCGCCGTTTAGCTCGGGTGCGGATCTAGGCTACATGATCTCGGGACCATGGCAGGCGATGGCTTCGTTTAACTGGGCACCGCGTTCATTCCAAAATCTCGTGCCCGACGTAGATGACGAACGTTTAATGTTCGATAAAAAAGAAACCGCTTTGGGCGTACGCGCGGGGTTCGGGCCGATGCATTCCGTATCTTTGGCGTACGTTTACCAATTCGATCGCCGGTTTTACGTGGGTCAATCTTTAAGCTCGCGCAGTTCGACGGCGGCCGACCTTGATGACTCAGGCGGTATCCAGTTCAAAATGCGCACCGCTTTCTAAGCCGCGCAATTTTAGTGACGGGCCGCAAAGCGCCACCCTATAACATCGCTATGAGCAAACTTCTGATTTTAAGCGTATCTATCCTCGCCGCCTGCGCCGCTACTCCCAAACGTTCGATCGCCTCGGGCGCCGAGGGTTCGAAAATTCCCGCGGTACCGTTTAATCTTTCGAAGCCGTTTCAAGGCCCGATTTTGGTGGGTGCCGAAGGTTTCAATCGCCCGGCGGCGAAGGTTTATCTGCCGCTTCAGTTCGCGACGCAAGAACAATGGCCCCTGGTCATTTTGCTCCACGGCTTTAGCGGTACGGCCGACAGCGAAGACCAATATCTGACGATGCGTTACCGCGTTTCGAGCCGGGGCTTCGTTTTGCTTACCCCCGACGGAACGATCACGCCAAAGAACACCATGGCGCCCGACGGTAAAGATTTAGGCGGCAATCCGTTCTGGAACGCGACCGACTTCTGCTGCGACTTCGCGCGTACGGGCGTCGACGACGTCGGTTACTTAACCAAACTCATCGACGTCGTTAAAACGAAGTACAACATCGATCCCCGCCGCGTTTACATCATCGGTCACTCGAATGGCGGCTTCATGGCTAATCGTTTAGCGTGCGAGATCGGCGACCAGATCGCCGGCATCGCCTCGCTCGCGGGCGGCTCTTACGCCGACGCATCGAAGTGCCGCGATCCGAAGCCGGTTCCGTTCTTACAAATCCACGCGGTGGATGACGCGACCTTAGCGTACGACGGCGGCTTACCCCAGTACGCCGGCGGGAAAGCCACCATCGGGCAGTGGCTCGCCAGGAACGGCTGCTCGGCTAATTCCCAGAATACTTTTATCAAAGATTTTGTGCCGGCCATCCCGGGCAATGACACTTCGATGGAAGCCTGGCGTGAATGCAACAGCGGCAAGCCGGTCGCGCTGTGGACGATCAAGCCGCATTTCGAAAAATACCACAACGCCCACGTCCCGATTTTCAATCTGGATTTTACGGCCGCGGTACTCGATTTTTTATTCGCGCTCTCACCGCAGTAATTTTTTTGCTTGCGACAATTGAGTGAGTACCGCCTCCGGCGCGGTGCCGCCCGCAGACCGGCGCGCGCCCATGACGGTCTTATGCGGAAGCTTCGCGCGAGTTTTTTCGTCGAGCAACGGATGCTGCGCTTTCAGCTCAGTGACCGAAAGCTCTTCAAGTTTGCGGCCGTTCTTTATGCACCACTTGACGAGTAAACCGACCACCTCGTGCGCCTCGCGGAACGGTAAGCCTTTTTCGACAAGATCATCCGCCACGTCGGTGGCGTTCGAAAAATCACCCGACAACGAGGCTTCCATGGCCGCCGGCTTCCAATCCGCCTTGGCGATCATCAACGTCATGAGCCTGGTGCAAGAGCGAACGGTATCTAAACCTTCGAACAAATGGATCTTATCCTCTTGCATGTCACGGTTATAGGAAAGCGGCAGGCCTTTCATCATCGTGAGCGCGCCCATCAAAGCGCCGTACACCCTACCCACGCGCCCGCGAATCAACTCGGCCACGTCGGGATTCTTTTTTTGCGGCATGATCGAAGAGCCGGTCGTGACCTCGTCGCCCAGTTGCACGAAACCGAATTCGGGCGTCGACCACAAGATCAGCTCTTCGCAAAATCGTGACAGATGCATCATGATCATCGAAGCATCGCTTAAAAATTCTATTACGTAGTCCCGGTCAGAAACGGCATCCAGCGAATTCTCGGTTACTTTGGCGAAACCAAGTTCATTTTTCGTTTGTTCACGGTCGATCGGAAATCCGGTACCCGCCAAGGCGGCCGAGCCGAGCGGCATCGACAAAACTCGCGGCAGAAGCTGCTCAAGCCGTTCGACGTCACGCTGAAACATCCAAAAGTAAGCGAGCAAGTGGTGCGCGAGGCTGACCGGTTGCGCGTGCTGTAAATGGGTCATGCCGGGCATCACGGTGGCCGTATGTTGCGCGGCTTGCGTGGTTAATTCGGCTTGTAGTTGTTTAAGGTCTGCGCAGAGCGCGGAGATTTCGCCGGCGGCGAATAAACGCGTGCTGGTACCGACTTGATCGTTGCGCGAGCGCGCCGTGTGCATTCGCTTCGCGGCGTCTCCTACTTTCTTGAACAAGCGGTCTTCAATTTCGCCGTGGACGTCTTCCGCTTTGGGATCGAATGTCCAAGTGCCCGCTTTTATTTCTTCGGCAATTTCTAAAAGGCCACGTTCGATCGCGGCGGCGTCTTCTGGCTTTAAGATATTTTGCTTGGCCAACATCTTGGCGTGGGCGATCGAGCCGCGGATGTCCGCGGCCCAAAGCCGTGAGTCGACGTTAATGGAAGAGGAGAAAGCTTTGACCGCTTCGTCCGTTTCTTTTTCAAAAACGCCGCCCCACAATGACATGATTACAAATCCTTCTGGTGCTTTTTAAGCAGTTGCCCAAACATGCGCGCTTGCAGGCCAAAGTTCTTCACGGCGCCGGTGCTTTCCCGTTGGTCGAAAGTCGTCGTGTCGAACGACGCCAAATCTTCCGAATACAACGCCCAAGTCGAAGTGCGGCCCGTGACCGTGACTTGACCTTTGTACAAGCGGAGCGAAACGTCGCCCGTCACGCGCTTCTGCGTGCTCTGGATGAAGGCTTCGAGATCATCTTTGTAGGGATCCCACCACAAACCTTCGTACGCGAGCTTCGACCACTCTTGGTCGACGAGCGCCTTGAAACGAATCTCGTCTCGCGTGAGCACTAAGTTTTCGAGCGCCTTATGCGCTTTCAAGAAAACCGTCGAAGCGGGGCACTCGTAGTTCTCGCGAACTTTAAGACCCATCATGCGGTCTTCCATCACGTCGATGCGGCCGATGCCGTGGTTACCGGCCATCGTGTTCAATTGCATGACGAGCGAAGCCGGCGACGACGCTTTGTCGTTGAGCGCGACGGGTACGCCGTTTTTGAAGCGAATAGTCAGCGTCTCGGCTTTCGCGGCCGCATTGTCGATGGACTTGGTCCACTGAAAAATCTCTTCGGGTGGCGCGAAGTCGGGCTCCTCCAGACGGCCACCTTCGATCGAACGGCCCCATAGATTCTCGTCGATCGACCAAATTTTGTTTAAGCTCTGCTGGATGGGCACGCCTTTTTTTTGCGCGTATTCGATTTCCCACGAGCGGGTCATGTTGTGTTCACGAATCGGCGCGTGGATCACGGCGTTCGGCATCTTTGAACGGATCCCGAATTCAATTCTATATTGATCGTTGCCCTTGCCGGTGCAGCCGTGCGCGAAGGCGTTGACGCCCAACTTCTCGGCAACCTCGACCGCCTTAGCCGCGATGAGCGGGCGCGCGATCGACGTCGACATGGGATAACCTTGGTAATCGCCGTTAGCCTGAACCGCGGGCCAGCAATATTTTTCGATGAACTCTTCTTTGGCGTCGACGGTGAAGTGCGTGGTCTTCATCGCCTTTGCTTTTTCTTCGGCTTGCGCGATGTCGGATTTCTCTTGGCCGACGTCAACCGTCACCGTGATGACTTCTTTATATCCCAATTCTTCGCGCATCCAGGGTATGCAAATCGAGGTATCGAGACCACCGCTGTACACGAGCAGGACCTTTTGATTATTCAAAACATCTTTGTTTTTCATTTATTCCCCCAATTCTTTTAGGATTCTGTTTGATTCATGCACGGGAATAATTATGCAGTCAAATTATTATTGACATAATGACCAGTATGCTTAATTATGCACACATGATGCATAATTATTCGCCAGCTAACACTGAATACAAGTCCCCGCAAATGACCCCGGTGAGCGTCGTCGGCGCGCGTGGTTACAGCGGAATCGAGCTTTGCAAGCTGTTGCTTAAGCACCCCTTCGTGCAGCTGCAAAATGCGTTTGCCACCGGCGACTTCAAATTGAGCGATCAAGTACTCGACACCAAAGCCGCGACCGTTCAATGTTTTAACGATCAAGAACTTATGCAAAACCTGACGGACGTCGTGTTCTTGGCCACGCCCGCCGAGGTCTCGCTAAAGTTAGCGCCGCAAATTATCGAGCAAGGCAAAACCGTAATCGACCTTAGCGGCGCGTTCCGGTTGAAAAAAAACGATTACCAAAAGTGGTACGGCTTTATGCATACCGCGCCCGATTATGCACGTGAAGCCGACTATGGTTTACTCCCCTTTTGTGGCCCGATCAAACCGGCAACGCGACTCATTAGCAATCCCGGCTGCTACGCCAGCGCGGTCAGCCTCGCGTTGATTCCGCTGCTGCAAAACGATTTGATCCATACCGAAGGTCTGGTCATCGACGCGAAGTCCGGCACCACCGGCGCGGGCAAGAAAGCGTCTGAAAATTTACTGTTCAGCGAAGTCACGGAGGAGTGTTTGCCTTACCGCGTGGGTAAGCACCAACACACGCCCGAGATCCAGGAGGTAATCGCGACCGTTACGGGCGTTGAAATCGAGCCGCACTTCACGACGAGCCTGCTCGCGGCAAAACGTGGCATTATCGCCGGCGTCTACGCTAACGCAAAGACGACGGACATCGGCGAGATTGAAAACGCTTACCGGAAATCGTTCGATGGTTATCCATTGGTCCGCCACGGTCGCGACGTGAGCCGCTACGCTCGCTTGGCGAACGTGGTGAACACTCCGTTCACCCACGTCAGTTATGAACTCGTAGGGAACAAGCTTTACGTGTTCTCGTGCATCGATAACTTGCTCAAAGGGGCGGCTAGCCAGGCGGTTGAAAATCTCAATCGTTTGCTCGATCTCCCCGCGGGCTACAGCTTAGTGCAGGAAGTGTAGGGTAACATGATGTCACCTGGTCCCGGTATTCAGAGAACGCCGTTGCCGTTGGGCTTTCTAGCGAGCGGGGTAAACTGCGGTGTGCGCCGCTATCGTCCCGACGTGGGCTTGATCTACAGCGAAAAAGATTGCGTCGCCGCCGGCGTCTTCACGCTTAACGAAGCGAAGGGCGCACCCGTTCGCTATTCTAAAAATTTGCTCCCCGCGGCCAACATCCGCGCGATCGTCACGAATTCCGGTCAGGCCAACGCCGCGACCGGTCCGCAAGGCGTTGCCAATAATTTACTCATGGTGCAAGCCGTGGCCAAAGAACTCGGCTTGCATCCCGATCAAGTTTTGTCGGCTTCGACCGGCGTGATCGGCGCGCAGATGGACGTCGAAAAAATCGTGCCCTCGATCCCCGGCTTGGTTAAAAACGCGCAAGACGTCGCCGAGAGCTTCGCGCTCGCGATCATGACGACCGACCTCGTGCCCAAAACCGTGTCGACAACCGTCACGCTTTCGAAAGGCGAAGTGCGCATCACGGGAATTTGCAAAGGCTCGGGCATGATTCACCCGAACATGGCGACGATGCTCGGCTACTTTTTGACCGACTTGAAACTCACGCCCGGCGTAGCGCAGGAGCTGCTGACCAAAGCGAACGAAGTTAGCTTCAACATGATTAGCGTCGACGGTGATTCCTCGACTAACGACTGCGCGTTCCTGATGGCGAGCGGTGAATCGAAAGTGGATCTCGCGAACGACAAAGATTACGCCGTTTTTAAAAAAGCGTTGATCGAAGTCGCGCAAGTGCTCGCGCAAAGCATCGCCGCCGACGGTGAAGGCGCGACCAAACTGCTCGAGGTGAATTTGACCGGCGCGCCCGCGGTCGATCTCGCGCGCAGGGCGGCGCGTGGCGTGACCATGTCCCCGCTTATTAAAACGGCGGTGCACGGTGAAGACCCTAACTGGGGCCGGATTTTGTCGCGCCTCGGGGCCGAGCAAGTGCCGGCTGAGTGTTTAGCCAAGATGAGTTTGAAACTTCAAGGCGTATTGATTTTCGACGACGGTAGCCCGGTCCCTTTTGACCGCGCCGCCGTTAAGAAATTGCTCAAGGCCATGAAGGTAAACATTGAAATAGATTTGAAGTCCGGCGCTGGAAGTGCCGTGGCATGGGGCTGCGACCTTTCACGAAAGTACGTCGACATCAATACGGAGTATTCATGAACACGAACAAAAGAATTTTGATTAAGGTAGGCGGAGCCGCCCTGGTTGACGATTCCGTTCTTGAAACCGTAACCCAAGCCATCAAGGCTTATCGCCGTAACGGCATGAAGGTCGCCGTCGTGCACGGGGGCGGGCCCGCGATCAACGCGGCCCTGACCCGCGCGGGAATAACGTGGAACTTCGTCGACGGCCAGCGGGTCACTACGCCCGCGATGATGGACGTCATCGAATCTACTTTGTGCGGAAACGTAAACCGCAAACTTGTGCGTTACTTAGGCGCCGCGGGTTTGCCGGCGATGGGCTTTTCGGGTTCCGACAATCACACTTTAATGTGCACGAAGTCCAATGAACAACTTGGGCAGGTCGGGCAGATCGAAGCCGTGAATTGCGCGTGGATCGAAGTGCTGATGGCGTTGCCTTCGGCGCCCATTCCCGTGCTGGCGCCGATCGGCGTCGGCACCAAGGGCGAGGCTTACAACATCAACGCGGATTGGGCCGCGACCCGTTTGGCCGGCGCGCTCAACGTTTCGCAACTTATTTTTCTGACCGATCAAGACGGTATTCTTAATAAAAAGAAGGAGCTGATCAAAACGGTTACGCCCGAAGATCTCGATGCCTTAATGATAGACGGCACGATCCAAGGCGGAATGATGACCAAAGCAAAATCGATTTTGCACGCGCGCAAAAACGGGATACTTACCGTGCGCGTGCTCAACGGCAAACACGCTTTGGACGCGGTCAACTTTGAAGACGTCGGCACCCTTTGCAAAGCTCCCGAAAAGGTCGAGCCGAAGTCAAGAATGGCGGAGATCTATGCTACAGCTTAAAACGATGCACTTCCTCACCGGTGAGGAGCTTTCACAATCCGAACTCATCAAGCTGATCCAAACGGCCGAACAACTTCGTCTCAACCGCGAAGACTTCGGCCGGCTTGACTTCTTGCAGAACAAAACGGTCGCGTTGCTTTTCGATAAGCCGTCGCTGCGCACGCGCGTGAGTTTTACGGTCGGCGTGCAGGAACTCGGCGGCCATGTTTTCGAATTGCTCGGCAGTCAAAAGAAGTCGGAGGACCCCGAAGACACGATCCGTGTTCTTCAAGGTATGATCCACGGCGTGATGATGCGTACGTTTGAACATTCGGTGCTCGAACGCATGGTCTTGAAGGCCACGATCCCGGTGATTAACGGCCTTAGCGATTCGCACCACCCTTGCCAAGCGCTCGCCGACTTGCTGACCATCTACCAACGCTTCGGCAAACTCGAAGGCGTGAAGCTTTGCTACATCGGCGACGGCAATAACGTTTTGCATTCGCTGTTGCTGCTCGCGCCGTTCGTAGGCGTCGACGTGCACTACGCTTGTCCCGAAGGCTTCCAACCTGATGCCGCAATCCTCGCGCGGGCGCGCCTGCGCGCGCTCAAAGCCGGCGCGAAGATCCGCAAATTCAAAACGCCGGCGCTCGCGGCGCAGGGTGCGCACGTGCTCTACACCGACGTGTGGACTTCGATGGGCCAAGAGAAAGACAACGCGCAACGGTTGAGCGTGTTCGACGGCTACCAAATTAACGCCGCCCTGCTCGCGAAAGCGGCGGGCAATGCGATCGTCATGCACTGTTTGCCCATGGTCAAAGGGCAAGAGATCACGCAAGATATGGTCGACCACCCGGCGAGCCGGCTCTTCCAGCAAGCCGAGAACCGGCTGCACGCGCAAAAAGCATTGATGATCGGCTTGTTCGGTGCGGCGGCCGCGCGAAAACAAAACGAACTTCAAGAATTGGAATATTCGCATGTCATTTAAATCTTCAAATCACCCGCGGGAGCGTTTAAATACGCTCCGCAAACTTCTTATCGCCGGGAAACTTTCGACCCAAGAAGAATTGGTCGAGGAGCTTAGCGATCAAAAGTTTAAGGTGACTCAGTCGACGATATCTCGCGACCTGCGGAAGCTCGGCGCGGTGAAAGCGCAAGACCCCGCGGGCCGCACGGTGTACCGGCTACCGGACGATCTTTCATCGCCCGCCATGATCAGCGGAAACTCTTTCGCAGGATTATTGGTGGATGTTCAGCACAATGGTTCTTTGATCGTCATCAATACGACGCCGGGTTCGGCGTCGTTGGTGGCCCGGCAACTCGATCAAACGCGCCCGGAAGGAATTTTAGGAACAATCGCCGGCGACGACACCATCTTCGTCGCGCCGGTTTCTTCGCGCAAAATCGAACAAACGATCGAGGCGATTTCGTCGCTTTTTTCTTAACCGTCCCCGCCCGTTAATCGCAGTAGTACGGGCGCTTGTCTTCCGGCAGGGTGAGCTGCTTGAGGCGGCATTCGAGGTACTCTTTCACCATTCGTTTATGATCGTGCGTGCCCTCGGCCGCTTCGAAGCCCGACGGAGGCATACGCCCTTCACCCGCTTTGAGTTCTAAACGCGCAAGCGCCGCTTCGATTTGCCACGGCTTGAGATCACGGAAGTTCATGGAGTTCGGTAAGTTGGTGCCGTCAGGCAAACGCAGCGCCCCGCCCGAAACGTGACAACCCACGCAGTAATGTTGAATCAAACGTGCGCCGTCAACTTGACCGGCAAGCTTGCGCCCGTACTCTACCGGAGGTGGATCGTTCACCTCGACGGTGTCGCGACAAGATTGATTTAAAGCATCAAGCGTGAATTGCGAAACGATCGCGGGGTCAAAACGTTTGTCACGCGAGTAACGAACATGTTTGCCGAGCTCTATACCGAAGCCGGGCTTCCAATATTCTTTCATTAGTTCCAAGCACGTCGAGGTGGGCATCACCATTTTGATCGAAGCGGCCTCGACGGCCGACACTTCCTCGTCGTCGGCCGAGCAGCGTTTCGACCAGAGGCTTCCCGCCACCGAGGCGGCGTGCAGTTTTAAGCTCCAATCCGCGGGAACCCCGGGGGGCACGGTGGATCCCGGCCACCCGTCGGGCGGCGGCAGCACCGGCGCGTAAGCCGGCAGGCGCGCGGGGTTAACGGCATGGAACGAATAGAAATTTTCGTTGTCGTTGATGAACACGACGTCGCCGTTTTTCGCGTAGGAGGGATAATAACTTCCCGAACCCTTGGTGTTCGAAACGCTAAGACGGCGAAGATTCGTCATCTTTAGCTTTCCGCTGGCGAGCCGCGCGATATCGAGCGTGAAGATATCTTTCATCGAATCGTTCGAGACACCGCTGAAATACTCACCCGCCTGCGAGGCAAGATAATCGACGTGAAAGACGACTTGCGTATCGTCGTAATTGAATTCGAGTTTGCCGGTGGCGTAACCGATATCGGCAACTTCTTTACAAGCGCCCGAGCGACCCTCGATATTGAAGATCTTCGTCGTACCGACGTCGGGTAAGTACGCCGACAGATACTTCCCCGTTTTGGAAACGATCAACGTTTTCAAATTCATCTGCGGGCAACGCAGCTTCATGGGTCCTTGCGGGGCGATCGTCGCGGGCCGCGTGGGTGATGAAGAATAAGTCACTTTATAATCGCGGTAAGCCACTTCACCGCTGGCGTCGGTCACGACCCGGTATACGGTCGAGTTTCCGGAGCGCGAAAGCACACCGCATGATTGATAAACACCCTCGTGCGTGTTGTCGGTCAGCAAAGCTTTGGCCGATTCGCCGTCTTTAAGTACGGTCGAAACTTCGTACAAAGATAAACCGGGTACGGTCAGAAGCTTACCGTCGGGGCAAGGCACCGGGTCGATCGAGCCGGGAACACTTTGAATGCGCTTCGAATCGACGATCTCTTCCAGGTTGACGAGGCGGTTACCCGAACCGATGAAGAAAGCCATCTTACCCTCGGGATGCACCTTCGCGAAGTAGCTCGGGAACTCGGGCAACCACGAGATGTAACGGGGCTGATGATGATTCAATTTGCAGAGCGGATCCTGAACTTGCGCCGATGCCGCCGCCGAAAATATCAGACCCAAGAGCAAACTATTTCTGAAGTTCATTGAGTTCCCCACGGATGTATTTGGTGTATTCCTCGGCGGTGCCCAGGCCCGGATAACCATGACGAGCTAAGCGGCCGTTCGCGTAAACGATCAACGCCGGATAGTGCGTGCGCATCGCGCGCAAAGACAATTCGATCGATTGAACCGACCGTAAACTTTCGGGCCGCATGTAGGAGTGCTGCGACACCAATTGCCGCGCGTACCCCCCGCTCGCCGCGGGATCTAGCACAACCGTGACTTTTAGACCGAGCTTCTGCCCGATCTCGCGGATAATCTCGACGCCGCTTTTGCCTTTGAGACGCTGTTGGTAGGAGTACGGCATATTGGGCGACCAGATGTAGATCAAACCTTTTGGGTTTTCATCTAACAGCTCACGCACGTCGCGATCCGAAAACTTGAGCTGCGAAGCGACCGGCGAATCAAAGAGCTCCCGGGACTTGCGCGCCGCTTGTTTAAGCGCGCAAGTCTCGAGATCGAAGGTCCGCGTCTCTACGTAATTGGCGGTGATGCGGCGGAGCAAGGCTTCGCCGTTCATGAAGATGCGGGCTTCGACCCAAACGCCGGTGATTTGCGTCGGCGTGTGGAAGCGGCGTGATCCGTCCATTTCGCGGGCGCTCGGCAAAGTCCATTCGCGCGTCGCGAGCATTCCGTTAAGCTCTTCGAAGACTTCATTCTTACAGCGGACGTCGCTAAAATATTTTTGTTCGAGTTCGGTATTGATCTTCGGAGTGGCCGCGAACGCGACCCCGTAAAACAGCAGCGCCGTGAGCGCGAGTAACGGATGAATCAATGGTTCTCCCTTTGTGGTGGACGAGCTGACGATAATGTAAGCCCCCTCAAAACTCCAATTGAATCTTAGAACGCAGGAAGGCTATAAAAATAGGAACATCAGTACTCGGGGGGGTCATGATATTAATTCAATCTTTAAGCGTTGTTTGTTTTGTTTTGTTCGGGCTTACGGCATCGGCATCGCCGCTCGATGATTCAACGCTCGCCGATCAAACCTTGGCCATCATCGGCGCGCGCGTACCGAATTCGACACAGAAGTGCGCGGGCTGTCACCGTCTCGATGCAACAAAGTTACGCACGTGGTTTAACGAAACCGTCCACGTCGCGGAAGATTGCCTGTTGCCCTGGAACACGAATAAATCTCTCGAAACGGCCGAAGCGACGCTCGGCTGCATTTCGGTCAACGGACGCGTCCCGTTTCAGTGGGGCCCCAAGAAGCTCGGGCTTTACGCCGCGCGCGTAAATAGCGGCGACTTCGCGGAAGTGTTCAGCCAAAAATTCGGCGGCGACGGCGAACGTGAACTCAACAAATTCCGTCAACGCGCGTACATGCCGCGTTCGGGCTCGGGTGGTTTTACCGATGAACAGTGGGCTTTGGTCACCGAGTACATCGGCCGGGGCGCACCGTTGCTCGAGCAAAAACTTTCACCGCACATTCGCGCCGACTTTACAGTTCCCGACTTTAACGCCCCGACATCCGCCGCGTTTGAAGATTCTGTCGTCGTTGAGGATTTGAGCAACCCCTGGTCGGTGAACGCTTCGCCCGACGGACAAATCTGGATCACCGAGCAAGACGGCCAGATTAAGATCTACGACACCGCTTTCAAATTACAACACGTCGTAAAAGGTTTCGCCGATCTTCAAGCGACCGGTCAGGGTGGTTTGCTCGACCTAGCCTTTCATCCACGGTTCTTGCAAAACGGCTGGATCTACGTCGCTTATACGGTTCGACTCGCGGGCGGTTACAACACGCAGATCAACCGCTACACCTACCGCAACGGCTCGCTCGCCGAGCGGCAGATTATCTTGAACGGTCCCTCGGGCAGCGACGGCGCCCACTTCGGATCCCGCTTAGTTTTTGACGACGCCGGTTTCCTCTACGCAAGTTTCGGCGAGCGTCACCAAAAAGAAAAAGCGCAAAGCTTAGATTCACTGCACGGTAAGACCGTGCGCGTGCACGACGACGGCCGCATCCCCGCCGATAATCCTTTCGCGGGCAAAGCGATTTACACATACGGGCACCGCAACTCGCAGGGCTTAGCGATCCACCCGGTGTCTAAACTTTTATTCGATTCCGAACACGGGCCCACCGGTTACGATGCCCCAGGCGGCGGCGACGAAGTGAACCTTCTGAAGGCTGGCGCCAATTACGGCTGGCCGGTAATTCACCATCGCCAGACCCGCGCGGGTATGGAATCGGCGCTCCGCGAATACACGCCGTCGGTTGCTCCGTCGGGCATCGCTTTTTACACGGGCGATCAAATCCCGCAGTGGAAGAATGATTTGTTCGTAACGACTCTCGCGGGCGCAACGCTACTGCGATTTACGACCGATAACGCCGGCCGTATCTTGAACGAGGAAAAACTATTCGAAGATAAATACGGCCGCCTTCGCGACGTCGGCACCGGCCCCGACGGCTCGCTGCTCATCGTGACCGATAACGGACGGCTCGTGCAGGTTCTGAACAGAAACAAGAACGGCGGCAAATAGCAAAAAAAAGGGAGAGGACACGAAGCCTCTCCCTAAACGAAATCTAGCGGCGGCGAGTTTTAGAGCCCCGCGATTTTTAAAGCACGTTGGGTCGCGTGTAAGACCGAAGCGATCTTGAGGGAAGACTGAATGCCTTCGTTCGACACGGATGCCTTGCGCAATTCATGCAAATGCGAAGTCAGACACTGACCGCACGCGCCGATCGCCGAGATGGCGAAGCACATTAATTCAAAATCAACCTTCTCGATCCCGGGCTTGCCGATCACGTTCATGCGTAAACGCGCGGGCAACTTTTTGAGCTCGGCATCTTCCATCAGATGCTGACCACGGTAGTACACATTGTTCATGCCCATGATTACCGCGGCCGCTTTCGAAGCTTCAACCGTAGCGTCGTCAAGATCGCTTGCCCCTTGGGCCAAGATCAGCTTTACGAGCGTTGCGTCTTCGAGTGCGTAAGACGAAGCGAGCGCTACGCTCCAAATTTGCTTCGGCGTAAGGCCCGGCGAACCTTCGGGCGACAACACGCTTTCGAGATTCAGACGGATATCCCGGCCGTAGTCGGGAATTTTGTCTTTCAGTTCTTGAATCGTCATAAATACTCCTACTAGCCTAAAGTTTTTTGGCCTTTTTCCCAGTTACAGGGGCAAAGTTCGTCGGTTTGCAAACCGTCGAGTACGCGCAAAACTTCTTTCGGGTTACGGCCGACGCTAAGATCGGTCACGTAAACGAAACGGATTACACCTTCGGGATCGACGATGAAAGTCGCGCGTTGGGCGACGCCTTCGGCTTCGTCTAAAATGCCGAGCGCCTGGGTCAATTCACGCTTGATGTCCGACACCATGGGGAAAGAAAGATTCTTCAGATTCTCTTCGTGCGTGCGCCAAGCTAAATGCACAAACTCAGAATCGGTGCTGAAGGTCAGCAATTGCGCGTCGCGATCTTTGAACTGACCGGACAACTCGTCAAAGCCTTTGATTTCGGTCGGGCATACGAAGGTAAAATCCTTGGGGTAAAAGAAAGCCACCAACCATTTGCCTTTGTACGTGCCGTTGTTCACTTCGGTGAATGCCGTTTTGGGATCCGTCGTAACAACCGCTTTAAGATTAAAATTCGGAAACTGTTTACCTACACCTAACATTTTGACTCCTCTTGATAAAAACCGTGGGGGTTTCATTAGTCTGCTTTCAACCAATTTGGACCTCTTGTCTTTATAAGTAAAATCGATTAATTAAATAACGTGATTGCATAAATCTATCGTTCAGATTTGAGAAGCGGAGTTTAAAATGCCTTCCCTAACCCAGATTGAGTACATCGTCGCCGTCGACAAGCATCGCCATTTCGGCAAGGCGGCCGAAGACTGCCACGTGACGCAACCGACGCTAAGCATGCAAATTCAAAAGGTGGAAGAGGAGATCGGCTACCCGTTGTTCGATCGCTTAAAAAAACCTATCGTACCGACCGCGAAGGGCCAAAAGTTCATCAGCCAGGCCAAGGTCCTTTTGTTCGAGCACCACAAGCTAATGGACCTATCCCGGCAACAGAGTGCCGAGCTGAGCGGCGACATCCGCCTGGGTGTGATTCCGACGATCGCTCCCTACTTGCTGCCGCTTTTTATTGAGTCGTTCTCGAAGTCTTTTCCGCAAATTCAGCTCATCGTCGATGAGCTGAAAACCGAAACGATCATCGCCATGCTTAAAGAAGATCAGCTCGACGCCGGCATACTGGCCACGCCGCTTGAAGAAAGCGGATTAAAAGAAAAGCCGCTTTATTACGAACCATTTTATCTTTACGTCTCGAAATCACACCCGCTCAACGCACGCAAACGGATCAAAGAAGACGATCTGCGCGGTCACGAAATGTGGCTGCTGGCCGACGGACATTGCTTCCGGCAACAGATCGTTCGTTATTGCGCGCTGAACAGCAATGAAGGCGTGTTTCCCAATGTGCAATTCGAAGGCGGCAACATCGATACGCTCCGGAACATTATCCGCAAATCGCAAGGGTACACTCTAGTACCGGCGCTGTTCGTGGAGGGACTCGGCGAAGCCGAGAAGCGTGATTTTGTGCGTCCGTTCGAAAACCCCGTTCCCACGCGGGAAGTCAGTTTAGTTTACCGGCGGGACCAATGGAAATCGGATATTTTAAATTCGCTCGAGCAAAGTATCGGGCAAAAGCTGCCCCCGCACTTGAAAGAGCACGATGCTAAACGCCAGGAGATTTTGGCGATAGATTAATGTTTAAACCTTTGCGGATGTTTTGCAGTTGCCGGTAGCGAAGTGACGTCCGCGAGGCTAAGGACCAATACCACTGCCGCGCGGTGAAGGGCCCAAACAAAGGATGATTTTCGGTCAATTCGGATTCGGAGTGCCGGAGCAGTTCGTCCATCTCATCAAGCATCACCGGTACAAATGCGCGGTAATCTTCAAAAATCTTGCGCGCCTCGGACTTACCTTCGGGCGCAACGAGCGCAGGCGTGACGAGAATGTTCGCGGGCCGGTCACTCGCCAGCTTGATAATAATCTGCTTAGCGAGCTGATCCAATTTTAGTAGATGCTCCAAAGTCTGGGCGATCGACCAATAGCGAGTGTCATCGAGAAGTCCGGCTTGCGCGGGCACCAAGACGGGCACCGTGTGCAATTCGAACGGAATTTCGCCGGCAAGGTCGATGATTTTTTGACTGTACGTCTCGTAGATGCGGCGGCTTCGGCTAAACTCGCTTGAGCTTGCGACAAAGGGGCCTAAATATAAACGCATGACCAATTGCTGATGCCAGGGAAGCGCGAGATCGGGAAGCACGAAAGGGCCTTTAGATGTTTTCATTTCAGCTCCTTTTATTGATTCTATCTAAGAAGCTTCCGAATGGACAGCGGAGACTTTTCAAATTACGCTCGTAATATGAAATGGCAAGAGCAAATATACCCATTCCCGCTTCGTCTTCGCTACCAGCTTTCACCACGAACGTCGGACGATCTCGTCATTTTGCTACATGGTTATCAGGATAACGCCCCGTCGTTGCTAAAGCGTTTAGGTTGGTTAGGCAAAGAAGATCTACCGTTTCAATATTTAGCGTTGAACGCTCCGTTTCCGGTCCCAATCTGGAACGCCGACGGGTTTAAGGAAGCTTATTCATGGTATTTCCGCGATACGTCCCGGGATCTAATTCTGGTTACGCCCGCCGAAACCGCCGAACGTGTTGCGCAACTCATTAAGGATCTCGGCTTCGCCGGCCGGCCGGTTGTCTTCTTCGGCTTCTCGCAAGGTGGATACCTAGCGCCGTACATTGCTAAACATATTTCGAATACCCGCGGTATCGTAGGGTTAGGCTGCGGTTACACCGAGGAAGGCTACCGGGATCTGCAACCACTGCCCGTCTGGGGCATCCACGGAAGCGAGGACGAACGGATTGAAATCGGCAAGGCCCGCGCGGAACACGCTTCGATTGCGCAACGGGGTTTCGGCGGCCAGTTCACAGAAGTGCCGGGACTTAGGCACAAAGTCGAAGCCTCGGTCGAACCATTGATCCTAGATTTCATCAGACGAAGCTTTGAAGTCGTAGATTCATAATTCATACAGGAGGCAAAATGACGGCCCTTAATCAGCGAGCGAAGCAAAAGCAGCAGAGCCGAGCTAAAATCCTGAAGGCGGCGGGCACACTGTTCGGTAAAAACGGACCTCAGGCCACCGGTATCGACCAGATCATGAAAAAAGCGGGACTCACCGCCGGTGCCTTCTACGCTCATTTCAAATCGAAGGAACACTTGATCGAAGAGGTGCTGTGGTCCGCACTACCCGCGCACCAGCGGGTCGCGGCCGATGAATTCGTGAAGCATTACCTTTCGACGGAGCACCGTGATCATCCCGAAAGTGCTTGTCCACTCGCAACGCTAGGTTCTGACTTAGCGCGCGCCGACCGGCGCATGCGGCTTCGCATCTCAAAAAAGCTTAACGAATTGATCGACGCCAGAATCGCGACGGGCACGCGCATGACCAAGAAGGAAGCGTTGGCTAATTTGTCACTCGCGGTCGGCGCCATGATTCTCGCGCGGATCACCAACGGCACCCCACTCTCCGATGAATTTTTAAGGTGCCACGAGTAGCACCAAGGCTTACGCTATTTATATGAAAATTCTGATCATCGGCGGAAACCGGTTTGTGGGTCTTCGCCTAAGCTTAGCGTTAGATGTCGCCGCCGAGCACGAGCTGCACATCCTTAATCGCACGGGCCAGGTAGGCCACGTCGAGAACGCCGTTATCCATAAAGGCAACCGTGCCGCCCTGCACGGCTCGTATTTAGATCGCGACTGGGACGTCGTCGTCGACTTCGCGGCATTCACGGGCGCCGAGGTACGCGAAACGCTGCAATACTTTAAGAGGGTCAACCGCTATATCTGCATTTCGAGCTCGGCCGTTTACGACGGTCCCTCTCCCTGGACCGAAGGCGCTTACGATCCTTACCGCTGGACGAAGCACGAAGTTCCGACCGACTTGGAAAAAGAAAATCTCTACCGATTCGGTAAGCGCCAAGTGGAAGCGGAGTTGCTGCAGTCCCCGCAGTTTCCCGCCCTGATCGTACGATTTCCGTTTATATTAGGAGTTGATGACTACACCGAGCGTTTGAATTTTCATTTCGAACGCGTGCGCGACGGCCAACCGATTTACTTTCCGAGTCCCGAAGCGAAGATCTCCGTGATCCAGAGCGAAGACGCCGCGCAATTCCTCGCCTGGGCGATTCGTCAGGACATCACCGGCCCGCTGAACGTCGCGAGCCCGCAACCGCTGCCTTTAGCGCGAATGATAAAGATGATCGAAGCTACGCTGGGCCAGAAGGCGATATTGATTGAGAAACCGGTGAACCCTCCGTCCGAGTCGACCTATTCGCCGTACGGTTGGCCTGACGACGCCATTCTTGACGTCACGAAGGTACAGTCGCTGGGCTACTCACCGAAGCCACTGGATTCGTGGCTGCCGGGTTTGATCGCGAGTCTCGGCGCGCCGGAAAAGTCCGGGCGCCTTCATTAATTTACTGAATTTCTCGGCCGTTAAACATTTTGAGTAAATGTTCAAACGGCACTTTCGGGTAAGTCATCGTGATGCAATGAATGGAACCCAAACCGTTGTTCGACAACGCCGAGGTTTCGATGGGCACGACTTTCATGCCGGCGGCGGCGTAAACATCCAGCGCTTCTTGTTGGTTGGCTTCGTTGTAAACCGGCACGAAGACCGTTCCGTTCACTAAAAGCGCGTTGACGTACGTTTCGTACTTACGATCGGGCCGGGGCAGCATGCGTACGTCCAAACCTTCTTGCCGCAAACGTGTGGCGTAGCTTGCGCTATCGGTCAGCACGATCTTCGACGTTAAAAACCGAACCGACTCGTCGACGTGCCCGATGCCTTTCTCGAACGGCAGCCGAATCAGATTTTTGCAGCCGTACGTTTCGGTAAAGACCGAATCGGGGATCGATTCCGCACGGTCGTTGTCGACCATCACGCACACGCCCTCGTCGTTCGTCATGAAGTTGCCGCCCTCGAAATAATAGGTGTGCTTGCGCACGGGACTTTTAAACCACTTCCCCATGATCTCGTCGGGTTCGAAGCCGTGGTAGTAGCGTGCGTCGACCAGCTCTAAAGATCTGGCCTGCGACCAGACCGGGATCGGCAAACCGTCACGCGCCCAAAAGCCGCTGCCCGAATCTTCGATTTCAACCACCTTCAAACGTGAGGGATCGATGAAGCCTTGGTAGCTGCGTTTGATCTCCGCGGCGTCCTCACCCGGATCGGTAAAAATCACGAGCGTTACTCCGGCGGGCAGATTCTGCGCCATCGCGCGCTTCGCTTTCGCCGAATTAAAAGGTGTTTCGGAGCTGAAGAATAAATAGCCGGCTTCCTCGACTTCCGAAACCGGGCGCAAAGGCGCGGGCGCGGAAGACATCGGATGGCTCATTTTGTTCAGATCGGTGTGGTGCCGGCGGATCGCTTGCACCTGCTGCGGACTCAAATCGATTTTTTTTAACGGCTCGGCGTACACGCCGGGCACGAAGCCGCAAATCGCTAACAGCGACGCGGCTACGGAAAGCTTACGCATGGAATCCCCCCCGGGAAACGTTCTTAAATTTTCTTAGTATTTTACGGAACAGCCGTAAGGCGTGGTGCTCGCGGTCTTCACGCCTTCACCTTTTTCAAGGGCGGCAAGCGCTTGGGTCACGTAGTTCTGCGCGCCGACCAAGCTCTTCGCCGAGGCCGAGGGACGGTCGTCGATCGCGCCTTGGTAAGCGACCTTGCCGGTCTTGTCGATCACGAACATGTGCGGGGTCGTCTTGGCTTCGTACTTCTTCGCGATTTCACCGCTGCCGTCGAGGAGTGCGGCCGTCGAAGCCATGCCGCGGTCGGCTTGGATCTTCTTCATGCCGGCGGCATCGACGTGGCCTTCTTTACCTGCGGCGCTCGATGCGACCGTCAGCCAGACCGTGCCTTTCGCGGTCGTCTCTTTTTGCAGCTTCTGCATTTCCTTAGCGTCGTAATATTTTTTTACGTAGGGGCAATCGTTGTTGAACCATTCCAACACGACGGTTTTGCCTTTAAACTGGCTCAGTTTATACTCTTTGCCGTCCGAAGCTTTGGCCGTGAAGTCGGGCGCCATTTCGCCGTTTTTAGGCGCGGCAAACGCGGCGGTGGATAAAAACAAAGCCGATGCGATCACGATTCTTTTAAGCATACGTAGCCTCCATGTTGGATGAAGGAACTTCAGTCTGGAAATTCCTTTTTGATGAACTCAATAAAGGTACGTTTGCTTAAGACTTCAGGCAATAGCTGTCCTTGCGGATGCTGGGGTGAATAAAGAACGTAAAACGGGACTCCCACGCGGTCATAACGGGCGAGGAAGCGCGTGATCTCTTCGTTGCGCTTCGTCCAGTCGCCTTTGATCAGCGTGACGTTTTTGCTTTTGAGCAAGTCTTTGACCTCGGGCGTGTCTAACACCAAGCGCTCGTTTACTTTACACGTGAGACACCAATCGGCCGTCATATCGATAAAGACACGTTCGTTCTTGAGCTCAGGCATGTCGGCTTTGTAAGGCAACCAGTCGGATGGAATAGCCGCGCTCAGATCTTTCATTTTGTCGTGCGCCCGCTCCACGATGCCGAACCCCACAACGCAGGCCGCAAGTAAAATCGGCATGAGATAGTTCAACGGCTTCCAAGCGACGAAAGCCCACAGCGCGATGAATGCGCAGCCGGCCATCGCAAGAAGGGCACCGTCGTTGCCAAGAACCTGCGCCAAGATCCACACGAGCCATGCCGTCGTAAGCAGAAGCGGTACGGCCATAACTTTCTTAAGCGTATTCATCCACGCTCCGGGGCGCGGCATGATCTTGATCGCGGCCGGGAATACCGCGAACACTAAATAAGGAAACGCGAGTCCGAGCCCCAAGCTCAAGAAGATCACGAACAGCATCGCGGTCGATTGCGTTAAGCCGAAGCCGAGCGCCACGCCCATGAACGGAGCCGTGCAAGGCGAAGCCACGATCACCGCGAGCACGCCGGTGAAGAACGAACCGGTCACGCCGCCCAGACGCGCGAACTTACCGCCCATGCCCGAGTCAAGAAAATCAATCTCGAACAGACCCGCGAGATTAAGCGACAATGCGAAGAACAGCCAAATCATCGCGGCCAAGAATACCGGCGACTGCAATTGAAAACCCCAACCCACCAAAGTGCCCGCCGCGCGCACCGCGATCAACGCGCCCGCGATGGCCAAGAACGAAAACAAAACTCCGGCGACGTAAGCGAAGTTCTCTCGACGCACGTCGCCCGGGTGGGATTCGGCGTGCTTAAGTAAACTCAAAAGTTTGATCGACAAGACCGGGAACACGCAAGGCATGAGGTTGAGAATCAAACCTCCCACGAAGGCCGAAAGAATCATCCACCAAACATTTTCTTTCGGCTTTTCAAGTTCTTCTTCGAAGGCCCAACCGGAGTCGCCGTACTGCCAAGCTTCGAGCGTGCCGTCCGGGCCCTTCGAGACGAGCACGCCTACCCGGCCCTCTTTCTCTTGCGCGACGGCGCTTTTCGCGAACTGCAGCACCAACGGCGCGCCGGAAGCGACCGAAGGTTTAACGTTGTTCACGCCGGAATTCTTGAAGGGATAGAATTCTACGAATTCCCTGCCGTCAAAGTTGTCTACCTTTAATTCGACCTGCTCACCATTCGCCGAGAATTTCGGGTAAGGGTTTTTAACTTGCGCCAAGCCCGCGCGAGTTTTTTGGAACAAGGCGAATTCCGCGGTGGGTTTAATCTCGGCAAGCTCACGTACCGGCAAAGAAATCTTCAAGGTATCAAACGCGGGAATGCAGACGTCTTCGCACACGAGCCACTCGGCGTCGGCCTGGAACTCGGCGGTCGTCCCGACCTTTACCGAAGCATCGACCTCAACGTCGATGAGCAAAAGCACTTCTTGCGAATAACCGAACGACACAAGCGGTCCCGTCAGAATCCGTTCGGGTAAGGGCATCAGAACCTGTTTGATTTTGACGCCCGGTGAATTTTTGAAATTCAAACGGATCGGCGTGCCCGAATCTCCGGGATTCACCCAGTAGGTATGCCAGTGTTTTTCTAATGTGATGTGGACGCCGATGGTGCCCGGGTTACCGGGATGAAGGGCATCGGTCTCACTGACCAAACGCCCTTGCGAATGTTTGCGCCACGATGAAAAATCTTTTTGCGCAAACGACGGAGTCGCTAACGCAAACATCATAAAGAGCAGCGCGAAACGGATCATGGAACAACTCTCCCCGGGTTAACCGGTCTAAGCTACCAGAATCTGAAAGTGCGGTCCTCGTGAAAGGCGCCGAGGATCTTGCCCGGCAATTCCGCACCGACGAAGCAGCTGTTTTTACTCAAAGAAGCAATGCTGCTTTCATCATACACCGAAGACGGCGCATTCACATCCAACCAAACGGCGTGAAAGGGTGCATTTAGATCGAAGCGGCCTAAACCCTTAGGTAAATTCAAAAACTCCGCGGGTTTGGTGGCCCAAACTTCGACGAATCTTTGCGGGGTTAAAAAACCTTCATTTAGTCCCCAGACCAGAACGGGTAAGGTCGTTTCTAAGCCAAGGGTCCCGAAGGCAACCTTATCGAAGGTGCCCGTCTTCATCAAAACTTCGTGTGGTGCGTGATCGGTCGCGACGAAATCAACGTCGCCGTTTTTCAGACCTTCCCACAAAGCTTTTTGATCTTCGGGACCGCGGATGGGCGGGTTCATCTTGAACGCGTTGTTGTCGGGATCGATCGTTTCGGTATTGAAGAACAAATGGTGCGGCGAAACTTCGGCGCTAACTTTCAGCCCCTGCTCGCGCGCTTTACGCACGTAATCCAAAGTGTGGCGGCTGCTCACGTGCAAAACGTGGTAACGCGCGCGGGGGAATTTTTCGAGTTCGCGCAAATCCCGCTCGACCATTTTCCATTCGGGTTCGGACGGGTAAGGCGCCGCGCCGACCCGCTCTTGCACGGGGCCGGGCGCGAGGCTGCCGCCGTGGCCCAAAAATTCAGCGTGCTGTAACAACGGCACTTTCAGGTTCTCTAAACGTTTGAACGCTTCGCGCATAACTTCGTCGCTCGCCACGCCGAGACCGTCGTTCGTGAACGCGCGTACACCGGCATCGACCAAAGCGTTGTAGTCGGTCCACTCTTCGGAATTTAGTTTCTTTGTGATGGCGGCCGACCAGAAGACCGAAACGCCGTAGTCCTCTTCGAACTCTTCGACTTCGGCTTTACCTTGATTCAAGACTTCAACCGAATCGATCGTCGGCTGCGTGTTCGGCATCGTGAGGAGCGCGCAGTATCCGCCCTTAAGCGCGGCCTTCAAGCCGGTCTGCGCGGTTTCTTTGTGCGCCTGTCCCGGCACGCGAAGATGCGCTTGCGCGTCGACTCCCGCGGGCATGAGGACTTTGCCCTGACCGTCGATCTTCGTCGCGCGCGGTGGCGGATCCACCTTCGTGCCGAGCGCACGGAGCACGCCGCTCTCGACGAGCACGCTCGCGTTTTTCTCAACGCCCTTTTCGGTCCAGAGTTCAACATTTTCGATTACGTATGAGGGGAGGCTGCGTTTAGTCATGCCCACTTAGTTAGGCCGTCCTTGCGCAATGGGCAACAAGGTTTTTAAATATCGGTTCCGCGCACCGTGAATTTGATTTTGTCGAGCGTCTGCCCTCTAGAATTGCGCAGTTCGAGGGAGTGATCTCCCGCAACCGTCTTCCATTGTTGGAGCGCACGCGCGCGGCCCAGACGTTTACCGTTCAGATATAAATTTTGGTCGGGGCCGGGTGCCGCGACCTGAAAAAACAAACGTGCGAAATCGCGCGGCCGGTCGGGGTCGACTTCGAGCACCGAGTTGTTGATCGGATAAGTAATGTGGCTGCCGATTCCGGCTTTGGGTTTAGGCAAGACACTGACTTCGTTCATCGTGCCCTCGAGAAACCACTCGCCGTTATTTTCCTGAATACCGGGCGGCGGGGCCGGCGGCTGGCTAGGCTCGGTCCGGTGCAGTGAGAGCAGAATTTCTTGCCACACTTCACGCCCTCCGTTCAAAACGGCGACGGTGTATTTTTCTGAGTAACCGGCGCACCACTGATCGCAGTAAACGGCGCTCCACGGAAGTCCCGGCCCGGTCTCCTGCATGATCTGCGTGACGATGTAAGCCGCACCTTCCGAAAATATCCGGCGCGAAGCGACTTCGCTCACGGCGAGCGGTGAAAATTTCAGCGGCGTCCAGACGCCCTGATTCGCGAGTGAACGGTAAGCGTTGGCCATATCGAGCAAGCGTACGTCGGCCGCACCGAGCGCCAGTGAGGGACCGTAGTAATCCGGTTTTTTTAATTTCGAGAAGCCGAGCATCGCGAGCGTTTGCACGAAGGTGTCCACGCCGACGAGCTCAAGCGTTCGGACCGCCGGTAATTTCAAATTGCTTTGGAGCGCGTTTCGCAAACGGATTTGCTCGGGCTTCTCGTCGATGACGGTGGCCGGCGTAAGCGTTCGCTCGTCCAACGCTTTCGCGAATAAGAAAGGCTTTAACGAAAGCCCGGCCTGGCGTGGATCTTTCGCTAAATCGCGGTAACCGTTTTTGCCGTTGAGATCCGGGTTGCCGACGTAGGCTAAAACATTCCCCGTTCCGTTTTCGACCACGATCACCGCGCCGTCTTCGATGCCGCGCTTTTGTAAAGCATTGAGCGCCGTCCACTGAATGTCGCGGTCGAGCGTCGAGCGAACGACGTTACCCTCCCGCAGATCGGAATCGGCGTTAAGGATCGCCGCCACGTGCGGCGCCATCTTAACGAACGGCCGCAGTTGGTAACTGCGTTCAAGATTGGCCAGGTGACTTTGGTTGACCATGCCGCATTCCTCCGCCGAGTTCATCGAGCGAAGAAGAGCGCAAGCGCGGCTAACCACCCCGTCTACACCCTTGCCTTTAGAATGCATGAGCGAAGCGAGCACGGCACTCTGCGAGCGCGATAATTTCTCGGGGGGTTTGTCGAAGAACGCTTGCGAAGCGGCCGAGAGACCTTGAAGTTCACCGCGGTAAACGCTGAGGTTGATGTACGCCTCAAGGATTTGCCGCCGCGACCATTTCATTTCGAGCGCGAGCGAAGGCCAGAAGCTGCCCTGCGCCAACTGCCTCGTGATGCTGTCTTTGCTTAAACGCCAATTTTCGTTGGCGAGCACGGCTTCGACGAAGGAGGACGGCACCTGATCCAAGCTGACCCAGTTCAGGCGGCGAACGTTTTCCTTTTTTTTGATTTCATCGATGACCTGCCCGTTGCGGTCGAGCACGGTCAGATTTGCGGAGCGAAAAGTTTTCTTGATTGAAGACAGACTAGGCACGTGCTGAATTTGAAAAACAAGGGCCGCCCCGAACGAGACGGCCAAGCCGAGCATTAAAGTGATCGCAATTGCTTTTTTCAATCCAGCCACGAAGGTCTAAACTGCAAGATTACTGCCCTTTTTGTTTTTTCCGGCGGCGCTTGATCAGTTTCGCTTTCTTAGCTTTGCGGCGGGCGTGATGCTTGTTCTTCGTGCGCTTTTTCTTCTTTTTCAACGGCTTAGCCATGGAATGCTCCTGAATGTCGGTTTGTCTTTGACAATGAGTAGCATGACTAGTCATTTAGTCAACGATTCAAGGGACGTATGCGCAGATCCTGCGCTATTCCTTGTCAAATTCCGAGCCCGTAGCTCAGTTGGATAGAGTGTCAGCCTCCGAAGCTGAAGGTCGCCCGTTCGAGCCGGGCCGGGCTCGCCAAATTTTGCGCCAGCAAAATTTGCCTCTATTTTCGATTTTCAATTTTCGAGCGCAGCCGCAGGCGAACCAGAGCTCTATAGCGCAAAATTCGAAAATCGATATTCAATAATCGAAAATCGTAAAACCAACCCCCCTCACCAACAAGATCTCCTCAAAAGCCCCCGATCCACATCCTGATTCGGAAACACGGAAACAAGCGCCACCGAACCAAATACGCCGCGGGTCAGCTCCAGCTCGAAAATATTCTCGGTCGACCCGTAGCGCTCAAACGTTTCCTGATCCACTCCGATCTCGGATTCTCCGCCGCGCCCGTCGAAATCAAAGAAAACAAACTTATAATTGCCGGGCGATCTTCGCTTCGCTAAAACCGGCTTCGTGTTCGCCCTCTTGCTTTCCAACTTGCGGTAACAGTGCCCGGCTTCGTTGAAGTAGATAAGATGCTCGAGATTGGCGAGACAGCACATGATGAGAACGCCGGCGCCCAACCACAACGCGGAATATGTTTTTACGGCTTCGTCCCTGGTGGAAGTTCGAAAGACCTTCGCGGCCAGCCCTCCGGCTTCGCGCAACGGGCAAACAAAAGACCGAGACTAAACGCCGGGATGAGCGTAATGAAAAGTTTGAAACCAAACAAACATCAAACGACGAGGTTCCGATGAAAAGCCCGCTCTCCTTTATATCGACGACCGTTTTATCGATGATCGTTGTACTCAGCGCTCCCGCCTACCAAGCGCTAGCCCAAACCGAAATTGAAAGCGACCCCCAAACCGTTTCCTCTTCCGGTGATCTCATCTGCGATTGCTACGCGCAACGCGAAGGAAGCTCGAATCAGTACATGGGGTTCGCCCGCGGCGTGGTTAGCCCTGCTTATTACAATTCCGCGCACGGCAAAACATACGTCTACGAGTTCGGCCAACTCATCTGCGCGAAAAAATTTGGGCGCCAATTGTACACCGGCGTCTGTTCGACACCTGAACAACGAGAGTTTCGCCGCCTGCACCCTCCCCGCGATTATTAGTTGGCATCGCTCTCGCAATACTCAAGCTAAATTACGGGAAGCACTAAGGACGATCGGATGAATAGACTTTTTATAGCTATGCTTACGGCTTTGACATGTGCGGCCCTCCGTTCCGCGGCGATGCCGGGCGAAAGTTCTTATCCAGCGGAAAAGAACCCCGTCGAATGTGAGTATTACCTCACGGGATACCTCGCGAAAAAAGCGGCACGGGTGATGAACGAGGAACTCTTCAACCGGCCGTTCATGTTCTCGGCCATCGAGCCCGTTTCCGGCTTGGCTTTCAAAACGCTGGGTTTGGATGCTTACATTTACACGAAGAAGTTGCGGAATCTCATTTTCAGCGCGAAGAAGTCACCGGCTTCACCGCTTCCCATCGAATTCGCGATTCAACATTTTGACGGCGGCGAACTTAAAAAAGTTCTTAACGATGGAATGCCGGATTCGACGCCTACCCTTTGGAACACCGTTTGGCTAAGGGATAACGAGATGGGGATGGGTTACGCTTCCCTCAACGCGAAGTTCCCGCTTCGCGCGGATATCGATTTGCTCACCGGCGCCGATATCGGGTTGCAGTCGGACCCCGATCACGAGGGCGTTCAAAAATACTTTCGCATGCATTATTACGAAGGCGACGTCACTTTCGGCATCGAGGTCGGGTTACATATCCCCTGCCGGCGCCTTAAAGATTTCGTGCACGACTCTTGGTACACGATCAACGAGCCGGCGCACGTCATCGCCCCCGCCAGAACCCGGTGCCGGCTTCCGGTCATCATGTTTACCCGGCCCGACAATACGCTAACGGACGATGATTAAGTAGTTCGCACTTCTTTAAGAAGTCGCTTCCGCATCGCCCTCTTCATCATCGCTCGATCCCGGTAGCTCGGGGCGCGGCGCGTTCGGGTCGGGATTGCAAAGGGAGAGGAGCGCCTCTAAACCTTTCGCCCTAAACTTCGGGTGGTTGACGTACGATCCGATGCAAGTGCCGATCGAGGGGTATTGTCCATGACAAACCTCTTTCGCTTTTTTTGGGTCCACCAGATCCACGCTTCGCAGTTCGCCCATGAGAGCTTTGTAGCACTGCTCCGTAAGAACCGCGACCGGCGGAGGTATGCACTCGCGAATCTTTTTATCGAGAGTCCCCTACTGATGAATCAAAAATCCATCTGTTTCAATTTACACTTGAGCCACCCGTACACTTTTAAAGACATCGCGTTTTGCTCAAGCCGTGGACAATTGAAACGGACATCGAGGTCGTCACCGGAAGGGGTCGCGGAAAATGAACACTTCGAGGAGTTCGTGACGTTGAACGTTCCACCCGCGGGCATTTCTTTAACCACCGCGAAGACGCTCGTGTTGGCGGTCCCGATCTCTGTCGTGTCTTGCGGGCGTACCGAGCGGTAAAAAGAAAATGTCAGACCGTCTTTGAGCCAGCCGCTGTTGTTGCGGTTCTCACCCTTTTCACTCAAGAGGATGCTCACTTCACCGTTTTTGTAGCGGCTGCAGTAAACGCCGGTGTTAGGTTCGACGCCATACTGGGTCGTGCGGGTAATATTCGGGCCTTCAAAGGTCACCGAAGATTGCCCGGAAGGTGTAGAGACATGTTTTGCCCGCTCGGGTCCGCCCGCCCCGCCGCCGCTGCCCGAACAGGCGAGAGCGAGCGAAAGCGGAAGAAGCATGGAGATTGTTTTAATCATAGTGAACTCCTTTTTCATTTACGCAGAGGATGACGTTGTTCGGATCTAAAATCGGACCGATGACGATCGCCAAGGTTTTGTAATCGCGAGGCATAAGCGACACGCCCGCTTCCACACCGTCTCGTTGAACCAGCAAAGCGTTGGGCGCGCGAAAGCGAAAGGAACGGTAGCAACCGGCGGGCGTACCCTCAACGCCGAGGACCGCGGCGATGGTCGGCTTGCCGGTTCCGTCCGGATAATGAATCGCGAGCTTCGCGTCCTTCACGTCAAAAAACATTTTCAAGTGATTGCGGTTGCGCAACGCCCGGGACGGGATCTCGGGGTAGAAAGCCGAGTAGGCGAACGCGACGGAAGAGAACAGCACAATATTCATCGCGAAGAGCCACTTCATTTCTCCGAAGTATCGCGGATACGGTCCACCGACAAGAACTCAAAAGCCCAATAGGCTTTTTATCTGACGAGCGCGGGATAGCTGAAAAATAGAAAATGGATTAGATTAAGCCCAAAGTGCACAAGCATGGAACACTCGATTCGACTCGTTTTATGGTAAGCATATCCATAGAAAAGACCGGCGAATCCGGCCAGCAGTACGTAAGCGATTCCACCTTTGTAATGTGCGAGACCGAAAAGCACCGCGGCGATCGCGATCGCAACGTACGGCCAGCCCCGTTTCTTCGGTAACCAATGCGCAAGACCACCTTGGATAAAGCCACGAAACAATCCCTCTTCGGCTAAACAAACGAAAAATAAATTATTGAGCATCCACACCCAGCCAAGCTCCGGAAACTTTGGATCGAATCGAACGTAACCGATCGCAAGCGCGAGCGGCATGATCGCCAGCACTAAACAGACAAGAACCGCGCCGGTCACCGGTACATTACGGCGCCACGCCCAAGGTAGCGCGTTCGGCTTGAGAAAGAATAAGTAAATAAAAAGCCCCACGACCGTTTTATCGAAGTTTAAATACATCGTGAACGGGACCGAGTCGGCCGCAAAGGTTACGGTTTGGTAGACCGGTAAATTACTAAAACCGGGTACAAGGTGACTGGACATGGCAAAAGAGAGAAGCAGCGCCACCGCATAAGCTAAGTAGCGGAGCGCAGCGCCGAAATCGAAACGCGTAGGTAACCAGAACAAAATACCCGTCGCGGTCACGGCGAAGATCCCGGCCGGTGACATTCTCGCGAGTAGGAGGCCCGCGACCATCGCCGCACCGAGCGCCGTGAGCGAGACTCGCACGCTCCCGAGAGCGGCGCAGATAATGGCGAGCAATAAAAGTAGGTACGGCAGGCCTTCCAGCGGCATGGACAAAGTTTAGGACGCGACCAAAGAACAGGCAACCCCGAATGAATTGAGCGGCGGCGCGCGGGCCGGGTATCCTGAACGTATGAAAACTCAGCTTACGCTTCTCATGGTGTTGTTCGCCGCGCTCTCATGCACCTCGGCCTCCCGCAAACCCGCGCAGGCCGGTCCACCGCCCGAGCCGAAATCACGCTGCGAGCTTTCTTTCGAGCGCCGCACCGGAAGCTTTAGCAAATTATCGCCGGAAACGAAAAAGAGTCTGAGTGAGCAACAGTTCGCGGTAGCGAAGCTGCTTGCCGAATCGACCGTTCCGGAAATCCAGGCGCGGCTCGAGAAATTAGAGAAAGCGCCCGGCTGCCCACGGGCCATGCAACTTTCGCAACTCGAAAAAGATGTAAACATCCGCCTCGATGAATTACAGGAATTGAATTCGAATTTGCAGAAGGCCTCCGATTGGACGGACCTGATGCACACTTCGCGTATGTTCAACGATCCCAAGTTCGGCGAAGGCGTGGCGTGTTTCGCCGAGTGCAGCCTTGCCGAAAATGTTTGCCGCAAAGAGTGCATGATCAAAGAAAATGATTTGGCCGTGCTCCGCGAGTTCGGCCTTAGTCCCAACGAATGCGTCGATAGCGCCGACGGCAAAAAAGTTTTGGATCGCGCGGACTTCATGCGCGTCTTCAACGGGTTCATTCCGGAACTGAGAAAATTCGTTCAGTTTAGTGCAAAACCGATGATGGACGTCGGCCCCGCCATCGATCAAGCTCGCGCGGGTCTGAACGACTTACAGAATCAAGTGAACGCAAAAATAAAACGTGAGCCTAAATACAAGTGTTCACCGCCCGCCATGCCCGAGCTGCTGACGAAATTCAGCGGCGGGGTCGCGAGGTTAGCCGATGGGCGCTTCGGCACGGGCTTCTGGGTAAAATCCGGCGAGCAGGCCATTTTGATCAACGCCGGGCAAGTGGCCCGTGAACTGAGTAGCGCGGCCGACGATCACGACCTCCTGCCCCGCGCGGGATTTTACAGCTACGGCGAAGGCCTCGTGCTCACGCCGAAGGAATACGCCGGCCCGTACTTAGAAGTGATCCCCGCCGAAACGCTGCCGGCCTTGGGTCAGAAGTTCTACATCGTGGGCTTTCCACACGCTGCCTACTCGGAATTAAAACTTTATCCGTGCACGTTCGAAGGCTTGTTCCGCGGACAAAATCCGCCGCCCAACGCTCTCCTTCACGTTTTAAAATGCGCGGATCTCGACGGTTCGATCGACGGCATGCCCGGCGGCCCCGTCATCGATGAACAAGGCCGCGTGTGGTCGGTCATCACCGACGAAGTGAAGCTTACGGGCAACGTGATCGCGTCGCCTCTCGGCCGTGATGTGCAAGGCAAGATTCAGCTCGGTTACTTGGGTGCAAAGTCCGCGGACCTCTGCTTAAACGCTCGCGATTGGACCCGAACGCACGCCTGCCAAGTCGCGAATCAGCGCTAATTCTCAGTTTGATACGCGTGGGTTGAGTTTACGTTTCTTTTACCGATGAGTTCTAGCAAGGAGACGCCACACAAGAAGGCGTTCAAGACTATGCCAGGAACGACTCGCCCCGAAAATCTTAGACGTTTTATCCGAGCCGACATGCGCGGCCGGGCCGTGTTGTTCTTTGGCAAAGACTCCGAAGTCTCCGAAACGATCCAGGTGAGCGAAGGTGGGTTGATGACCTACACGACTCAAAGGCTCGTGAAAGGCGATTTACTCACCGTACATTTCTCGGTCGTCGGTAAATTTCTTCGCGCCCGCGCGGAAGTACTTTACGTACTTCCGGCAGATTTAGACGGCCGTTACAGAGTCGGCTTCCGCTTTCAATCTTTGTTCGACGAGTATCGCACCGCCATCCGCGAATTGATCAGCTAGTTTAAATTCAAATAGCGTACGAGCTGGGGAATATTGGGCATCGTTCCGACATTTTCACCGGCCGCGCCTTCTTGCTTAGTTCCCGTCGCGTGCAGCGCTTTTCGCAGTTCGAGCGGCGGGATCACCACGCCTTTGTGCTTCGCAATTCCCAAAATACTCGCCACCGCGCCGGCCACGATCGGGGTTGCGCTCGACGTTCCCGAAAACTGACTCGTGTAAGTCGCGAGTCGTGCCCGGTAGAGACCGTCGAAGAGATCGCCGTAACCCGTCGTCACGACATCCTCACCGTATCCGAAAGCATCGATGCGCACGCCGTAGTTTGAAAAACTTGAACGCCGGCGAACGAGCGAACCTTTAGGCGAATCGACCGCACCGACCAATACGCAACCCGAATCACGTACCGCCGGATTAAACAAACCACCGTACTTAGGATCATCAAGATTAGACGAACCGTTGCCCGAAGCCGCCACGCAGTGGATGCCGCTCGCGGTGGCAAGCTGCAAGGCTTTGAACACGGGCTCGTAGTATTCGATCGGACCGTAATCATCGATTAAGGGAGCGTGTTGTTCGATCACGATCATGTCGCCCGCCTTCAATTGGAGTACGGCGTTTTCGATTACGGACGCGATCGTCGTCGGGTAATCGTCGAAGCCTCCGTCGAAGCCGTTCGCGGCGATGCCCCAGTCGACGTCGTAGGCGATGCCCGTAACTCCCTTGGCGTCGGGACGCGCGGCGATCGCTCCCCACACGGCGGTGCCGTGATCCACCCGGCCGTTTTTACCGTTGTCGTAAAATACGGGACCGAATTCATGGTGATCGGTAAACCAACCCGTCTCGACGTCGATGATGCGAATGCCTTTGCCCGTTCCTCCTGGAATGGTCCAAGCCTCGCGCGCGCCGATGCCTTCCGGCGCGGCGTTGAGATGAAATTGCATCGGTTCAAAATCTCCGGGCGCGTTTTGGTTCGGCCCCCCTAACCCCGTTTGATTGCGCTGCATGCGTTCGAGCGCCACGGCATCGGCAAAGCGCGGTTCAAAATAAGCGAACTCAATATTGGCGTCGCCGTACATCTCGGTCAGCGCTAGCGTTGCCTCGGCTTCGTTTAACGCCGACGGATACCTGCGCACGAAGTAACGGCCGAACTCAGGGATATTCTGACCGGTGCGCGCGCTGAGCGAGCGTTGCGAACGCGGATCCATCGCGTTTAAACGGCGGAACATCGGCGTCGTCGAGAACGGTTGCCGGCTCAAAAAAGGACGCCAGCCCTGGTTCATAGTTTCGCGGCGTTGATTTTTAACTTTGTAGACTAGCGTGCGGGTGTCGGCTTGGTTCTTTTGAACCGCGTGGATGCCGGCGTTGAGCGAATGATTGTGCGTTTGCGCGTAAGTGCTCGCGCACGCCAATAAGAGTATTGTGCAGATGAATCGCATAGTTCCCCCCTCAGAGAATGCGGGCATCACATCAGCTTAGGAAATTGCGGTCAACCTCAAGATTGCCGCGCGGTGTTCCGAAAAAGTAAGTATGAAAACACTATTGATCGGTCTCGCATTGGTACACTCTTTCGCTTACGCTCAACTTGATCAGCATCAGCAACAAGGCTTGAAAGACACCAAGCGCATGCTCACGAATCCGAGTGAGCGCAACGCCGCGATTAAGAATGACAAGAAAGCTCTAGAGACCGACGCGAAGGTCGAAGCCCTCACCGGTTCGGGTAAAAATAAAGAAGAGGTTTACGACATCGCTGCGAAGGTGATGGAGGCGATCACGGTAGAATCAAAAGGTGATCCGGCAAAAATGCAGCAAATGCTGCTGGAAGCCCAAAGTAATCCGCAAGCCTTCTATAACAAATTCTTTAGCGAAGACGACAAGAACCGCGTCCGCAATCTCGCCTCAGATATCGAAAAAAAGGGAACGAAAGTTTCGTCCCCTAAGTAATCAGGCTTTTAAAATTTTTCGAATTAGTCTTTGCGGATGACGGCGAATTTATATTTGGTGAAGCCGGCTTGGCTGCCCGCTAAGATGACCGGGCTCAAATCGGCGTAATCCAAGTTGCGGTCGGCCACGATGATCAGGCCTTCTTTTTTCGCGATTTCCGCGCTCTCGTTTAACTTCTTTAAAGTCGCCGCTAACTGGGGCAATTGAACCGGTTTTTCTTCGATGAAGAACTTATCGTTTTCAACGCGGACTACGATTCCCTGCTGGATGAACTGGCTGTCTTTCGCGGTCGGCAGTTGAATCTTGTCGCCTAAGTTGACGACGTCTTGGCTGTTCGAGTGGTTCATGATCAAGAAGATAACGAGGATCGAAAAAGCATCGACCAAAGAGGTCAGCATCAAACCCGCGGTTAGCGAGCGCCCACCCTTGTTGCCTTTGGGACGAATCAAACTCGTACCGGCCAAAGCCGACCCGAGATGCGTATTACTTAAAGGCTTAGCGTTGTTCAACATAAAGTCATCCTCGTAAGGTTAATCAAAGGGCGGCAAGCGTGCCGCCCGCAATCTACAGCGGTGCGATTCCGATTTGATCCATCTGCGATTTTTTGAACTGAGCCATCAACTGGATCAGGTCGTCGTATTTAGAATAAGGATTCGGCATCAACAAAACCGTTTTCACGTCCGTGTTGTTTGAAGCGAAGGTCTGAATCCACTGCTCGGTACGTTTAAAGTTCACTTTACCGTCGTCGCCGGTGATCGTGGTCAGACCTTGCGAACCCTTAAGGCCCGGAACGTCTTTCACTTCGAAACGAATATCACCTTTACCACCGAGCGAAACCGTAACCGAACCCTTTGCTTTCTCGGCCGTTTGCTTCTCACTACCGACCGCCTGGCTCACGTGCATCGAGCCGAGGTTGATAAAGACGGCAGTAACCAACAAGAAACAAATGCAAGTCGAGAGAACGTCGATGAACGGTACAAGGTTCAGTTCGAAGTTTGAATTTTTCTTGCGACCCTTACGGCCGCCACCCGATGACATGTGCATAAATTAGCCGTTCTTTTTGGACTTAACGGATTCGTAGTGGAAACCGAGCAAGTTGTAGATGCGCAAAGCACCTTGGGTCATGTCGTCCGACAATTCGCTGATGCGGTTTTGCAGAACCGAGTACATGACAAGAGCGGGAATCGCCATGATCAAACCGTAAGCCGTTGCGTGCATGGCTTCGGAAACACCGGAAGCCAACATCGTGGCCTTCGTCATTTGATCAGCTTGCGAGATTGCGGCGAACGAGCGGATCATACCGACGATCGTTCCGAGCAAACCAAGCAAAGTTCCTACGTTACCGAGCATCGACAAGAATTCGACGCGGGCTTCAAGTTTCGATTGTTCGCGGATCAGGACTTCGTCCATCTTCGCCTGAACTTCTTCACGACCACCCATGTTGGCGGCGGCGTTAGCACCGGCTTCAACAACGTGGCGGAGGGGCGAGCTCTTGTCGAGGCTGCGGGCCTGCAAGATCACGCGGTCTAAATTACCTTTTTTAATATCGGCTTCGAACAGGTTCGCTTGCTTGCGCAGTTCAGGTTTACGCTGAACGTACAAACGTACGAAACGCTCGGCGATGATCGCCAGTGACACGACCTGCGCGCAGAAAATTGGAAACATCCAAAATCCGCCCGTGGCGAAGAAATTAACGACAGAACCGAAGAAGCTGGTGTTGGTTTCCATGACTTACTCCCAAAAGAGACATTGCCCGATCACATTCCCCATGAACGTCTCGAGACTCCGAGCCGTTACAAGGCAACGCTTGTGCCATGGTCAGTTGTCGAAGTTTTAGTTCTTAGCCCCACACGGTGACATTTTTGCGCCAATCCCCACGCGAACGCGCCGAAGAACGTCGGCGTTGGCGTTGGCGTCGCCGGAGCCGGAGCCGGAGCCGGAGCCGGAGCCGGAGCCGGAGCCGGAGCCGGAGCCGGAGCCGGAGCCGGAGCGGTCCGACCGTTTGATCGCGGACGCAATTTAAATCGACGCTCTTCATGTATCGACGCTCTCTATATAAAGTGCTTTGAGGTCGCAGGCCCAACCGCCGCTCCAAGCACGGCGTAAAAGCCAAAGGCGTCGAAATGAACAAATTAGGCTCGAGCGAAATTCAGCTCGGTTTCAAATCCAATGCGAAGGCCAGAGACCCCCGATTTGTTCATTTCGACGCCTTTGCCGGGAGCGCACTTGGGGGCAATCCGGCAACGCTCGAGTTCGCATCGGCAGCGCCCGGCTCCGCGCCCCGGCCGCGCCCGGCTTCGCGCTGCGCGAATGCCCGGCTCCGGCCTAACCCGATAAATCACTTGCCGGACCGGCGTGGGCGGAATACCACAAATCAATGAGACAGATTGCCGCCTTGATTTCCCTCACCTTGTTTTGCGTCGTCCTCGTGCCCGCTACGGGCTGCCGTTCGGTCCTCCGTAAACCCGTGCAAAATGCGCCCAAGCTTCCCGATGCCGAAACCCCGGGCGCAACCGCGATGATCAAAGCCGCGGCCCAGGGCAACGACGCCGAGGTCAAACGTTTGCTTGAAACGGGCGCGCAGGTCAGCGAAGCCTCCCCGCAGGGCATCACCCCGCTCATGGCCGCCGCCCGCAAGAACTATCCGGTCGTCGTCGAACAACTGCTCATTGCCGGGGCCGACGTCATGGCCAAAGACACGCAAGGCTCAACCGCGATGCACTTCGCGGCGCTCGGCAGCTCGCCGGGATCGGTTGATCTCTTATTTAAAAACGGCTCACCGCTGGAAACTAAAGACGACTTCGACCTGACACCTTTAATGATGGGCGTTCGCTTCGCCTCGCTCGAAACCGTGCGCGCGCTATTGCGCGCGGGCGCGTCGGTCGACACCGCCGATCCGAACGGCTGGACGGCGCTCCACTTCGCCATCCCACGCGCCGATCCGGAGATCTTTGACGTCATCATGGATAAAAATCCGACGCTCGATCAATTGGACCGCGACGGAGATTCCATTCTCATCATCGCGCTCGATTACCAATTGCCGTTCGTGGTGAAACGCTTAATCGAAAGCGGCGCGCCCGTGAAAACCCCCGATGCCGAGGGCAACACGCCTCTTCACCACGCCGTTCGTTTGCGCATGGCCGAGGCCGTCACTTGGTTTATCAACGCGAAAGCTCCGGTGAACGCGCAAAACAAAGCGGGGCAAACGCCGCTGATGCTCGCCGAAAAGAACAACGACGCGGTCATCACCGAAATTCTGAAGAAGGCCCAATGAGAAAAACGATCTTATTCCTATGCGCATCGATCCTGTTTATGTTCACTTTCACCGGCTGTATGTCCGCCAAGTTTGTGGTCAACGACAAATGGAATCGTTACGCGCCACCCACTTACGTCGATTACTTCGACGGTTGGTGGTGGGGCTACGGCACGCGCTTCATGTGGTGGCAAACGTCCCACCCGGCCGAAGTTTCGTTGCAGAAAGTGTGCATGGATCAAAAGCCCCTCGCCGTCCAAAGGGTGAAGAGCGGAGAAGATATTTTTCTCGGTGTCATCACCGCCGGTATTTACAGCCCAACGACCGTCAAAGTTTGGTGCGGAGAATAATATGCTGAAATCCATTTTGCTCATCCTCACCACACCGCTGTTTATTTCTTGCGCAAATCTCAAAGTTACACGTAACGATGCGCCGACCGCCGGAACCGAAAGCCAAGAAATTAAAATGAGCTATATTGCTTGGGGCTTCGCGCCCATCCAGAAGGTTCCGCCCGCCTCTAGCCTTTGCGCCAAGGGCCGGTTTGAGTCGGTCATTTTCAGCCGCACCACGGCCGATGCCGCGCTTACCTGGTTGACGCTGGGCTTTTATGTCCCACATCGGGCCACCGTCATCTGCGCTAAATAGCAGCCTTTTGTTAATAAACATAAATACGTTTTCTTGAGCCTTTCTCGCTCAATGGATTGCGAAATCTCCCCGATGAGTCTTTAAGACCACACAAGTTCGACTTGAAGGACGGGGATTTGAGCATGGATACTTCGAACCACAACATCAGCCTTTTGCCCGGCGAATTCATGATCCGCGAAAAAACGGCATGCGACGCCCTGTACATTATTAAAGAAGGCCAGTTAGAAGTGTTTCGGACTTCAAGTTCGGGTGAGAAAATCCCGCTCGGGCTTATCTCGAGCGGTCAGTACGTGGGCGAGACCGCCCTGTTGAGCGGCAAAATGCATTCGAGCAATGTCGTTGCCTTAAGCAAAGTCGTCGCGATCCGTTTGCCCAAAGAATCGATCGAAATTCAATTGAAGCAAGCCCCCGTTTGGTTGGTCGGAATGACCAAAGGTTTGATTCAACGTTTGTCGAACATCAACGAGATCATGCGCAAAAACGGTTGGGTCGATGAATCCTTATCGACGAGTCTCAAAGCCGTCGAAGACAAATTCAAAAAGGTTCCTTAATTCTCGACCGGCTCGGGCACCCACGGGGTAGTGAAATCAATCTCGACCGGCCCGAGTGCTTTTAGCTCTTTCAGATGTTTCAGAAACGTCGTCCCCGAAACATATTTACCTTTCATCGATGCGGTAAACGGCGTCACCATGCCTACGTCGGCCACATTAATTTTGTGCGCATGCAAACGCTTCATCGCCGCGATAACCGCTAGCTTCGCGTCATCAACCAACGACTTGAAAGTTCCGTCCGGTTTATCTTCGTAGCCGTAAAAAATCGTATCGAGCTTGATGAGGTTCCCCTGCCGTGAGCCGATGATGCCGCCCACGAGCTGACCGTTCTTGCGGGTTTCCACGCTGAAGAAGTGTCCCGTTTTGTAACCTTCGAGCGCGAGATTGTACGTGTCCGGATCGATTAAGTAACGTGAGTTCGCGGGAGACTTTTCGGGTTTGCCGATTACGGGATTTTTAACCACGCGGAGCTGGTCACGGGCTGCGTTAAGCGCCTCGGTGAAGTTCTCGTTGAAAGTGAAGGTGTAACCTTTCCGAGCTTTGTTGCGCGCTTTGGATTCGAGGTCGCGAATCGTCTTTGAATTTGATTCGAACAGCGTGGCGTACGTCAGCTCGCCGCGAATCTTGGTGAATACCCAACCCGAATTGGTAAAACGCGCGCCGCGATCGTCGAGGGTAAAGTAGTCGACCTTCTCGGGAAGCACCATCCCGCGCACCCGCTTCATGTCGGCTTCAACAAACTTCGCGGGGATCGGATTGCCCGTGATCATCGCTTCGCTGTCATCCCAGCCAACCATTTTACCGTTCGCGACAACTTCCTTAAAGCGTGCTTGGATGATTTCTTTCGGTGTGCTGTCGTCGAGGTCCGAAACGTCAACGTCGCTGATCAAATACATGATTTTGCTCAAGCCGGTGAATTTAGAATCGTGCTCACGCGCCTCTTCAATCGTTTTTTTCACGGCGAACGAATGACCCCACCAATGAATCCCCATCGCTTCGTACTTTTCGCTATTCTCCGCGGTTTGCTCAGGCGATGAATCTAAAAAACCGCGTTGGCCCAAGCCGGAGGCTCGCACGTATTCAAGGCCCATCTTCCGCTTCGTAAAAAACAATTGGCGCTCAAACGCTTGCTTAGCCGGCGAAACGGTTGAGCTGAGAAGCCAGCCGCAAAAAGATTGCTGCGAAGTTTCGGAGGTGAACTTAGCCATCGCTTGCGGTGGGAGAAACGATATAGCGACAACCAGCAGAACACGTCTGGACCAAAGCACGGGTAACCTCCAAAGATTGAGGGGCTTGTATAGCAGCCTGCAGTACTTTTGCCTAGGGGGTGTCAACCAAAGCGCCGCATTAGCCGATAAACAAACGTAATGGCTGAAAAAATTCGTCGCTATCATCCACGTGCTCCCCGCTACATCTTGCGCCCGCAAGATCGCAACACCATGCGCTTCGGGCTGCAGGACGGAAATCTATCGACCGTGCAGCAAACGCTGCTCATGAATTTATCCGAGACCGGCGTTGCGTTCGCCACGACGAGCAGTCAGCGTTTCGAAATCGATGATTTGATCATGGTTGAAATTCCGATCCCGAACGGCGAGCAAATCGCTTGGTGGGCGCGCGTCGTACGAGTGCAAACATACCAGCCGAATCGCTGGTGGGGTAAACGCGATGCCTTCTTCGACGAACAACGCGTGCTCGTCGCCGCTACTTTCGAAAAGTTACCCGAAGGACATTCGCGTTCGTTACGCAAAGGCATCGAAGGCAGTTTTATTAAAGCGGCGCGCGATCAGCGTTACCGCACTTGGATGTACTACCGCGCGCTCATGTTCACGCATTTTCTGCAGTTCATGGCGTACCTCGTGCTCACCGCGGTGGCGTTCGGATTACTTTATTATTGGACGAGACCGGGCGGAAATTACGACCCGAATCAAACCATCCCCTGGGGCGAACGTTTTAAATTTTAAATTCGACTTCGATGGCCGAACGCTTGGCCTTCTCTAGACGCGCCAAGAATTGTTCGCGCGAAATATATTTGCCGCCCAGCATTTCCATCAGCGGCGTAACCATCTGAATATCCATCCAGCTAAAGCCTTTGCCGCGCAAAAACTCGATCAACTTCACCAGCGCGAACTTCGAAGCGTTCGATTTGTGAAAGAACATACTCTCGCCGCAAAAAACGCCGCCGACGTATACGCCGTAAAGACCACCGACCAAGTCTTCCCCGTCCCAAACTTCAACCGAATGCGCGTAACCCGCACGGTGAAAATCGCGATAGGCATCGATCAATTTCTCCGTGATCCAAGTGCCTTTCTGCTCGGGCCGCGGGGCCGCCGCGCATTCGTCGAGCACGCGGTCGAAGGCTTGGTTCATCGTCACGGTCCACGTGCACTTGCGCATAAATTTTTGCAGCGAATGCGGAATTTTAAACGAAGCAAAATCCAGCACGCCCCGTTCGACCGGGCAATACCACAGCGTCGGCAAATCTTCGTGCGGCCAAGGAAAGATTCCGAAGCTGTAAGCCTCGAGCAGCCGTTCGACGCGCAGGTCATCGCTGATGTCGAGGATGCCCTCGTCCAAGGTCATCCGCGGATCGGGAAATGAACGCAGGTGCCCTTCGAACAGCTTCATGTTTCTTCCGTTTCCTTTGCTATGCGTTTTTCATCGCAGCGATCGCAAAAACCGCAAGCCCTCGCCTCACCGCCCGAGGCCGCGAGGTCGGCGTTCCAACCGAAGTAATCGTAGATACCGACTTTGCGGCAATCTTCGCTGCGAAACCAAGTCACCAAGCTCATCAATTTCTTTTGTAAAGAGAGTTTGCGCGCCTTCCACAACTCGGCGCTGAGATCGGTTTCTTCAAGTTCACGCAAGAACGTCAGCTTATCCAAACGCCGGTGCGGAAACTGGATCACGCCCCAACGGTCGAGAAAACTAAGCGCGGTCTCCAGCCGGTAATCACGCTTGTTCTTAAAGCTGAGTTGCTCACGCAGATCATCGAGCTTCGTCACGTTCAAACGGTCTTTCCACAGCGCGAGCAACTTATAAGTCGCGCGCACAAAATCGGGATCGGGCGTCAGCGTGTCGATGAAGCTCATTTGCGTTTCTAAATCTTCTTGCGCGTAAAATAACCGGCAGCGCGAAGGCGCTTGATCGCGACCGGCGCGGCCCACCTCTTGGAAATACGCTTCGATCGAGCCCGGCATTTCGAAGTGCGCGACGCCGCGAATGTCGGGCTTATCGACGCCCAAACCGAACGCGGGCGTGGCGAGGATCAGCTCGGTCCCGCCCCACAAAAATTCTTTAAGGCTGCGGTTGCGGGCGCGGTCGTCCATGTCGCCGTGGTAGGTCTTGTGCACGAAACCCTTAGTCTCGAGCCATTCGGAAACGCGCACCAGCGTTGAGATGAGCGTGAAATACAAAATTTTCGGCCCCTGCACTTCGCGCAGCCACTCGGCCACCGCCTCGAGCTTGTCGTCATCGTCGGCGAATTCTACGCCCGAGAGATAAAGATTCGGCCGTTCAACGCCTTCCCAAAAAGTTTGCGCGTCTTTTTCGATGCCGAGTTGCTTAAGGATGTCGGCCTGCACTTCCCGCGTGGCGGTGGCGGTCAGCGCCATGGTTTGGGGATGGCCCAACAGCGCCCGGATTTCCCCGAGCCTTGAATAATCCGGCCGGAAATCGTGACCCCACTGGGATATACAGTGCGCTTCGTCGACGGCCAGCATCGTAACCTTCAAGCCCTTGAGCATCTCGAGGAATTCCTCGGATCGGAAACGTTCCGGGGTCACGTAGAGCAATTTGATCTGCCCGGCGGCCACTTTCTTGAGGCGCGACGTCCGCTCCCCCTTGCTTACGGCAGAATGCACACAGGTCATTGGCCAGCCGAGTGCCCGGGCTTTGTGCACTTGATCTTCCATCAAAGCGATCAGCGGTGAAATAACCAGGGTGAGTCCGGAACCGGCGAGCGCAGGCAATTGATAGCACAAGGATTTGCCCGAACCGGTCGGCCAAACGAGCAGGAGATTATGTCCTTCGGTCCAGGCCCGGAGTGCCTTTTCCTGTGCGGGTCGTAACGGGTAATGTCCGGTTGTTCTTGCGACTTCTTCAAGCTCTTGCAACTGCATAATCTCCATGTTAACTCCATAGATTCACAAGACAAGCTACACACGACACGATTGCGTCGAATACGATTAGTCGGTTGCGAACATAAGAGGAAGGTATTTATGGCTGAGAAATGGGACCTCCAACAGGTCAGAAACATCGGGATTTCCGCCCACATTGATTCGGGCAAAACCACTCTGACCGAACGCATTCTATTCTACACCGGCCGTATTCACCAGATTCACGAAGTGAAAGGTAAAGACGGCGTCGGTGCCACCATGGATCACATGGAGCTCGAGCAAGAGCGCGGGATCACGATCCAGTCGGCCGCCACCAACGTCCACTGGAAAGACATCAACATCAACATTATCGACACCCCCGGGCACGTGGATTTCACCATCGAGGTTGAGCGTTCGTTGCGCGTTCTCGACGGCGCGATCTTGGTTCTTTGCGGTGTTGCCGGCGTTCAATCGCAGTCGATCACCGTCGATCGTCAAATGCGCCGCTATAAAGTTCCCCGTTTGGCCTTCATCAACAAGTTGGATCGCGCGGGCGCGAACCCCTTCCGCGTCGTTGAAGCTTTGCGCGATAAACTGCGTCACAACGCGGTCCTCATGCAAATCCCGATCGGTTTGGAAGACAAACATGACGGCGTCATCGACTTGGTCGAGATGAAGGCCTTCACTTTTTCGGGCGCCAACGGCGAAACGATCACCGAAAAAGAAATCCCCGCCGACATGATGGAACAAGCGAAAAAATATCATCACGAGTTGATCGGTAAAGCTGCCGATCACGACGACCTCGTAGCCGAAAAATTCTTGAACGAAGAAGAGCCCACGAAAGAAGAAATTCGCGCGGCCATTCGTAAAGGCACGCTCGCGCTCAACTTGACTCCCGTTTTCATGGGTTCGGCTTACAAAAACCGCGGCGTCCAAAAACTTTTGGATGGCGTTGCCGAATACTTGCCCAATCCTTCTGAAGTTACCAACGAAGGCTTGGACCTCGACAAAGAAGAAGCGAAAGTCATCTTGTCCTCCGCTCCCGACAAGCCGCTCGTTGCTTTGGCGTTCAAACTTGAAGATGGCCGTTTCGGTCAGCTCACGTACATGCGCATTTACCAAGGCACGATGAAAAAGGGCGATTTCATCACCAACGTGGTCAACGGCCGCAAAGTGAAGATCCCGCGCTTGGTGCGTCTGCACGCCGACGAAATGGTCGACATCGAAGTCGCCTACGCCGGCGATATCGTTGCTCTGTTCGGTATCGATTGTTCATCGGGTGATACGTTCACCGACGGTCAGTCGAACGTTGCCATGACCTCGATGTTCGTACCCGACGCCGTTATCTCTTTGGCCGTTCAGCCGAAGAGCAAAGAAGGCGCCGCGAACTTCTCGAAGGCTTTGCAAAAGTTCCGTAAAGAAGATCCCACGTTCCGCGTTCACCGCGACGAAGAATCTTCCGAGACCATCATCTCCGGAATGGGCGAGCTTCACTTAGAGATCTACATCGAGCGTATGAAGCGCGAATTCGCGTGCGAAGTCGTCGCCGGCCAGCCGCAGGTGGCTTACCGCGAGACGATCGGACAAGCGACGCCGTTCGATTACACGCACAAGAAGCAAACCGGTGGTTCGGGTCAGTTCGCGAAAGTTATCGGGCAATTTGAGCCCTACGACAGCCCCGATAAGACTTACGAATTCCAGAATAAAATCGTGGGCGGTAAAATCCCGCGCGAATTTATTCCGGCCGTAGACAAAGGTTTCCAAGAACAGATGGCCAAAGGTCTTCTGATCGGGTTTCCGGTTGTCGGCGTCCGCGCGGTTTTGACCGACGGTGCTTACCACGATGTGGATTCAAGCGAGATGGCCTTCCGTATTTGCGCGATGGCCGCCTTCCGCGAATTCTACTTCAAAGCTAAACCGACCGCGCTCGAGCCGATCATGAAGGTCGAAGTTTCCGGCCCCGAAGAGTTCCAAGGGAACATCTTGGGTCAGGTGAACCAACGCCGCGGTATGATCACCGGCACGCAGACTCAAGATGCATTCGTAACGGTTGAAGCCGAAGTTCCGCTTTCCGAAATGTTCGGGTTCTCGACCGAATTGCGTTCAGGCACCCAAGGTAAAGGCGAATTTACGATGGAATTCGCGAAGTACGCCCCGGTCCCCCGCAATATCCAAGAAGACCTGGTCAAAAAGTACGAAAAGCAACGCGCCGAAGACGCGAAGAAGTAAGCCAGCGGAACGCGCAAGCGCTCTGACTCAAAAAGCCGGGTTATGCCCGGCTTTTTTTTGGCCAGAATTTGGGTGGGAGGATGAACTCTGTTCGTACAGAGTGTCCGGGACCCAACTCTGTTCATACAGACATCCGCAATCCAACTCTGTTCATACAGAAGATCCGCAATCCAACTCTGTTCATACAGAAGATCCGCAATCCAACTCTGTTCATACAGAACATCCGCAATCCAACTCTGTTCATACAGAACATCCGCAATCCAACTCTGTTCATACAGAACATCCAGAATCCAACTCTGTTCATACAGAACATCCAGAATCCAACTCTGTTCATACAGAGCGTCCGAGATCCAACTCTGTTCATACAGAGCTTCCGCAACCCAACTCTGTTCACACAGACACTCCCATTTTTGCCCCGACCTAAGCCCAGCCGCCGCCCTCCCCAAGCCCATGACGAATTGAGTCAACAAATTTTCCTCACCCCAAATCTCGCTCCTTACAATTGAGCAAAATATTCTCCCGGCCCGGCCCCTCCTCGGACCGATTCGGCTCTGGTATACTGGGTCTCTATGAAATTGTTCTCTTGGTTGAACGACAGTAAGACAGCAAACTTGGATACCGGCGAAGACTCCGCGGAGCCTGAGCCGTCCATTTCCCCCATTCTAGAGTCACGCCTCGGCGAACTCGAAAAAATCAAAGTCACCGATGTCATGATCCCGCGCGCGCTTATTCACGCGCTCGATGTCGACGTGCAGTTACGGAGAGCCCGCCGTCTGAAATCGGCGAAGGTAGCGTTCTTCCCGGTTTATAAGGGCGATCTCGATCAAATCCTCGGCTGGGTCTCGAAACAGAAAGTGCTCGAGCTCTTGCAGGAAAACTCGGAAGAAAACCAGCTCACCCATTACGTACGCCCGGTTGGTCAGGTCAAAGAAGACGCGACCGCGGCCGACCTCGCCGATATTTTCCTGAAATCCGCGAGCCCGTTCCTCGTCGTGAAGAACGACGCCGGCACCACCACGGGCATCATGCCGTTATCGGAATTCGTTGAGATGATTTTCGGTTTCGAACTGAGCCCCCAACAGATCCCGATGCCCGCGGAAACTACCCGCCTCAGCGACAATGAACTCTAAGATCATCCTCGCCTACTGCACGTTCCCGTCGGAAGCCGTGGCCGAGCCGATCTGTGAGCAACTAGTTGCCGAGAGCACGGTCGCTTGCGCCAACATCTTCCCGCCGATGAAGTCGATCTACCGCTGGAACAACCAACTGATGAAAGAGTCGGAGTGCGCGGTGATCTTCAAGACCTCGGCGCTTAAACAGGAAGCGCTAAAGGAAAGAATCCGGGCAATACATCCGTACGCGCTTCCTGCGCTTGTTTTCCTACCCGTTGAAGGTGGGAATCCGGAATTTCTGAATTGGGTTTACGGCCAGAGCCTCTGACCGCGATTTTCTTTTTCCACTTAAACTTCATCCATGAACTCCCTTCGCTTTAAACCGATTGGTGCAACAACGTGCCGGTCGCAACCACCATCAGGGCCGTGAGCAAAAACAAGATCAGGTAGATCGTCTTCGCCTTCATCTGCTCCATGCAAATTACTCCAACGGAACTCTTCGTCATGAAGAGCTTCTGAATTTTCTAAAGAGCATTCGCCATGCCAAATCATAGTGTGGAGCTAACGTAACAAATCTGCCGTCAGCCTCGGGTTTTTCTATTGAAAAGAGCTTGTCAGTGGCCAAAAGTGCACCTACTCCAACGGTAGTCGAGTGTCATTGTGGCCTCGCCGATCAAGATGGGAATCAGAATGGAATCACGCGAACTCGCGCAAGCAATCTACAATGTGGCCCACCTCACGGGTGAGTTTAAACTCCGTTCGGGACTGACCTCGAAGGAGTACTTCGATAAATACCGCTTCGAAGCCCAGCCCAAAATCTTACGGGCGATTGCCAAGGCTATGGTGCCCTTGATTCCGAAAGGAACCGAAGCTCTAGCGGGCCTGGAGATGGGCGGCATCCCGATCGCCACCGCGCTCTCGATGGAAAGCGGCATCCCCGCGGTCTTCGTCCGTAAAGAGGCGAAGTCCTACGGCACCTGCCGCGTGGCCGAGGGGCTCGAATCGCTCAAGGGCGTAAAGCTTTGCATCATCGAAGACGTCATCACCACGGGCGGCCAAGTGATCCTCAGCGCCGAAGATTTACGCAAAGAAGGTGCGCTGGTGAAAGAAGTTTTGTGCGTGATCTCCCGCCAGCAAGGCGGCGAAGAAAAACTCGCCGCCGCCGGTCTCGAAATGATTAGTTTGTTCAATCAAGGGCAATTGAAGGATTCGGTAAGGTAGCGCGGTCTCAACTCATTTTCAGGGGCGGTTTCCGGTTTACCGCCGGGCCGGATGTGAGCATATTCGGCCATGCGAAATTTTATTTTATCAATTCTTAGTACCGCCACGCTGACCATTCACGCTCAAGAAGCCACGCAACTGCAAGCGATCACCGTGAATCCGGGTTTGAACAAACAAGGGAGCGCTTCGTCGATCGACGCCGATCAGTTACGCACGCAAATGCCGAACACTTTGCGCGACGGCGTCGGCAATATGCCGAACGTAGAATTCGTCGGTGGGCCGCGCAACCAGGCGCAATCTCCCCAAATCCGGGGCTTAAGCGCCGACCGCATCCTGATCCTCGAAGACGGCGTTCGCCAAAATTTTCACTCGGGGCACAACGGAAGGACCTTCGGAGATTTCTCGCTGCTCGAAGACGTCGAGGTCGTGAAAGGCCCGTGGTCCTCCCTTTACGGTAGCGGCGCCATGGGCGGTGCGATCAGTTTTCGCCGCGCGACTGCCGCCGACATGATCCGCCGCTCAAATCAAGACCGCGGTGTACAGGTCGCGCTCGACGGGGCTTCGGCCAACGATCTCTTCGGCCAGCGGATCACGGGTTTCGGTAAAGCCGGCTCTTTCGAACCGTTGATCTCCGTGCGCCAGTCCGACTCGCATGACATCAGGCTAGGCGACGGCCGCAAGCTCGATTACTCAAGCTCACAAACATTTGATGTTTACTCTGCGCTTACCTACCGGGTTTCACAATCGCAAAACTTCACATTAAAACTCAACCGCTTCGAAGACCGCGCCGACACCACGCTCGATCCCGAGATGGAAGTCGGACCGCTCAACCGCGCGGGCCAATCACAGATCATCAAGCAAGATGCCGTGGGCGAATACAACCTCGCGGGTGAGCGTTGGGATTTTCACGCCAAACCTTTTCACCGGCAAACGCAGGTTAAAAAACAGCGGCTTTCCGACGGCCGCGTAGATACGCAGATCGTCGGTACCACCGGCATCGATCTTTGGAACAACTGGCGCGCGAAGTTCGAAAATTTTGAAACCGTCGTAACGTTTGGGAGCGAATACTTCGAAGACCGCACCGACGGCCGCCGCAACGCTCAAGAGCTCGCCTCATTCCCCGACGGCAAAGGCGGCCAACTCGGAATTTACCTTCAGCCGACGCTATCGTTTGGGCAAGCGAGCGAACGCGGACGCCTAACGTTGACCCCCGGCCTGCGTTACGACGCCTACGAAATCAAACCCGAAACCGGCCGCTCGAACGAAGCCAAAAACTTGTCGGCCAAAGCTTCCGCCGATTTTGAATACCGCCCGCGCCGTCACGTCTTTCTCGGTTGGGGCCAGGCGTTCAACGCTCCCCGCATGCAGGATCTCTACATTTCGGGCATGCACTTTCCGGGAAACTTCTTCGTCGCCAATCCAGACTTGAAGCCCGAGCGCGCCGACACTTTCGAAGCCGGCAGCAAAAACGATTTTACGGTCGGCGATAACGATGTGCTCACGCTGAACGGCACCTACTTCCGCACCGAAGCCAGAGACTTCATCGCTCGTTCGGTAAACTTCGCGGGAGGCACCACGCAATTCCAAAATATGGATCGCGTGCGCCTCGAGGGCTTCGAACTTTCAACGCTCTACCAAAGAGGCTCATGGGGCGCGGGACTGTCTTACGGGCAAACGCGTAGCTTAGATAAAGAATCCGGCGAACCGTTGACCGACACGGCGGCCGATCAGTGGACCGGAACTTTCCAACTCTACCCTGCCGAGAATTTCAGCGTCGGCACCGCCTTGCGCGTGGCCCGCAAGCAAGATCACGTACCGACCGGTACGAGCCAGACCCCCGGCTACTTCACCGAAGATTTCTTCGCGAACTACAAAACGGGACGCTGGGATTACCGCGTACGTTTGGACAACGCCTTCGACCGCGATTACCGCTCGCATACCTCGGCGATCAAATCGACGGGCCGCGACGTTCGCGCAACGGTCAGTTATTTATTTTGATTCCGGTGTTTCAATTTAAGACCGGATGCTTATCATCGCCGATTCGCAGCTGGTATGATTGATCGAATGCCCTATGTGTACGCCCTCTTTCAACGGATACCGCTCGGTCAATTTTCATTGATGGCCGAGGCCTACGTACGCGGTCGTTGGGCGACCGATTTCATCTTCGCCAATCCTTACGTACTTATCATCGTAGCTTTGGTGTTTTTCGCCGGTGCGCCCTACGGGAAAAAGTAGTTACGCTTCGCCCACGATGTAGGCGACCCAGCCGTCGCACTCTTCGCCCTTTTCGACGCGTTTGAATTCGCCGTTGCCCTCGCCCGAGCGGGTCGTGCCTTCCCAGTAAACGTGCGTGCGCTTGAAGCCGGCCTCGGCCATGAGTTCACGCAGCTCAGGAATGGTCCACATGCGCCAGTCGTAAGTAAACACTTTGCGGCGGGCCTTCTCGCCCTTGCGCTTGAAGTGGATGTGAAACAAAGCTTCGTTGGTTACGGGATCGAAACTTTTCTGCTCCCAGAAGTAAGTGAAGTCTTCGAACTTCGTGTGCTCCATATTGCCTTCTTGGCAATCTTTGCCGCCGAAAGCATCCGTAATGAAAACACCTTTGGGGCTTAGGCCCGCGTGCGCGCGTTTGAAGTACTGAAGCAATTCGGCCCGCTTCTTAAAAAGGAAAAACGAAAAGTTCAAAGCGAGAGTCACGTCCGCCTTGGGCACGCGCGCGTCGAGTACGCTGGCTTGTTTGATCGTTACGCGCGAAGCCTGCTCCTCGCTCAATTCGGAAAGGTAATGCTCGGTTCCGTAGGTGATGGGCTCGTTGTCGAGATCGATGCCGATCGCGCGGTTGGCTTTGTTCCGCCGAACCCAAGCGCAGCAGATCCCGAAGGTGCCGCAAAAATCTTCGCGCAATATGCGCGGGCGGCCGCCGCTCAATTCTTTGTAAGTGTCCGAAGCGAACTGGCAATCCACTTCCGGCGATTGCACCGCGCGGATGTAGTAAGCGTACTTATCGAATGCCTCAAGCTTGCCGCTTTTCTTGTTCTTCCGATTTTTTTTATTTTTCTTTTTATCTTTAGCCATAATTAGGGCATCTCCGCGATCAGCTCGCGGCACGCATTTTCAATGTCGTGATTTTGCGGAACCGAATTCTCTTCAAGGTTAGGGTGCAGACCGATGCCGGGCAAATTTTTGCCGGCCAAGACCCGTGGGGCCGCGTCCAATTGGTAAAACATCTCTTGGGTCACGCGGTACGCAAGGTGCTCGGCAAAGTTAGTCACTTCGGTGTCTTCGTTCACGAACAAAACCTTACGGGTTTTCGAAACCGATTTCTTAATCGCTTGCCAATCGTACGGATAGATCGAGCGCAGATCGATGATCTCGACCGAATGCCCGTCCGCCTTCAAATCATCGGCGACTTTGTTGCACATCAAAAGATGACGTCCGTAGGACACGACGGTGAGTTGATCCCCTTCGCGGGTGACGCGCGCTTCGCCGATTTTAATTTTCAATTCTTCAAGTGCGGGCCACTGCGGCCGCCATTTGTGCCGTGTATCGCCCAACGGCGCATCGATGCGGTTCTTCAGTTCTTTTTGATCGGCGGGCTCGCCGGGGATTAGTTCATCGCCTCGTACGCGCATAAGTGCTTTAGGCTTTAAGAACAAAACCGGGTTCGGATCGTCGATCGCCGCGAGCAGCAACCCGTAAGCCTCGCGCGCGTTCGAAGGCATCACGACTTTCCAGCCCGGCAGGCGCGAAGCCCAAGCGTCGAACGAGTGCGAGTGGTACACCGAGCCGCGGATTCCCGCACCCACCGGGGTCATCACGACCATCGGTAACGTGTAGTTGCCGTTCGAAACCCAGTTGGTGTTGCCGGCGATTTTCAAAAGATCCATCGTATTGAAGATGTAATCCGCGAATTGGATCTCGGCCACGCAGCGCTCGCCCGTCATCGCGATCCCGGTCGCCATGCTGATGATTCCGCGCTCGTCGAGCGGCGTGTTCCACGCCGTCTTCAAACCTTGCGTCGCGGTGAACACCCCGCCGAGCGGCGCGCCCACGTCTTGCCCGAACACATCTTTGAGACCCATGTTCTCTTCCGCGAAGTGGAGGGCCATGCGGATGGCCTGTGCCATGCTTGCCATTAGAACTTCCTCCAGTCGGCGTTCTCGCCGTTAGCGTAAACATTTTCCCAGACGGTGTCGCCTTGCGGGGCCGCTTCGGTGCGCGCTTGGTCTTGCGCCTCGCGCGCTTCGTCGGCGTAATCGGTCCAAACTTTTTTGGCGGTTTTTTCTTCGAGTACACCGTTCTTCAACAGCAACTTTTCGAAATCGAGCAGGCAGTCTTCCTCGGGAATCAAGTTCGCGCCCGTGGCCGACGAGTGACCGTACAACCTTGAAACACGCGCTTCGATCATCACGGGTTTGCGCGTCTTACGGATGTACTCCATCTCTTGGCTGAGGATCAGGTAACTCTCGATCGGGTCATTGCCGTTCACGATTTGCGTACGGATGTGAAACGCCTTCGCGCGATCGACGATATTGGTCTCACCGTGCTGGCTTTTGTAATCGGTCGAGATGCCCCACTGGTTGTTTTGAACCGTCATCAGCATTGGCAGCTCACGGCCCGGGCGCGAAGCCCAGATCATGGCGCTGGCGAAATCACCCTCGGCCGTGCCGGCGTCTCCGCCCGTCACGATCGAAATTCCGCGGCTGCCCTTAGTACGGCGCTGAACGTGCGCGGTACCCATCGCCGTGCCGTACTGAACTTCGATCGGCGAGGAAACAGGAACGACGTTCCACTGCGGGAAACAATAGTGATTACAGAAATTGCGGCCGCCGGTGCTGGTGTCGGTCGCCTTGTTCATGATCAAGCGGATCGAGTCGATCATGGGCATGCCCATCGCCGTTAACGTCGGCGTACCGCGGTAATGCAAGTGGAGGTAGTCATGCTGCGGACCCTGCCCCTTATCGGCGAGTAGCCCGAGCGGAACGCCGAAGGCTTCTTCACCGGGTGAGCCGATCCAGAAGTAAGCATCGCCGTTTTTATAAATCTTGATGAGTCGCTCTTCTAAAACACGCGCCTTCACCATCAGTGAGTGCATGCGGATCAGGAGCTCTTTCGGGAGCGGGAGTGCCTTTGGTGTTTTCTTTTTCGCGGCTTTCGCGGCCGACTTCTTAGACTTAACCGGAACGTTTTGTAGCGCCATTGAAACCGGGCCCCCATAACCTCATTGATAAAAAAAAGTGCGGTGAAAAACCGCACTTTCTACCTACTGAGGCTTATCCAGGCACCCTGTTTTTGTCAATTCGCCTTGCCCTCGTCGGGCTTCGATTCAGAGGCCTTCGAACCCAACTGCATGCCCGGTGAGCGCAATTCTAAAGCCAGGTCGGCGGCGACGTTAACGGATTCGACAACATCGGCGCGTTCGAGGTACTTTTTCTTACGCTCTTCACGGGTCAGATTCGCCGTTTCTTCCTCTTCACCATCTTCGCCGGGAACGGTTTCTTTCTTAGCCGAAGGATCCTTTTCTTTCTCTTTCGCGGCCGTTTCTTTATCTTTGATCAGATCACCGACGATGATCATCTTGCCGCGCTTCTTGGTCTTATCCAGATCGTCTTTAATCTTCTTAAACTCTTTCGCTTCACCCACGCGGGCGAGGGATTTCTCTTTCAACTTTTTGATCGACTCTTTGGTTAGCGGCAGCCATTTGCCGGCGCCCTCGGTTACGTAAGCGGTCGGTGAAATGAACTCTTTGATCTTCTTGGGCGGCAACGAGTAATCCAAGGTCTTCTCGCCGACTTCGTCAAGTGCGTAGGCCGAAGGGTAAACGATGTCACCGTCAACGCCGCGGTGCTGGGTCGATTCGCCACCGGGGGTGAAGAACATACCGACCGTCGTTTTGATGGCGCCGAGGCCGAGCGGTAAATACTCGACCGATTGAACGGAGCCTTTACCGAACGTATGATCGCCACCGACGATGATCGCGCGGTGATAATCCTGCAAGGTTCCCGAAACGATTTCCGAAGCCGAAGCGCTCACCCGGCTAGTCAAGACGACGAGCGGGCCGGCCCAATCCACGGCCGAATCGGTGTCGCGCAGAGTTTCGTAATTCACTTGGTCTAATTCACTAGTCACACGCTGCGATTGTTTCACCACGTTGCCCGTGCCGAAGAACAATCCCGAGATGTCCACGGCGTCGCGGAGTGAACCGCCGCCGTTGTTCGAGAGATCGAGTACCACGGCGTCGGCTTTCGCTTTCACGGCCTCACTCAAAAGCTTCTTCATGTCGGTCGAAGCCGACGGGCCGTTCTTACGATTGTCCGCGTAGAACGAAGGCAAATTCAGCAAACCAATTTTAAGTTTCTGACCACCGACTTCGCGGTCGATGTACGTGATCGTAGCGGCTTCGTCTTCAAGCTTGATCTTGTCGCGATTCAAAGTGATTTCGAAACGCGTGGGCTCCTTGGCCGTCTTACGCAGGATCTTCAAACGAACTTCGGTGCCCTTAGGACCACGAATCAATTTAACGACGTCGCGCAATTCCATCTCGATCACGTTTTGGAAAGCGGCGTCTTTACCCTGGGCCACCGCGATGATGCGGTCTTTGGGCTTCAATTTGCCGGAGTTCGCGGCCGCGCCACCGGGGATCAACTGCTCGATCACCGTGAAGCCGTCTTGCGAACTAAGCGTCGCGCCGATACCTTCGAGCGACAAACGCATCTGAATTTCGAAATCCTCTAAAGCATCGGCCGAGAGATAGCTCGAGTGCGGATCGAGCGCGCGTGCGAAAGAATCCAGGTACGAAGCTAAGAGATCTTCTTTTTTGAACTCTTGAACTTTCTTTAGGGCACGCTCGTAGTTGCGAATGATTTGTTGTTTCGCTTCTTCAAGTTTTAGATCGGTGGCGAGGTAGCTGGCCACTTGGTACTGCATGTAAACTTCGTGAAACTTGTCGGCGTCCTTCGCGGTCTTGGGACGGGGGCGGTCTTGCGGGTCACGGTGAATTTTCGTGTCGGGATTGTATTTGAACTTGGGACCCAAAAACTTTTTCGCGTAAGCGACGCGCTCTTCAACGCGTTTCACGAACAAGGCATTTGCCTTATCTAGCGACGCGCAATCTTTGTTGCGAGTCTTGTCGAAAACCCCCGACATCGCTTTCTCGATTTCCTTTACGTCTTTCTCAAGCAAGTAAAGTTTCGAACCGTCGATGCGTTTAACGAACTGCTCAACCGTTCGCGTTTCCAAATTTTTCGTCAGCTTACCGAAGTTGACGTGCTTCTCGAGATACTTAATCTGCACCGGGTACAGATGAACGCAGCTGAGTTCGAGCGATTGCGCCCGTTGAAATTGCGCGTGCGCCTGAAACGAGGCGGCAGAGGTGACCAAGAGGAACAGACCGAGAAAATGGCGCATATTTGTCCTTACCGTGTTGCTTTTGCCAATGATGGTTTCCGTAATACATTTCGGCAGTTTGGATCAGCAAACTGACACGACAATCGATTTTCTCATTATTGTGCGCAATTTGCCAGTGGGGCGGGACCACCGATTTTACCGACACGGGGTCCAGCGTTATTCGTCGAACAAGTTGAGTTGTGCTTCGGCCTTGAGCACCTCATCCTCGACGTGGTCCGCGAAGATCTCATGCTTGAGCATCTCCGCACCGACGGTCGAGATGATAAAGAACGACATGCCCGGGTAATCCCGCTTCAAGCGCTTCATCTCGGCCGTGATCCACTCGACGTTCCTGGGGTCGTCATCGGACATTCCGAAACGGTGGGGAGCTGAGCTGCCGTAAACTTTTAACGCGCATTCTACCGAGGCGCGCAAAGCCCGCTGCTTCAAATGGGGAATCGACTCACTGCCCGCCATGCCTAAACTTTTTTTAATGTCCGGGTGACTAACGGGGTAAACGGCTAGGTAATTGGGCTCGCACGGCAGGTGACCCTCCCCGACCCAAAGACGGATACCTTCTTTGATCGTGTCGGGATGGTGACCGCGCGCGGTGATCAACGCCATCGGCCGGCCGTTAAAAACGGCGTGATAAAAACAATTCCAGGAGGGCCCCTTCCAATCCACGTCGGCCACGGCTAGGACCGTCGCCAAATCTTTGATAAAAATTTGGCTTTTGCCGGAAAGCTTATCGAGGAAGGTGAAATCTTTGTCGCGGAAATTCCGGAATGAGCCGGCCACCGGGTCGTGATTGAATTCATAATCCGCGTAAATCCCGGCTTTGCCGATCGTTCCGCCGAATTCGGCTAACTGCTTACTCGAAATTTCAATCTCGGCGCCCGTCGTTTTGTGAAACAGAAACATCGGCGTGGTGAGGAAAGCGACGTTGTCGTCAAAATCGAAAAAATAAAAGCTCCGCCCACCGAGCCGCAGGTTGCGGTCGGGCTCGCGCTGCCGTTCCAACGGCAGTTCGAGTTGCGATTCCCTTTTACGCTTCCAAAGTTTTAAGAACTTCGTAAAAGGGAACATGCCTAGACGGTTGTCGCCTTGGCCGGCTTCGGAGCTTTTTTAAGTACGGTCCGGGCCGCGGGTTTCGTCGCGGGCGCGTCGGCTTTTGCAGACTTCGAAGCCTTCGCCGCCTTTGTTTTTGCGGCGACCTTCGTTGCCTTCTTCGCCTTAGGCGCAGCTTTTTCGCCCGCGGGTTTCGCGGCAGCCGCCTTTTTACCGCCGGCTTTTTTGGCGGTGCCCAACTTATCTTGGATCATCGGCAAAATCTTCTCGAGCGTGACGTCTTCGACCTTCATGTCTTCCGGTAAGGAAATATTCTTACCGCCGACTTTGATGTACGGCCCGTACTTACCGGTATGAACTTGAACCTGCTCGCCCGTGCCTTCGTAAACACCGAGCTCTTTTAAAGGAGCCGAGCGGCCACGCATGCGTTTGGGCTGCGCGAACAATTCCAGCGCGCGCGCTAAATCGACCGCGAAAATATTTTCGGTACGCGGGATCGAACGGTAGTCACCCTCGTGCACGACGTAGGGACCAAAGCGGCCGAGGCCCTTCTTGATATCCTTTGTCGACTCAGGGTGCGGGCCCAAGGTCTTCGGCAGCTCAAGCAACAGTAACGCTTGTTCTAAAGGCAATTCTTCGGGAACGAGATTCGCCGGGATCGCCATGCGTTTGAGCTTTTCCGAATCGTTATCGCCCATCTGAACGTAAGGGCCGTAGCGACCGGTCAACACGTAGACCGGCATGCCGGTCACGGGATCTTTACCGAGCGCGTCCGTGCCGTTGATCTTTTGGTCGATCAACTTGTTGGCTACTTCGCTGGTCATGTCTCCGGGCACCTGCGCTTCGGGCAACGAGGCGCAAACGTCTTTGCCGTCGTCCCCTTTGCGGCACACGTACGCACCGTACTTACCGATGCGGAAATTCAATTCGCCCAAACCTTCAAGCTGGATGGAACGCGAGGTTTCGGCGTTGATCGCCTTTTCTTGCGTTTCGACCTGCGACTTCAAACCCGTCACGCCGAAGTAGATCGAGGTCAAAAATTTAACGTAATCCAAATCCCCGTCGGCGATCGTATCGAGTGAGCGTTCCATCTCGGAGGTAAAGCCAAGATCCACGAACGTAGGCAGCGCGGCCTTCAATAACTTCGAGACCACCAAAGCCGTGAACGTAGGCACGAGAGCGTTACCGACTTTACGCACGTAACCGCGATCCTGAATCGTGCTGATAATCGTCGCGTAAGTCGACGGACGGCCGATGCCTTCTTTTTCCATCGTCTGGACGAGCGAAGCTTCCGTGAAACGCGCCGGCGGTTTCGTTTCGTGATCCACCGTTTTGATTTCCGAACACTTCACTTTGTCGCCGACTTTGAGTTTCGGCAGGCTCATCTCTTTTTCTTCGCCGGCTTCTTCTTCTTTTTCTTCGACGTAAGCTTTCAAAAAGCCGGGGAACTCGATCGTCATCCCGGAGGTCGCAAACACCGAATCACCGACTTTGAACTTCACGCTGACGAGCTTTTGCTCGGCGTTGTTCATTTGGGACGCGACGGTGCGTTTCCAGATCAATTCGTAAACGCGGAGCATACCGCCCGTCAGACCCGTTTCTTCGGGCGACATAAACGACGTTCCTGCGGGACGAATGGCTTCGTGCGCTTCTTGCGCGCCCTTCGCCTTTTTTCCCGTGTACAGACGCGGTTCGGCCGGCAGGTAGGCCTTGCCGTAATTTTTTAAGATCGTTTCGCGCGCACCTTCGATGGCCTGGGTCGACAAGTTGGTCGAATCGGTACGCATGTAGGTGATAAAACCGCGCTCGTAAAGTTTTTGCGCAAGCTCCATCGTCTCACGCGACGAAAAGCCGAGTTTACGGTTGGATTCCTGTTGCAAGGTCGAGGTGATAAACGGAGGCGCGGGTTTGCGTGAAATCGGTTTTTCTTCGACTTCGTCGACGAGCCACTCTTTGCCCGTAAGCTGCGTCGACCACTTGGTCGCATCGGCCTCAGAGTTGAGCCAGATCATGCCGCCTTTTTTGTCTTCGAGCAAAGCGCCGGTCACGCTGTCGAAGTCTTTACCGGTGGCGACCCGTTTACCCGCCAACAAGTGCGAGCGGCTCTCGAACGGCGTCCCGTCTTTTTCGTTCTTCGCCGACAGTGTCCAATATTTGGAGCGTTTGAAGCGCAGCCGTTCATGTTCCCGCTCGGCGATCAAACGCACGGCCACCGACTGTACGCGACCCGCGGACAATCCGTACGTCACCTTTTTCCACAACAGCGGCGAGATAGAATATCCGACCAAGCGGTCAAGAATGCGGCGGGCTTCTTGCGCGCGAACCAAATGATCATCGATCTTTCTAAACTTCGTTAGGGCGTCTTGAATCGCCTCTTTCGTGATCTCGTGAAACACCATTCGCTTCACGGGAACTTTTGGCTTGAGCACCTCAACCAAGTGCCAGCTGATCGACTCACCTTCTCTATCTTCATCGGTCGCGAGAATCAGTTCTTCGGCACCGTTCAACAAATCTTTGAGTGTCTTTACGATTTTGGTTTTCGTTTTGGGAACGCAGTAAATCGGCTCGAACTCTTCGTTCACGTTGACGCCGAGGTTCGACCACTTTTCTTTTTTGTATTTTTCCGGAATGTCTTTCGCGCTCTGCGGAAGATCGCGCACGTGTCCCATACACGACTCAACGACGTATTCTTTGCCCAAGAATTTACGGATGGTCTTGGCTTTGGTCGGGCTCTCTACGATGACTAACTTCTTGCCGGTATTTTTAGACATATGTTTTAGGAATGGACTCATTGACCAAATGTTTCAATGGTTTTCTCTTGACTCAATGCTTCTGTCTTGGACTCATGACGAGCTATGAAATCAATTTCTGCATTCAAAAATCCGAACGTACGCGTACTCCTTACCGACATTGACGGGACTTTAACCCAAGCCGGACGGCTGCCCGCGCACGCCTACAACAGTCTTTGCGAACTGAACGAAGCTGGTTTCATCGTGATACCGGTGACCGGACGTCCCGCCGGATGGTGCGAGATGATCGCTAGACTTTGGCCCGTGCACGGCGTGGTCGGCGAAAACGGCGCTTTTTATTTTCGCTACGACAAAAAAATGAAACGCGTGTTCGTGCGCGCCAAAGAAGAACGCAAAGCCGACCGCGAAAAACTACGCGCGATCCGCAAACAAATTTTGAGCGAAGTCAAAGGTGCCGGCATCGCCAGCGATCAGTTCAGCCGCTTGTTTGACCTCGCCGTCGACTTCTGCGAGGACGTTGTGCCGCTGGAACAAAAACAAATCAAACGCATCAAAGAAATATTTGAGGAACACGGCGCGATCGCCAAAGTTTCCAACATCCACGTGAACGGCTGGTTCGGCGATTACGACAAAGTTTCGACCTGCAAATTGTATTTGAAAAACGAGTTGGGCCTAACCGAACCCGAGATGAAAGAGCAATGTGCCTTCGCCGGCGACTCCCCCAACGACGAACCGATGTTCGGCTTCCTGCCGCATTCGTTCGCGGTCGCGAACATCAAACAGTTTTTAGATCAATTGGATCACAAGCCATCGTACGTGGCCTCGCAAGACGAGGGCGCCGGTTTCAAAGAGATTGCCGACCGCCTGCTCGCGCTGCGAACTTAAACCCGCCGCGAGCTCGTGCTCCAAGCTCGGGCTTACGAGCTACATTAGCCGACAAATTCTAAATGAATGGGAACGAAAATCACCCGCGCCGGCGCGGGTGATTTTATTTCTTCGAAGGATTACTCAACAACGCCGCGAAGGGATTGTTGAACGGCTTGCCGCCGCCCGGTCCGCCCGGACCACGAGGTCCGCCGCCCGGTCCACCCGGTCCACGTCCACCATCGCGATTGTCACGACCGCCGTCACGTCCACCACGGTTGTCATTCCGTTGATCGCCACGCGGCCCGGGGCCCGGACCACCGGGACGTCCCCGCTGACCTTCGGGTCGCGGTCCACGCTGCTGATCACGACCACCGCCGGCACCCGCGCGCGGCGGGCCGCCACCTTCGCGACGAGGACCTTTCGGACCCCCGCCGCCACCCTCGCGCGGTTGACGAGGCGCTTGCGGTCGCAAGTCTGCGGGCGCACGCTCTTCGAGCTTCATGCTGAGCGAAATTTGATTTTTATCTAAATCCACGGCCATGACTTTGACCTTCACCTGATCGCCGGGATTCACGACCTTGCGCGGATCCTCAACGAACTGGTGCGACAGTTCGGAAATGTGCACCAAACCGTCTTGGTGAACGCCGATGTCGACGAAGGCTCCGAAGTTCGTCACGTTCGTGACGATCCCGGGGCAGATCATGTCTTTTTTAAGATCTTTCAATTCATGCACGTCTTCACGGTAAGTAAAGACTTTGAACATATCGCGCGGATCACGGCCGGGCTTTTCTAATTCGCGAACGACGTCATCGAAGGTAAATTCACCGATGAGCTTCGACCATTTCTCGCGAAGCGGCTTCAACTTCTCGGCGCCGGGACCAACCAATGCGGTCACGGTCGTACCGAGCTCTTGCGCCATTTCACGAACGGCCGAATAACGCTCGGGGTGAATGCCCGTTTTATCCAAAGCGACTTTACCGTCGGCGATGCGCAAAAATCCCGCGGCTTGTTCGTAAGCCTTGGTCGAAAACTGTGGCACTTTCAAAAGTTCTTCACGCTCTTTGAACAGGCCGGCGTTCTTACGGTGCTCAACGATGTTTTTAGCGATCGCGGGCCCGATCCCCGACACGTACTGGAGCAGCGCGGTCGAAGCGGTGTTCAAATCGACACCAACGGTATTCACGCAAGACTCGACAACCTCGTGCAGCGATTTCTTCAAGCGCATTTGATTTACGTCGTGTTGATATTGCCCGACGCCGATGCTCTTCGGATCGAGCTTAACAAGTTCGGACAAAGGATCTTGCAAACGGCGCGCGATCGAGATCGCGCCACGTACGGTCAAATCTAAATCAGGGAATTCCTCACGCGCGTAATCCGAAGCGGAGTAAACGCTCGCGCCGGATTCCGAGATCATAATGACCGGCACGTCTTTGCCGAGTTCTTTAAGAACTTTACGGATGAACGCTTCGGCTTCGCGCCCGCCGGTGCCGTTACCGATCGCGATCGCTTCAATTTTAATTTTGCCCAAGGCTTCGGCGAAAAGGACTTTTGCCTTTTCTTGGCTGCCTTCACCTTGAATGTGCAAAACGGTATGCGAAACGAAGTGACCCGAGCGATCGATCAGCGAAACTTTGCAACCGGTGCGTAAGCCCGGATCGATTCCCAGAACAACCTTCGGACCGAAGGGCGAACCCATCAGAACGTTGCGAACGTTCTCGGCGAAGACTTGAATCGCGTCGAGATCGGCGCGCTCTTTCAGCTGGGAATGAATTTCGTTCGAGATCGAAGGAATCACGTGAACCGTCAAAGCGATCTTCGCGGTTTGTTTCAAGAACTCTTTGGCTTGCGTGTCGACGGAGGAAGCCACGTTTTCGAAACGCTTTTGCAAGCCTTCGTCGTCGGCTTCCATCGTAACTTTCAGCTCGCCCTCTTGCCAACCGCGGCGCACGGCCAAATAGCGGTGCGAAGCTTTTTTAGAATCCAAGTTTTTGATGGGCTCGGCGTATTCGCCGTACATTTCATATTTCGAATGCGATTTGAATTCGGTCGTCTTCGCCGACTTCAGTTTACCGTTGTTGTAATACTCATCACGCACTTGCTGGCGCAAAGCCGGATCGTTGGACAACTTTTCGACAAGGATATGCTGTGCACCACGCAAAACTTCGTCGTAGGTCGCAAAACCTTTCGCGGCCGAAACGAATTCTTTCGCTTTAACTTCTAAGGTCGTTTCGTCTTGCACTTCGCCGTGGCTCAAAGCCCAAATCCAGGTGGCCAAAGGCTCGAGGCCCCCTTCGCGCGCCAACGTGGCTTTCGATTTTTTCTTTTTCTTGAAGGGGCGGTAGATCTCTTCGATCTCGTTCAGATCCCAAGACGCGGTCAGCGCCTTCTTAAGATCGTCCGTCAGGTTGCCCTGCTTTTCGATTTCGCTTAAGACGAACTCGCGGCGTTGCACGATCGTCGTGAATTCTTCGGCCGATTCGAGAACCGCGCGAATTTGCACTTCGTCTAGATTGCCGGTTTTCTCTTTACGGTAGCGGGCCATGAACGGGACGGTCGCGCCCTCGTTGTGCAAAGCCATGACGGCTTCGACGGACTTCGCATTAACGCCCGGCACTTTCTTCGTGATGTAGGCGTTTGAAGTGATCGAACTTGTATTGACCGAATTTGAAGTCGCCATATTGTGCTAACCCTAAGTTTTTATTTGTGACGATACATGATCAGGCCGTGCGTGGGATCGTAAGGCGATACCCCGACGGTCACGCGGTCACCGACGACCACGCGAATGTTAAAGCGACGCATTTTTCCGCACAGCTTAGCCGCGATCTCGACATTGTTTTCGAGTTTCACTTTGTATATCCCACCCGCGGCCACATCCGCGATGGTTCCTTCGAGCTGTGCTAAATCGTCTTTGGCCATTCAGTACCTAAATCCTTTTTCTTGCGGGCCCGACATGCCGGACCTTTTAACATTACGGTTTATAATTTGAGATGAGATACTTTATGCCATCTTTGAACAGAACTTCCAAACGATCGTTGCGGTTGGCCAAAATATAGCCCCAACCCAGGACCTTGTGGGTAATGGCCGTTCGCTCCTCGAAGACGGCCCGCATATTGTACGGCTGAGCCTCAATCTGGTCGGCCTTCTTAAAGAGAGTAGACCATTTGCCCGCGAGGGCCGAGGCCGCTTCGTTGGGACTGATGTCGATCGAGAATTTACGACTACGTTTGCCCTCGGCCTTGGGCGCTTTGGCCGCCTTACCCTTCGCTTTCGCGGTGGTTTTCACCTCCGCGGGCGCTTCGACGACGGGCGATTTTTCCTTCGCGCCGGTGGCTTTTTTTAAAGCGGCCTTCGCTTTTTCGATCGGACCCTGTGCTTTTGCGGCCGTCACCGGTTTCGAGGCTATCGCCGTCTTCGGCGTGGCCTTGCTCACGTGCGCCGTTGGCTGGCCGAGATTCTTGGCGTTCTTCGCCAAATGCTTGCCGGCCAGGTCCTTTGTTTTGTCCCCGGTGGTTCGCGGTTTTTCGGAATTCGCTTTCGGCTTAACGGCCCCCGACTTCCGCGCATCCGCGGCTTTCGTAGGTACCATTTTCTTCAGACTCGGGCCTTTAGCGAGCTTAGCTGACTGCCCCCGAGCAGCCATTCTCTTCTGCGGCATGAGAATCTCCATGTCTAAAACCAAGTAGCTTTAAAAAACGATAGCTACATCAATTTACATTGAAAGGCTAGAAAGTAAAAAGGCATAAAAACGACTGCAAGACCTAGCCACCATTGGTATTTTTCGAAGCACTGAGTAATCAAAAAGGATGTCTGAGATGGCTGTTCACGTCAGCGATTTAATCACAAAATTTCCTGAACTTTTGAAGCTGGTCCGAGGACCGATGGATCATCCGATTCCCGCTCTGAAAGACGCGCAAAACGCGACCAGCGCGGATCTTATTTTTGTGTTCAGTCCGAAGCACCTCAAAGAAGCGCTCAACACGCAATCCCAAACCTGGGTTGTTCACAAAGATTTGATCGATCAAGTTCCGCAAAACGTAACGACCGTGCTCGCAAGTCCGAACGTGCAACTCGCCATGGCTCGGATCGCCAAAAACTTCTTCGCGCAAAACGCGCACCGCATCCCGATTCAAGGACCGAAGATTCATCCCGCGGCGCAAATCTCAAAGACCGCCCGGGTCGGAGCGAACTGCGTCATCGGTCCGGGCGCCGTCGTCGGTGATCTTTGCGAACTTGCCGAGGACGTCATCATCGGCCCGAACGCGGTCCTCGAACCCGGCGTGAAGATTGGCCCGCGAACGCACATCTACCCGCTTGTTTTCATCGGACGCGAATGCGAAGTCGGCGCCGATTGCGAGATCCACCCGAACACCACCATCGGCAGCGACGGCTTCGGTTACGCGTACGACGCCACATATAAACCGGAAAGATTGACCCACTACGGCCGGGTGATCATCGAAGATCGCGTACACATCGGCGCGGGCGTACAGATCGACCGCGGCACCTACCTCGACAGCCGCATCGGTGCCGATACAAAAATCGATAATCAATCGCACTTCGGCCACAACATCGAGATCGGCCGCAACGTGATTATCCCCGGCGGAATGGTCGCGGCGGGCTCGGCGCGCATCGGAAATTACGTGATGTTCGGCGGTCGCGTGACAGTCGGTGGCCATTTGGATATTCCCGACAAAACGAAAGTGTCGGCCGTCTCGGTCGTCGGCAAAACCATCGAAAAGCCCGGCGACTACGGCGGCTTCCCGTTGCAAGAAATCGGAGAAGCGCTCAAAACCCGCGCGGCCCTCAGACATCTCCCCGAGATGGTCCGCCAGCTGCGCCAAATTTTGAAGCATCTAAATCTCAAATAACTTTTAGTCGATGCTCAAGTGATCGGATAATTTAACAGGCGGCACTCGATCGGGCCGTTGAACACCGGCGTGCGGGTCTTCGCCTTAAGCTTCATCCCGGCGCTGACGTCGGGGTCGCCGCTCAATACAAAAGCGTTCCAGCCTTTAAATTCTTTTTTCAAAGTGGACGCGAACGTCGTCATCAATTCGGTCGCGGTGCGCTTGTCTTGTAAACGCACGCCGTACGGAGGATTGGTAACGATCAGACCAGGCTCGACGCCCGCGGGCGCTTTCAAATCGCGAACGTCTTTTACCTGAAACAAAATCCAGTTTTCTAATCCCGCCGCCCGCGCATTTTCGCGCGCTTTGTCGATCACCATCGGATCTTTGTCGTAGCCGAAAAAGTAAGGCTTAGCCGGAGCCGCTTTGCGACCGGGGGCCTCGGCACGGAGTTTCTCGAAAATATCTTTCTGAAAAGTGAGCAGCCGTTCAAACGCAAACTCGCGCCGGCGCTTCAACGTCGAAGTTCCGACCATGGTCAGCGCGGCTTCGATTAAGATCGTGCCCGACCCGCAGAACGGATCGACCAGCGCCGTCGGCGCCTCCCACTTGGCGAACTTGAGCATCGCGGCCGCAACGTGTTCGCGCACCGGGGCTTCGCCCGCAACTTTTCGGTATCCGCGATTTGATAATGACTCGCCCGTCAGATCCAACGCGACCGAAACTTTCGGCCCGATCACGCGAATGACGATGCGGAGATCCGCTTTCTCTTCGTCCCCGACGCTCGGCCGTTCGTCGTATTTTTCTTGGAATTGATCGACGATCGCATCTTTCGTTTTCATGGCGACAAAACGCTGATCACGTAAATTTTTATTCTCGCGAACGTGCGCTTCAACGCGCAAAGTTTGCTTCGGCGTAATATATTGGGTGAAGTCGTGCTTCTTAAACAACGCCGCGTAAAGATCGTCTTGGTTGTACGCTTCAAAGTCTAAGATCGGCAGCAGGATACGCGTCGCGAGCCGTGAGTCCAGATGAGCGCGATAAAGATCCGCCCACGAACTATCAAACTCAACCGAGTCCGAGAGCTTGCGCACGCGTTTAATTTTTAAATCTTTAAGTTCAGTTTCGAGGGGCTCGAGCAAACCACGCGAGGTGATCGCGAGAAATCTTGGCATTATTCTTCCACGGCGTCTTGTCGGTCATCCTTGAGTTCTTGGTTAAAGAGCTGCTTGTAAACTTCGCGTTGAAGGCTGCGCGCGTCCGTGTGCAGGGCGGCCTCGGGAACGGTAGCTTGGACTTGAAGATCTTCTTCGTCGGCGCCACCGGGGTAGCTCCGTTTGGCGTTGACCGTGGGTCCGGGCACCGAAGCGAGATCACGTTCGGGCTCAGGCTCGCTCAAAAAATCTTCGGCCAGGCTGAGTTGAGAAAACACCAACAAGCCGAGGGCAAAAATCAATTTGGTCATAAAAATCCTCATCTACAAAAAGGATAACACAAAGACGGGGCCGATTAAATAAGTCCCAGCCGCCGGTGCGATTTCATCGGGATCTGCCCCCGTACCTTCTCGATCACCTTGCGGGAAAGTTCGACGATCTTGAGATCCTCACTCGGCTCGAGATCCGCCAGTACGCGTCCCCAAGGATCTACGACCAGCGAATGGCCGAACGTGCGTCGGATCTGATCACCGGAAACGTGTTCACCGACTTGCGCGGGAGCGGCGACGAAGGCCTGGGCCTCTATGGCGCGAGCCCTCAGAAGCGTGTGCCAGTGCGCCTCCCCGGTCGGAACCAGAAAAGCCGAAGGCACGAGAATAAGATCGGCCGCCTGCCCGTAAGGTAAGTAAAGTTCGCTGAAACGAAGGTCGTAGCAAATGCTCAGCCCGATCTTCCAGCCGCGAAAATCAAGTAAAGCCGGCGAACGACCGCCTTCGAAATGATCCGATTCGCGCACGGGGGGAGCCCCCGCAACATCGACGTCGAAAAGATGAATTTTCGAATACACCACGCGTGGAGCTTCGTTCGGCGTAAATAAAACGGTGGAGTTAGAGAACTTTTCTCCAGCCGTCTTCAGCGCGGTCGTGAGCATGAGGGCTGACGACGTCCGATCCACGGCCTCGCGCAGCTTCTGCATCCCCGGCCCATCCCAGGCTAAAGCTTCGAGCTTGGAACCGGAACGAATACGGAAGAACAAAGAATTCTCGGGGAAAATAACTAGCTCCGCCCCGCCCGCAGTCGCACGCTCGAACAATTCAAGCACGCGCGCCAAATTCGTCTCGAGCTGATCGACCGACGTCATTTGCGCAACGGCAATCCTCAGATCATTCGATCTCTCAACGCTATTCAAAATTTCGGAACTCATGGGATTTACTCTACGCTGGCGGTGATGCGCGTGGCACTGATATCGCGGCAAGCCCAATTCGATTTTTCGAGATTAGTCTTAATGTTATTAAGGAAGTTGACGCAGCTCTCTTGATTTTTACCCGAGCCGACGTTCTTCTCTTCACCTTGTTTGGAATAAAAAGTTGTGCAGATTGCACCGGCCATTTGCACGCGAATTGTGCGTACTTCTTTGCGGCTCTTACACATCCAGTAGGCTTTGTTCTCGACCTCGACGGTCGATTCAACGGCGGTAGCGACCGAAGCGACGGCCACCACACCAGACATGATCAAAATTTTTAATAAACTGTTGAAGGACTGATGCATAAAGTCCTTATCGGCATTATTTGGCCTAAGTAGAAGCTTTTTTCGCGGCCCCGGACTTTTTAGCTTTGGTGGCCGTCTTCGGCGCAGGACCATCGGCTAGTGCCAGATTCGAATAATGGATGAGGCCTTCTTTTTTCTGAAGACCTTCTTTTTTATCGAAGTGCGTTTGAATGCGAAGACCTTGAACGCGAACACCCATTTTAGCGGTGACGATCTCAAGGACGGTGCCTTTTTTGCCTTTTTCGGCGCCGGCGATAACTTTAACGCTCGAACCTTTTTTGATTTTCAGTTTAGTTGCCATATTACTTCGTCGCTTTCTTCGTGCGTTTGAAACCCTGACCGCGCAATTTACGGAGCATGCGGGTCTTCAAAGAGAGAGCACGTTTCGAAAGGCGCGCGTCTTCTTGAGTCAGTAAAAATTTATCGATGCTGCCGACATGATCGATCGACTTGATCGTGCTCGACGCGATTTTCAACGAAACCATCTCGCCCAGCAAAGTGCTAAACAGTCGTTTTTGCTGAACATTAGGCAAAGCCACAGACTTCGTCTTGATGTTCGAGTGAGAAACTAGATTCTTAACTTCAGGGGATTTCCCTGTTAATTCACAACGAGGCATAGCACTCTCTCCGAAGATCGTTTTTAGCGGATCGTATAAAACGCGATGTCATTCTATAGAAGACTTATCTGTGCATTGGCAACCCAAAAACGCTTGTTGCTCCCGCAATCTTCGAATATACCTACGTGGCTCAACCGGAAAAGGTGACATATGGAAAGAAACAACAGAGATCGTGGTGATCGCGGAGACCGTGGTGGCGACCGTAATGACCGTGGTGGCGACCGTAATGACCGTGGTGGTGACCGTAACGCAGACCGTGGACAAGACATGGGCGGCGACGAAAAGGGCATGAAGAAGAACTACCGTTCTAAATTTCGCCCCGACTACCCGGCTGAATTCGAGTTCGATTATAAGGACCCGGTAACGCTAGGCCGCTTCATCATGGAAAGCGGAAAAATTGTGCCCTCGCGCATCAGCAAATTGAGCTCGGCTCAACAAAAGCACGTAGCCGCCGCGATTCGTAAAGCGCGCAGCTTGGCCTTGTTGCCGAACGGAACCGAAGCGTACGACACCTTCGAACGTCCCGAGACAATTTCGCCGAAGCCGTTCAGCGTAGAATAGTTCGTTCATCATTTGATATTACGGGATGTCTGCCGACATCCCTTGGTGTTAGCGGGATGCTGAATGCATCTCATTCGAGATTGCGGGATGCCAAAAGCATCCCTTTTTTTCGTGCTTCAATCGCGGAATGCTAGGCCGTTGGGTGCGGTGCCGCTGCCGATTTGTGGTTGCGGTACGAGCGTGCGAGATCGATCAGCGTCGACACGATCAAAATACTGAAGACCGTTGTGGAGAGCTTGTGGAAAACGGGTCCCTCCAAACCTAGAATCTTCACTTCTTCAAAAACCCGTTCGCTGTTGAGCAAGCGCGTAACGACCATCGGGATCGAAATCACGAACACGTGCACGAGCAACGGATACCAATACAACAGGCGCCATTTGCCCGCGTAACGCGAGGTGCGCAAAACCATGTACAGACCGCTCGTCACGAAGTAGCTACCCGCAACCGCCCCGGCCACTAAGCGACTCTCGATCAAAGAGAAGGAAAGGCCGGCCACCGCGATGGCAAGAAGCTGAAGTCCTAAAAATAGCGCGAGTTCTTTCCAAGTCATATCCGCCTCCCGGACGTCCGAAAGCCGTTGTCCGACTTTCGCTCTCAGATTCCCACCGTTGACCGCTTCACTCAAGGTCGGGCTTTGCACATCGACCTGCCGCAGGAGGTCTCCATGAACGCGAACTTACAACTTCTTCAGGCGAAATTATCCGACTTCGGCTTAAACCCGGCCGAATGGATTTTGGAATACCAAATCCGGATCGGCCACGTTTTTCAATTGGCCCTACGCCGGCAAGACGGTGGCGAACTGATTTTGGAAGGCTGGGCCATGCGCGAAGCGTGGCTCGCTTTGAGCGTCCACGACTAAACGCACTGCGCTGAAAAACGCTTAAGGATAGCGTGCGCAATTTTCCGAGAAGATGGTCATGTCCCAAACCTGATTATGGGGCAGCTCGTTGGCGCCGGGCAACTCCTTCATGAGGTCGTCACGATACTTATTCCAAACCGTATCGCCGTAAGTGTTCTGGTAGCGCGCCTTCAGCTTACAAAATAAAGAAATATCCGCGCTATCCAGCCACGAAAACTTGGCGTGGTAGGCGGAGGGCGGCTTTTCTCCCCACGCGAGTCGCACGATCAGGTCGAGCGTGTCCTTCATTGCATTCTTCACTTCAGCGACCGAACCCGCGGCGGCCGAACATTCCCGCGTGAGCGTGTCGAGGTCGGTCAGCAATATCCTCACGCTATTGAAGAGTTCGTAGCAGCCCCCGGGATCGTTCGTTCGCCGGCAGCGGTCACGCAAGCTCTCAAACTTCGTGCACTCAAACGGTTCTTCCTCAATTTTGTCTTTTTTCTGAGCCAGAATGAGCGGGTCCACTTTGCGGTAACAAATGTGCTTCGGCTTCATGCCTTTTTTGGCGTTGTCCTTGAACAGCAAAAGCTTCTGGGAGCCTTTAATAAATTCCATCTGCGTATCGCAAACGGATTTCGGCGGATCGAGAACAAAAATAATAAACAAAATACCTAAAACGATCGAACCAAACGCCAAAGTATTTTTGGAAAACTGCGCAAGAAACTTATCCATCCCCGTAATGGTGACACAGGTCCGGCCCCAAAAGCAAAGAGCCGGGTAATCCCCGGCTCCCGCCACTACGCCAGACGAGTCTGGCTTTAACTTTTGAGACTCTATCTTAGAACGTCAGCTTAGCTTCAACGGCGACGTGCAAGATGGCTTCGTCTTGTTTGCTGGTGCTGTTGTCGAAGCGGTCGCCGGGCATGAAATAGCCGAGGCGGAGCAGCGTGCTCAAGCCGCCGTCATAACGGTGTTCAGCCCAAAGATCGACTTCGTCACCCAACTTGTCGTCGGTGTTGCCGCCTTGGCCGAGCGAACCGAAACGCTGATAGTTGATCGTGCCTTTGCCCTCGGTCATCGAGAACATATTGTACGTCAAACCTGCGTCGGTCATATCACCGGGCTTCATCGTCCAGCCGAGCGACATTTGCGTCAGGTTGCCCCAACCGAAAATATCCATCAGGCCGGCGTTGCCGTGCAATTCGTAGAAGTAGGGATCGTATTGATCGGCGCTGCCGTCGGCGGCGTTCGAATCGCCCGAGTCCATGTGGTAAAGCGCGAAGAAACGGCTGCCCATGAAGCTGTCCAATTTGAAGCCAACTTCCGCTTGGTACATCATGCCTTTGGCGTCGAGCGAAGTTTTGTCGCCGTTCGTGGAATCGATTTTTCTGTAATCGCCGGATTGACCGGCGTACATCGCCTTCACGTCTACGGGACCAAAATCAAAGCCCGCGCTTACGCCGTAGCGCAATACTTTTTGCGCATCCGAGCTTTGTACGGTCGTGCCGACGGGGGCGCCCGTCGCCGCAGGAGTCGCGTCGCTGTTGTCTTGGATCACGTGCGCGTTCATCATCTTCATCCAGTCGGGCATCGACTTAAGGTCGAAGCTCAAACCGTATGCCGTGTGCTTAGGATCGCTATTTTTATTCGCGACGGGCGTACGTTCTTGGTAGTTGAAAACCATACCGGTGAAGCGGCCGAATTCGGCTTCCCAAACGCCGGTGACGCCGTCAAAAGCGTACGGATTTTGTTGCCAGTCGTTGTAGCCCATGACCGAACCGTCGGCGATCTGGAAATTCTGGCGGCCGACCCGGAAGGTCATGTCGTCCGAGAACATCCAGTTCATGTAGGCTTCGTTCACGTTCAAGAAGTTTTCTTCGTTGTTCTGATCGTAGGTAGTGTTCGCTTCCGCGGAATTGGTCGAACCGATCGTAGTTCCGTTCGAACCGAAGTCGGCCGCGTGCAATAAAGTGATGTGCGCGTTGAACTTTTCGTTGGCCTTGTAGTTCGCGCCCATTTTGAAGCGGTGCTCGGCGAAGCTGTCGTTGGCTTCCGTCGCGGCTTTGTTGTTCATAAAGAAATAGCGAGGGCGGTATTCTGCACTCGGGGTGAACTCGGACTTACCTTTGTCTTGCGCGTGCGCGAAAGGCATAACTGCCGTCAGCGCCGCGAGAGCCAATAGTCTTCTCATGATGGAACTCCTTTTGTTGTGTTCTTGTTGATTCTGGAACTTGAAGCGAAAGCCATTCTCAAAAACTCTCCGGTCCAGGGGCCTATCTAGCGCTCACCTGACTGAGCATCACTAGTGCTAGTACGCGACCACGGACTTCTGTCTGTATTCCAACGCATTAAGTAAATGCTAGAGCGTCCATAAGAAGAGGCAATAGAAAATTCAAAACCTCAATTGGCTGCGTCAAATTCTCGCGGTTTGACATGAATTCGCGAATTGCATAGCGTACGCCGCACACCTAAACATCAAAGAATGTGTGCATTTCGGTGCACAGGTCTAGGTCCAGTCGTCGGGGAGTAGCGCAGTCTGGTAGCGCATCTGGTTTGGGACCAGAGGGTCGCAGGTTCGAATCCTGTCTCCCCGACCAAATTTCCAATAGAAACAAATCGCCAAACAGCACCGAACAAAATTGATAAATAAGATTCTCGCGGCGGGGAGACAGGATTCGAAGGTCGAACGCGTACCCATGTCGAATGCGCAGCATTCGATATGGGGCATCAGCCCTGGATGGGCTGATGAGCGTTCGAGCCGACAGCATCCACGGACGGAAAAGCGCCGCTGGGAACACGAGATCCAACGATTACCCGAAGCCCCGAGCAATAATTTCGCCGGTCGCCGAAATTATCGAAAATCGAGAATCGAAAATCGGAAGATACGGAGAACATGTATGATCAACCGGAATTGATTCCGCTTGGGCAAACTGTTTTTATTAAGATTCTTTATCTGGAGGCAACATCATGGCTGGATCGAACCTTAATCATCACCGAATCAACTACATCGAGTTCGCCGTCATCGATCTTGCAAAGGCAAAAACCTTCTATAGCGACGCGTTCGGATGGGGTTTTAATGACTACGGTCCCGCTTACGCAGGAATAAAAGGAGAGACCGGTGAGGTAGGTGGTCTGCGCACGGACGCTAAGGTAATCACCGGTGGACCGTTGGTGATTTTGTATTCAGAAAATCTTGAGAGCAGTCTTGAACAAATAAAAGCCGCCGGGGGAGAAATCTCTAAATCAATTTATACTTTTCCAGGCGGACGGCGTTTTCACTTCAAAGATCCAAGTGGGAATGAGTTGGCGGTTTGGTCCGAGAAATAACGGACTAAGGATAAGCTTAAGTTGGCTTGGATTCTCCCCTCGCCTACTTACATTCCTTCGGACGCCATTCCTTAATTGAGCTTCTCACCGCCTTGGCCTCCGCGGTCTGATTAGTCTGCGTCGCTTTAATACGCTCGACACGTTCACTCGTCACGGGATGCGTGCTCGCGAAGCGCGCGAGGGTCTGATCGAATTGAGAATCGCCCTTGCCCACTTCGGTCAGAAACTCTTCGGCACCGAAGGTGTGGTGGTAAATTTTCTGCATAAGATTGAGAGCGTAATCATCGGCGGCAAGCTCCTGTGCCCGGCTGAACTGACGCGATAAAGCTTGGTTGAAGGCGTGCGCGCCGCCGACTTCGGCAAAGCCAAGAAGCGCGGCTCCCGTTGCGAAGAGAATCTCCCGGCTGAGACCCCGTAGATGATCCCGATTCATGAAATGACCGATCTCGTGACCGAGCACGAAAGCTAAACCGTTCTCGGAGTGAACTTTCGCGAACAGGCCGCTGGTCAAATAAATCACCCCACCCGGCAAAGCAAAGGCGTTCGGCGCCTCTTCACAAACGATGAACACCTTCAGGGGGAGCTGCGTTTGATTAATAAAAGTTTTGGTCAGACGGCTAAACTCGGGATGAACTTCGGACTCTTTAACAATCCGGCCAGAGAGCGGACTTTTCGAAACCAATTTACTTAAGTAGCGCATCTCGGTCTCGGGGCTTATTCGCGCTACGATCCAGTCGGCCGCGCTCGCAAAAACAAAATAGAAAACGGCCACGATGCCTAAAAATCCGCCCACTAAAATCAGCGCGTCTTTGAACCAAGACGGTTTTTCGGGAGCGTTAATCCCCTCGAGGTCAGGTTTGGGAACGTATCGGCTCATCCCCGGACGGCCGTGGCGTAGGCGGAAACCTCGACGCCGATCTGATCCAAATATGAAGTTTCGATGTGAAGATCGACGATTTCGCTCGCGCCCGACTGCAGAGCGGATTCACGCAAGCGGCAGACCGCCTCCCGGCGCGCGCGATCAAGCAGCGTTTCGTACATAGTCATCGAGCCGCCGAAAAAGTTTTTAAGCCCGCCAACGAAACTCTTAAACGAATCCGCCGCCACGACGACGTTGCCGGTCACGAGAAACGTTTCGCCGGCAACGAGTTTAGGACCCCGGTCGGCCCGGGTGGGTAATTTCGAGAGAAGCGCGGCTTCGCGTACTTTGAGTTCGGCGATATGACGTTTCTCTCGAGCTCCGCCCACGAAAAAGCCGATCAAAATGGCGATTAAGCCTACGATTAATTCCATGGCGTTTTCCTTTTATGCGAGACGAACGGCCGTTCCGTAGGCAAAAACTTCGGCTGCCCCTTGCGCGACGTCGCTCGTACCGAAGCGAAGTGCGACGACCGCGTTCGCGCCCTTGGCCTGAGCCTGCGCGATCAGCCGTTGCGTGGCTTCGTTGCGCGTCTCTTCCATGAGTTCGGTGTAGGCCTTGAGCTCTCCGCCGACCATGTTTTTGAATCCCGCGAGGAAGTCTTTGCCGAAATGTTTGGAGCGCACGGTGCTCCCGTTGACCAAACCGTAATGTTCGACGATTTCGCGATCCGGAACGTAATCAAGAGTGGTGAGAATCATAGCTGCCTCCGTAAGCTGATCGTCCGGTCTACCCGAAGTCCAGTCAAGCGAGTAGTAAATGAGTGACGATCTGAACCCAATTGACTCCGCCACCTCCACGCAGCAAACAGTAATCATGAAAATCGCAATCAGCCTTACGCTACTCGCCGCCTGTTTCCTGCCTCACGCGAACGCAGCCACCTACAATTGTTCAACCGAATTCGGTGAGTCGGTCCCCTTGCGGATCTCCGCGACGCGCGCGGGTAAGCCGGCCCCGGATCTGTCGCGTTCATGGAACGAAGCCGTGCGTGAAAACGAGAACCTCAAAAGCAAAATTAAATCGGAAGAACTGATTTTCGAGAATGAAAAGCTCGCGTTCGAGTGGCGCTACGCTAAGCGGCCGGGCCCGAGCTTCGCGATCGAAGTCCAGTGCCCGAAAGAGGGAAAATGCGCCGGTAAGTTTTTAAACTCGAAGGATGCTTCCGCGCTGACGCTCGAGACGAAACTTTTTGACCAGCGATCGGTTTCGCAGCGAGGTTACGTCCAACTTCATCTCAGCGATCGAGAAGAACTCGCGCTGAGAATCCGCGTGTTTAAAGAAACGGGTGAACGGGATACAGAGAATCAACTGACGTTATCGGCAAGCGGCGAGCACATGATCCTCGCCCTGGCTCCACGTTTCATCATCGACGTCGGTGTTGACGAACATCTTAAGCTCTCAAAAAACGTCGGGCACCGGCTGGCGGCGCTCGAGATAAAAGTTCGTTGCAATTTGTCTAATTAAAGCTGGCAAACCACGCGGTAAGGTTTCGGACAGGTAGGCACTTCGATGCGCAATCCGCCGCGGGCCGCGTTTCGTGAAATATCCACGTTCTTCTGCCCGCCGAATTCGTAAGTGCCGGGCCGGTCGATTTTTAGCGACGAAGCTAGCGTGAAATTAGGGGCCGGGTCTTCGTCGACGTTGAGAATATCGAGCACGGCGTAGTCGCCTTTCTCAATCGCTTCGATGACCACTTGTTTTTGTGCATCGGAAAGCGCGGCGTGCGCGAAAGACGGGACAAGCGCGGTAACAATGAAAAGTAGTAAGTATTTTTGAATAGGCAACATACGAGAACGACCTCTGCGCAAATGGTTTAAGTTCGGAAGCGAACTTGCCATTTCTGCGCCAGTCCCGCGGGCCATAGATTTTACCGTTCGCGTACGACTTCTTCGGGTATTGATAATCCCCAACGAAGCGTGGTTCCTTTATCTCCCCGCACCGCGGAAAGCTCGATGGCCCCGATTTTTACCAGGTTGTTGTCTTTCGGGTTTCTTGTCAGTTCGGACTGAGCGAAGGTTGAATCCACGCCGTCTTTCTTCGCGATGTAAACCCGCACTTTATGAATTGGGTCTGCCGATAGCGCCCCCGTCTGAATTGCTTCGTTGATTTCTTGAGAAACGAATCCGGCGCCTTCCTTCGTTTGGACGGTCGGTATGATGACCACCGTGCCGACGTCGACGACTCGATCACCGTCCGTGACGCGAAGATTTTTAAGCAGGATCCAGTAGAATTCGCCGCCGTTGTCATCGATGACTTTTAAGTCGGCTACCTCTGCGCTCACGCTTGATCCGCGAACGATGGACAACGCGGTTTGTTGCGCCCGGGGCGCCTCACCGGCGGCGACGGCTTTCCTTTTCAAACAAGCGATAGCCGCCTTTTGCGTTCCGGTGAAACTATCGCTGCGCGCGATGCTCAAACATTCGGTCGCCGTAGCTACGCTTTTATCCGCGACGACGTCCAAACACTCAAGCGCGTTCCGTTGGGTCGAGGGGAAACCATCACCGCGTGCGATGACTAAGCAGACATCAACCGCGGCCGGCTCAAAATTCTTTTGCGCTCTTCGCTCGCACTCTTCGGCGTTTCGTTGGGTCCAAGAAAAAGTATCTTGCCGGCGGATCACATCACATACTTCCGAAACCTGCGCGGCGAACGCCGGGCTCGCTAAAAACAACGAAAGTAAAAGAACCGCGATTGATTTCATATTCATTGCTCCTGACCGACTTCCACGCTCATTAAATTCCACAGTAACTCCGAAGCGCTGTTCTCTTTAATACCCATGGCCACCGGCTTCGCGCCGATATGCTCGTGGAACTGCATCGACCGTACGTTTAGCGGCTTCAGCGAGATGAGTCCAAGCATTGAAGGCCGCCATGCTGCCGGGTGATTTCTGCAGTTTTGAGAAAAAGCAAAACAGGAATCAAGCGCGAGGCGGATTCTAAAACGGCGGTTTGCTTGTAATACCAAACTTTTGAATTCACCGATTCATCGTCCCAGGCCGGCGGCAAGTAGCCGTTGAACCAGGCTTGCTGGACTCGCATCTGGGGCGTAAGCAAGATGGAGTAGCCAACGACTTCGCCGTTCTTCTTCGCCACTAAAATGAACGCCCCGCTCGCTTGCAACTCTTTGAGCGCATCGATCGTCATGACGGTTCTTACGAAACCCCCGTCGAGTTTCCCCTCTTTTTCACTGAGAAGATGCGTCCTTTGAATATTTAAAACGGCTTCGAGATCCGCATCGGTAGCCACCGTGACCGTTTGTTCCATCATAGGCCGGTAACGAGCCATTAGTTCCAAGACCTTAGAGGTCTCTTTCTTGGCGGTAAGATCCGCTTTGCACGCCGGCGCGGCTTTTGGGACATCAATGGCGGTATCGCTGAACTTAGCCCAGCTTTCGCTCGAAAACGGCAAAACGATACACAGAATGGCAAGCCACGTACGCATAGGTTAGTCTCCAAAGGTTTGAGCGGCTCGTTAGTGCAACCGCCGGTCCACGCGCACGGCGGAAAGCACGCACGGCTTTTGCAAAACACGGCAAGGATGATGACTAGAAACAATTGGATCTTCGCGGCGAGCCTGATCACGGCCCTTGCCATACCTTTAGCGTCACCGGCCGAAGGAATATCGTCTTTAGAACAGCGGTTTGTTGGGCAGCTCAGCCTCTGTGAGGCTTACGAATTTAGCTCGAAAGGATTGCTCGCCAAGTTTAACGACAAAAAGGGCGCTTACTTGAAAGAGCAGGTCCTCGCTTCGATAAGCGATTGGAAGTGGGCCCGGTTAGTGAAAGTCAGCGAACTCCCCGCCGGCATGCTCGAAAAAAACACGCGCAAAACATTGGTCATCCCCCACCATCCGGCGATCGTAAAAGGTTTGACCGAACTGAGTATCCTTATGACCCGCGAAAACAAATACGCCGTGTCGATGACCGAGGTGCGTGAGGCCGCGGACGCCCGGCTGGTCAACGAGCTTACCGGTGAACGGGCCCGCTGCTATCGTATTTTTACCTACACTCCCTGGTCCTTTAAAGCGCGCACCGTAGGAGTAACAGAATCGCAGCAGGTTCAAATCACCGAATTATTTGACCGCGCGCACGACGCGGTTCGCGCGGCGCATTTCCTCAACGACGCCCCGCTAAGTACGGGAGAACTCCAGCTGCTCAATGCGCAAAGATTAACGCCGGCCGAACTTATGGAACTGCGGGCTCTACGCCGGGCCACCGGCTTGCTCGAGAAAATGACCCCGTTACGCGGCGACGTCGGCGGCTGGATGGGCAACATGTTGAACGAGATTATACCCCTAAAGAAAAATCAGATGAACTGCGTGGCCGAGACCGAAACGTTTATAGATTTCGCACGAAGTTTAATCGACCAAAATCTACTTCGTCATTTCAGCGTTGAACGATTACCGGCTTATCGAAGTTTGATCGTCGCCTATCACATCGCCGTTCAGCTAAGGAACAAAAGAACAAATCAGATTTTTGTCTTGGATAGCTGGCATGAGCACGCCGGACAACCCGCTCACATCACGACGCTCGAAGATTGGCTGCAGCGCAACGACGATCACGACGTGACCGGCGCCCTTACGATTCAGTAGTGTAGACGCTCGCGACGGTATAATTCACATACCGCAAACGGACGTAAACAAAGAAGTATCTAAAAGATTTTCTCTATCATGATTAACCTCAACGAATCCTCGTGACCGCGATAGACCTGTTTTCCAGGTCCATCATCAACACAAGGGGTAAACATGAAACGTTCCTTACTCATCCTCGTTGCGCTCGTCTTAGGTCAAAATGCTTCTGCCGGCGACGCAGGCTATTTTTCGAGAACTTGCATTTCGTCCTCTCAGCGTACGGTCCTCACGGTGCTGAATGATTACTCCGATAGCGGCGCGATCTACACTCTCGTCCTCGACGGTGTTCCCGCCGTTTACAACCTCAAAGACAATTCGGTAAAAGAAACCGGCGACGATGGAGTGCTCACCATTTCGAAAAACAACGTCGATGTGCTGCGCACGGCGTACACCGAGAACAACGGTAAATTGGCATTGACCGTCTACGTTGACCCGCGCGCGGGCACGATCGCCGAGCACGACGCGACGCCTACGCCGATCAGCGTGCAACTTCAGTGCAAAGACTACTGGCCGAATCCTTAAGCATTTAATCGCATTTCCCGAGCGGAATGTGCGCGTCGGCCGACCAGCCCTTGATCAAATGTTTAGGGGCGAGGTCGCCCGGGCCGCGCGGAATGATGTGCCCGTCTTCGCTGATCTTCGCGACTTCATCGCGGTAGTCACGGTAATCCGAATCGGCGGGGTAACGAAGAGTGCGGCTCGCGTGGGGATACGGCGTAAACTTATTGCCGGGATCTCCTTCGGGTTTCAACTTGATCACGCCGCCGTCCTCGCAGACGAATTGCCAGATCGGCGCCGTCCGTCCCGCCTTATCTTTGACCGGTTCATTCTTTACGGGCTCGCGGATCACGTCGACTTGCTTGCGGCAACCCATGCGCTTCATATCTTCATCAATCGTTTTCGCGCATTTATCTTTCAAAGAATAAGTGCGCACGGATTCACCGTAAACCAGACCGTTTTTTAACCTGACGTGTTTGTCGAAATCGCGAATGGCGCCTTTGAGATTTTCATCTAGCGCCGGCGC